>NZ_JAMYQW010000065.1:0-19552 GCF_040321085.1 Mesorhizobium sp. M0522
CTGCGCTGAGCGCGGCGCATGTTTCGTTCGCGCCGGCCACGGCCGCCGACATTGGCCGCAATGCGGCGGATTTCGTATTCCTGCGTAAAAGTCTTCTGGCGGTCCCACTTGCTTTAGACATTTCGCGGAAGGCCGGACGGCTGATCCGGCAGAACATCGCCCTCGCGATCGTTTACAATGGCATCGCCGTGCCGGTCGCCATCCTGGGGCACGTTACGCCACTCATTGCGGCGGTCGCGATGTCCGCCTCGTCCCTCCTGGTCATCGGCAATGCGCTACGCTTGCAAGGTTTCGTGTCAAATGCATCGGTGCAAGATGCCCGACAATGACAGGCACTCCGACATTGGCGCACTGGCACAATCCTCATGACGACGCTCGCCTACCTCATACCTGTGGCCCTGTTCCTCGGAGCGCTTGGGCTGGCCGGGTTTCTGTGGGCCTTGAGGAGCGGCCAATATGAAGATCTCGATGGCGCCGCCGAGCGGATCCTGATCGACCGCGACGAGCCACGCAGCTGAGCCAGCCTGCCCTGCAACGACTCGCTCGAATATTTTCCCCGGTTGCTTCGCCTCATGCCGATTTCGGCGCGCGACGGGTGCGAACGCATCAGCCAGAATACGTTGCCGAACTTTCGGCCAGGAAAGTGCTGCGTTTGTGCCGCTTCGCGCATTGCTATTTTTCCATACGTTTCCATATAATTCAATAAGTTAGCGGGCAGAAGACTGGTCGAGGCAAAACGTATCGAAGCCGTCTCAAAGGCCGCTGGCGACCCTGTAACCGTCCGCAGTGTCACCGAGGCTTACATACTAGAACGCGAGAAGGTTGAGCGCGCTCGCGGCGCTCGCCTTGATGCCGGCAATCGTATGCGAAAGCACATTCTGTCCGACGCCGCTATTGCTCACAAAGAATTGCATTGCTTGACGGAAGCCGACCTGCAGGATTGGCGCGGCCGTTTGCCTGCCAATTTCGCCCGAGCAACCGTGCTCCGCGTTAACAACGACTTCAAAGCTGCCCTGAATGCGGGCGTCAGCAAGCACGCACGGCGGCTTCAATCCTTGAATGCCTCTCACGTCGGCGTCGTCGTCAAGAACGGCTTGGCTGCGACGGATGCGGTTTCCCCCGTTGCCCGAGATAAGATCATACGCACGGCGGACCCGCACGCCTCCGGTAGGCTCTGGCTGTCCGGCACAATTCATCTATCGGGCGACGAGCCGCGCATAGAGAGTGTCGCGAGCACGCGCCTGCACTGACTCCTTAGCATTCGGGGATTCTAGACCTCCGTTTGTATATCGCAAACTAAAAATCAGTATCGTTTGCATATCGCAAACAACATGGGAAGATATCTCCCGCCATCACCTGATAAAACGTGGCAAGCTCGTTTTGTACTTGATTTGCGAATGGATTTGTCGAAATGTGAGTGAGCCGGCGAGTGATAGAAACACTCGCCGGCTCTAACCACAACCAAAGAGGACGCTTCGATATGGCCGTCACCCGAAATATAGAATTGCCCGAATTCAGCAAGTTGATCTTGGCCGCAGCCAGGCTCGCTAAAGTCGGTCAAGACCAAGATCTTGGCGAACCAATCGACGTCAGGACCGGCGGAACCTATCGCACCCGAGGCGGCCTCTGTGTCGGGCCGCTCCGCCCTTTTCGAGACGAGGAGGACGGCGCCCACACCGATGCCGCCGGGCGTTCCGCATGGTTCTTCGCCCCAGGTATCGGCGCCTATGACCGATACGGCTGCATCCTGTCCGGCGAGATCCCGAAAAGCCAGTTGGACTGCGTCGCCCCGTGGCCTCGCCAACCTCTTGATATTGATCTAGAATTCTCAAACAAGAAAATGCAGACATGATCGCTTTCGAAACCGGCAAGACCTTGACCGCCGAAACGTAACAATCTCAATCTGCGAGCTTTTTTCCTTTCAAGAGCGACATTAGCTCTTGCTTCGTCAATCCGTTGATTGACATATAAAGAGTGTGACTCTTCTTCTCAACCAGCGTGTCCCTACAGCCCTTGCTGCAGGTTTTTGCGGTGGCATCCCAAGACGCATAGCAGCGCTTGGGGCATGTTATGCTGCAAGAGTCTTTCCCCGTATCGCACGTATCAGCATACGCCGCCGTAGGTAACAAACCCGTTGCGGCGACAAGTAGGATCTTGCCGTAAGCTTTCATTGCAGACCCCTTTTCATCTCGGAAACAAGCCATAATACAAGCCGCAACTAAATTAGTAAATAGAAAAGCACTACCAAAGTAACAGGTCACGCAATTCCGGGTGTCTCGCCGACTTTTCAGTAGCGTAAACCTGTGTAGACCGGCGTTAGCCGGCGCAGTGCCGTAGGCGCGGACTATCCCGTTGGCCTTGCCTTGGCAGGGGTAACACGGGCGCTCACACTTGCTATCGCAGATCATAAGTGCGACCTCGGCGGCCGTTGGCTTCGCCGAGGCAGTCAACAGCTTCAATCCGACGAATAGTGCGGTATCCGGGGAGAGCGTGACCCGCTTCCCCGCGTTGGCGCGCACCATGATAAGCGCGGGCTAGTTCGGCCTCCTCAGCCCATCGCCTCGGCATTCTTCACCGTATGAATTTATTCCTGCGCTAGAACGGAATAGGAACATCGGTCAAGGCCGAATTACCACTGGGTGACGTCTATGCCGCCGTCCGGCTGGAACGTGACACGGTAGGAGAAGTCGGCGAAGACTTTGTCGGTTCCATCGTCGGACCGCAATGCACCTTGACGACATCGCCTCCGGCATCAGGCCGTTTCTTCTATGCGCTCGGCGAGCGGGTTGTCGTAGCTGGCGTTGGTGACGGTGACGCGTTCGAACTCGAAAGCCGCCGCCGAGCATGCCGAAAGGGCGAGCGCCACGACGGCAAGTGCAGACATAAGAAATGTGCATTTCGACCACGAACCTTGAACACCAAGTCATATGATCCCGCTGGTGTCATCACCTTGGCCGGCGACGAATTCACGCCATCGGTAAATTGCAGGGTCCGGTGGCGGGCGCCGGCATGGGGAGCCACACAACACATCGCCAGGCTCTTCAATGTCACTGACGGTGTTGTGGTCGCCTCCGGCTCTAGCGCGGTGGCTGACACCAGCCCTCACCAACAAACCGACTCGTTCGGATGGGGAACCGCTCTCGCCGGCAAGGCGCACCGCGTCGAGCATTGGTGTTCGGGAACCAACAACACGGCCGGGTTTGGACTAGCCGCCGCCTCCGGCGAGTCCGAACTCTTTACCAGCGTCGAGGTTTGGAGGACGGCGTGAGGGTAAGAGGAGCCTATACTACCCGGAAATTCAAACCGTCTTCGCTGCGTGGCGCGCCAGCACCGTTGTTACCAACCGGACACCATAGGTTGCCGCCGAGTGGCGAACAACCAAGAACTGTAGCAGCAGAACGGCGCAATAGATAAACGACACCCTCAGGGACTGCACCATGAAAACCGCTGCGGTCCCAAAGCCGAAAAGAAACAGGAACGAAAAAGCGGCGTAGTCGCGAGTAAACAGAAATTCCCTGTGAGCATGGAGGATTGCGGTCTCTGACTCGACGTCTTTGTAAAACCGATACCACAGGCGATTTTCGTCACCCGGTGTTCGGGGGAAAGTATCTCCCAAAGAGTCTTTCAGTCGAGACATATCGATGCGAGGATCTGTCGGCCCGTGGCTGCTAAAGGCTCGATGTCCAGGCAATGCAAAGTGCCATCGAAGAAACACCAAGCGGGCTTTCGCAGCGGCGTTCAGAAGGCCGTTTGCGACTGATGTAACAATGAGAGCTAGCCCGACCGGAAGAAGGTTTGCGGCCCCCACCAGCAGGCCCTTGATGCCGGAAACCGCAAGAGCGTCAGACTGTGCCACCCCATAAAACAAAGCAAAATTCGCGGCAATCGTAAGCCAAAGCTGCCAGCGGGTCTGATCTTTCAACGAGCGCGGCGGTCCACCTGTGCTCACGTATATTCCTCGACCTGTGTGTAGAAGGGCAGGCCTTCCGCCACGCTATATCCAGGACGTGCCGGGAAGCCTCCCCAATGAACTTTGCTGCCTCCCTGTGTCGCAATGATGAGGCCGCCACGGCGCTTAAATGCGTTGAGAACCATGCGACGTGGATGTTTGGCGTCATCCTTGGGTGCTGAAACGTACGCCGAGAAGCGATACGCTGCGCCTTCCGGCTGCTTCTCCCCCAATAGTTTGGTCAGAACAGTCGGCCCCACATTGCGGCGACTTCCGTGATGCGGGATTTGCACAAAGGTGAACTGCTGAAGGGGCAGGCCCACGCTTTCTGCGTAACTAGCTGTCCACCAAAGACCGCTCACACCCGTGTCACCGGTTAGCAAAACGCGGGCGTTGTTTTCGAAGGCGCCATAAAGCACGACGCTAGACTCGTTGCTTGCGCTGGTGATGCCTCCATCCTTCAATCGCTCGTTATCCCACGTTTCCTCGGTCCAGCCCTGCAATGCTGCTTTCGCAGCTTCAAAAATCTTGTGGGTCAATGATTCCTTCCCAATCCAAATATGGGCCGCTTCGATAGCGCCCTGATCCGGGTCGGGTGTTTTTTCGAATTGTGGGAGCAGGTAGTTGTAAGTAGCCCTCTTTGGTGAGCACACCCGGAATGGACCAATGTCGGCACCTTGAAACGGAAAGAAAATATTGCAGCCAGCTTCGACAGCTAGATCGTAGATTTCACTGATCGTCCCGTATTCGGCTTTGACAGCCGCCTTCAGGCCTTCCGGAGTCCATCGCTTATCTGAAAACAGGTGACGGGATTCCTCGGCGAGCAGCCATGGAATATGCATCCAGAGATTTCGCACAGGAATTTCGCTCAAGACGGTGCGCAGCCCCGACGCGTGGTCCGCATCGGAGTGCGTCAGCACTACATGCTCAAGCACAGGAAATGGCCCAAACTGCTTCTTGAGGTGCGCGACGATGTTGTCTCCGGTTTCGGCATGGCCACCGTCGACCAAGATCAAATGATATCGGCAGCGTCGCCATAACGCACTACAATGGCGTCACCGGCTTTGGAGCCGGAGCCAACCGGCAGAAACTCAACCTCACAATGCATCTGGCCCCCCAAGCACTCATATAGGAGCCAATTTCAACGTTCGGCTATCTGATTCCATCAATCTCCACCCAAATCCACCGTTTTCCACATAACAAATTTTAGATGAATCTTAGACGAGTTTGCGGAAAATGCAGCTAAGTGATTGATTTTGCTGGTGCGCCAAAGGGGAATCGAACCCCTGTTACCGCCGTGAAAGGGCCGCACCGAAGGGGAAGCCCGCCATTCCATGATGACCTGACCAGACCATGGCGTGGCGATCGACCAGTCGACCGTGAACCAGCGGTTGCCGCGTTTATCGAGCCTGGTTGATCCAGATCAGGGTTATCTCTTCGTCGGCATGGTTTCATTGACCATTTTTCAACGGAGAACGGATGTCTAACGGACGGTTAGGTCGCGTGGAGACGCTTGGGGACATGAGCCGCAAACCGTGGATCGATTGCGATGCGCTCCAGTGCTCTTCGTCGCAGATAGCCGACGCTATGGCGGCACGCTGATGGCCGGCTCTGTCGATAGATTCGACGTTATTGTCGTCGGAGCCGGGCCGGTCGGACTTTCCTTCGCCGCATCGCTTGCCCAGAGCCGACTCAAGGTGGCAGTGGTTGAACGGCAGTCGCTCGAAAGCCTGGCGAATCCGGCTTTCGACGGTCGCGAGATCGCGCTGACCCACGCATCGGTTGGAATCCTTCGCGAGCTCGGCGCCTGGGATGCCATCCCCGCTTCGGACAAATCACCGCTACAAGGCGCGCGCGTGCTCAACGGATCGAGCCCTTTCGCCCTGTGCTTCGATTCTCCCAGCGGATCTGCGGAACCACTCGGAATTCTGGTCCCAAATTGTCGGATCCGCGCCGCCCTGTTCAAGATTGTCCGCTTCCAGGGTCATGCGCAGCTGCTGTGCGGCCGCTCGGTCGTCAATGCAACAACCAGCCACAAAGAAGCAGTCATAAGGCTCTGTGATGGCAGGCAATTGGCCGCTCGGCTGCTCGTTGCAGCGGATTCGCGTTTGTCCGCGACGCGCGACCTCCTCGGCATTGGCGCCGCGATCAATCGGCTTGGCAACTCCATGCTGATTTGCCGGGTGAGGCACGAGCGCGCCCATCACCAGATCGCGGTCGAATGGTTCGATCACCATCAGACGATAGCGATGTTGCCGCTCATGGAAGGCGTGTCGTCGCTGCTTCTCACTTTGCGCTCAAGCGAGGCCGACAGACTGCTTGCTCTCGACGACGATTTGTTCCTCATGGAATTGACGAGCCGGTGTCGAGGACGCCTCGGAGAGATGACCTTGGCAAGCACCCGCCATGCCTATCCGCTGGTCACGACCTGGGCGCACAAGTTCTGGGCTCCGAGTGCGGCACTGATCGGCGATGCTGCCCTCGGCATGCACCCGGTGACCGCGCATGGCTTCAACATCGGCCTCAGTGGCCAGAAGCAACTCGCCGATGGAATCCTGGCGGCATATCGCGAGCGCCGCGACATTGCTGATCCCGACATGCTCGGCAGATACGAAAGCCGGCTGCGTCTGTCGGCGGCACCGCTCTATCATGCTACGAATGTACTTGTCGGTCTCTACTCAGGCGAGCACCCGGCGGCACGGCTTGCAAGACATGCGGGGCTTCGCTTTGCCCAATATCTTCCCTTTATCCGCCATGGCATTTCGGCCATGCTCAGGCGGTGAATCGCAGGCAGCGCTGCCGCTCTGGAACGCTATCTCGGCCCGGCTTCCTTTTGTCTCGCCGGGCGCGTTGATGCCGTTGGCAGGGCTGCTTCCATGGTGACGTTGCCGATCCTGGGATGATTCGGATCAAGGCACGCGTGCGGGCAAGAGCTCGATGGTCAGACGGCAAGGCCAAGAGCAGACGTGCGCCCCGAAGACATGGTGAGCGCACTGGTTACCCCCCGCTGGATAGTTAACCCGTCCTTCAGTGGGCCTGCGTAAGCTTGTCCTCGCGAACAACGATGGGAGCAAGCTGGTCCGTCCATGGCCCCGAAGAAAGTAGACACGCTGGAGGCCAAAATCCGTCAGGATCAGCTTGCTGACCTGAGGACCGGCCTCTTCGTGTCGATGCCGATAAGCGGTATCCTGTCAGGCCTGATTTGGGCGGTGCACGCCCTTTCTGGCAGCGGCTTTGCCGCTGCAATCTGGTTCCTGGTCGTCAATGCGATAAATGCCGCCCGCCTTGCACTCGCGCGTTATCAGCTAAAGGAAACGGGGCGCCATGACGGTTTAGTGGGGGTTTTGCCGCGGCTTCGCTGGTTTGGCATCCTTGCCCTTCTGGCAGGGTTTGCCTGGTCCTTCCTGGCCGTCCTGACTGTTGGATACACGACACCTCAAGCACCGCTGCATCTGGTCATTCTGGCGGGCATTTCCGCTGGTGCGGTTACATACGGCAGTTCGTATGCCGCGGCGGCGACCAACTTCATCACACCTCCGCTCCTCATCACGGTGGGATGCCTTTTGGCGAAAGGCAATTTTGAAGACTACATTCTGGCTTTTACCGTTCTGCTTTTCATGGGCGGCTTGGTTCGAGCTTCGTGTGTTGGGCAAGCACGGTTCCGCGAAGCGAGCCGCCTGAGGCATGAGGCCGAGCGGCTTGCGGCGGAGATGAAGGCCAGTTCCAGGCAGGACCACCTGACGGCCCTTCTCAACAGGCGTGGCCTCGAAGACGCAATCGGACGTTTCGAGACCGCGGATGGCCCCTTCGTGGCAATGCTGGTTGATCTGGACGGGTTCAAATCCGTCAACGATACCTACGGTCACAGGACCGGTGATGAACTGCTTGTCAGGATCGCCCGCCGCATAGAGGAGGAAGCACCGGAAGGCTCAACGCTCGCTCGTATCGGCGGCGATGAATTCGTGCTGTTTTTTCCCTCAACGAGGGTTTCGCTTTCTGCCAGTGATCTCGCCTCCAATATCATAGCCAAAATTGCCCGACCCTATATCGAGGTCGCGTCCGTCCGTGTCGGGGCATCGATAGGAATATACTTGGCGCAGACGCCGGGCCTGACGGAAATGTTGTTGCGGGCGGATATCGCCCTTTATACGGCCAAGCGTCGTGGCAGGAACGAATTTTGCCTGTTCGATGCCGAACTCGACAGGGAACTGCAACGCCGCCAGTCCGTCGAACGGGACCTTCATTCGGCGATAAAGACGAGAAGCTTGCAACCTTGGTTCCAGCCGATCGTGAAACTCGACACCGAGGCCGTGGTCGGTTTTGAAGCCTTGCTGAGGTGGTCCCATCCGACTCATGGCGCCATCTCTCCACCCGAAATCATCACAGCTGCACGCGAAACCGGAATGCTTCAGCTGCTGACGCAAACCGTATTCGCCGACTGTTGTGCTTTTATCGACGGCTTGGTGAAAGCTGACTGTCGTGATCTCCGTGTGGCGATGAATATTTCGCCGCGCGAACTGGAAGCCGGCGATATCGACGACATGGTTCTGGATGGTCTGGCGGCAAGAGGTCTCCCTGCAACGATGTTCGAGATCGAGATTACCGAAGAATCCCCGGTTGACCCGGACAGAGTGGATGAAAAGCTCGGACGGCTTTCACATGCCGGCATTTCCATCGCGCTCGATGACTTCGGCACCGGCTTTTCCACGTTGGCATCGCTCAAGGACAGTCGGATACGCAAGGTGAAAATAGACCAGGGTTTCATTCGCGGCTTGGCCAAGTCCCGAGAGGACCGACTGCTTGTCAAATCGGTCATCGATCTCGGTAACATGCTCGGGATCGAGGTCATGGCCGAGGGCGTCGAAACAGAGGCGGATCGGCAAACCCTGCACAAGCTTGGCTGCAGGACCGCTCAGGGCTTCCTCTTCTCCAAGGCGGTGCCTCTGAGCCAAGCACTAGAAATGGCAGTCAAACAGCACGCGAACCAGTTGTGACCGCTCCCGCCGCGCCGTCTCTCGCGGCCGTGCGCTCATGAATGGCGGGTATCTGAACTTCCTTGTTTGAAGAGCATGACAATCCGTGCTGTGCCTCAGCCGGCGAACAGTTCCTTGTAGCCAGTCGTCACCATCCAGTTCGCACGGTCGATATGGCTGCGAAGAGCCTTGCGGGCGCGGACCGGTTCAAGGGCCGGGTCGATGCCGAGAATGAGATCGGCCATCTCCTCTTCGCTGGCATTGTCGGCGCAGGCATCCAGGATCCGCAGGTAGATCGTGAAATGCTCCCTGTCGTAGGCCGTCAGGCTCTCCGACCAGGGGACTTCATCCCTCAACGTTGAGCTTCGACTCTCATCTGTTCCCATTGGTCGATTCATGCCTGCGAACCTCGCCTGTTGAGCGCCCGCAGCATATCCCAAAATGGGATAATCCGAAACCGGGATTAGTCGCTGATCCGGTCTTTACCCGACCGGTTCGCCTACATGCCCAAGTCTCTTCGATCGCCCCGCCACCAGCGGTTTCTGGCCCAGTTGGTTTCCCTGCGCAAGGCCAAAGGCCTGACTCAGGCGCAGGTGGCCGAGAAACTTGATCGTCCCCAATCCTTCGTGGCCAAGTACGAGGGTGGAGAGCGGCGTCTCGACGTCATCGAGTTTCTCGACTTAACTGCGGCGCTTGACGCTGATCCGTGCGAGATTCTGTCCAGCCTGCGGTCCTAGCGGGCGCCCGCGCACCAACTGCTCGCGCCGGTGCCGTGAACCGAGCGCGCTTTTCTTCGGCAAGCTGCCATTCCGCTGCGGGTGGGTCTTTACCCGGCCATGCTGATATAGGATGATAATCCTAGGTGGGGCGATTCCTCAATGGAGATCGCAATGGCTAGGACCAAACTTTCCAAGCAGCTTTCACAGGCTGAAATCGAGCGCTTTCTGGCGGAGGCGGAACGGCTGCACAAGAGCATCGTCCAGCCGCTTCTATCCCCTACCAGCAACCATTACCTGGCTCTCCAACGCACCCATGAAGCGCTGTTAAAGACGGTGAAGGATATCACGGGCAAGGATGCGCCGTTCATTCAATGGTTCGGAACAGGACCGGTGAATTAGACCCGACTTGTAGACTCCAGGCTGCAAACGTCGCATTCTCTCTTCGGAGGGAAGGGGCGTGGGCAACCGTCGCTATCAAGACAACTCCTGGCTGGCTTTCTTGCCTTCGAATCGACCCTGCCGCTGTCGGCTGCAACATCAAAGCCAATATCAGCTACAACACGGGCGAGCGAATCTATCATGTTCCCGGACAGGAATATTACTGGGACACGCGCCTCAACCTGTTGAAAGGCGAGCGCTGGTTTTGTTCGGAGGAAGCCACGCAAGGCGGCATGGCGGAAGTCTCGAGTCTGAGCCGTCCGTTGTAAATGCTTACGAAATGCTGCATCGCACATGTTTTCGGTGCAGCATTCATTTGAAGTATTTATCGCGATCCGTTCGAAAAATCTGTCCAGCCTGCCGTCCTGGCGGGCGCCCGCGCGCCTGACGACGCGCACCAGGTGCTCGTGAACCGAGCCCGCTTTTCTTCGGCAAGCTCAGGCGGTCTCGGCCATTCGGCTTCGCCCCTTGGCGTGGGCAGCCCTTCGGGCTGTGACGGCCGCCGCCCTTGCGGGCGGCGCGGTTTGTCTGTTGGCCTTTCCCGGTGGCGCGGGGTGGGCGGCACTCCCTTCTAGGCCCGCCGCGGCAGCCCGCAACCCTTCGCGTGCCGCTCAGGGTCCTCCTCTTCGTTCCGGTCCTTCGGATGCGGTCCGCCTCCCACGGCGGGCCTTTCCGGTCGCGACTCGCCGCCCACCCCGCTTCCGGGGAAAGGCGCGGCGATTGGCGAGCGGAGGATGAGACGATGCATGCAAACAGCAAGCGTTCCGCCAGCGGAGAGGCTGGCGCAGGCAAGGGCGGGCGCCCCAGCGCCAGCCTTTATCAGGAGATCACGGACCGCATCATTGCCGAGCTGGAGCGCGGCACCGTGCCATGGGTCAAGCCATGGGGCAGCGCAAAGGCAGGCCTTGGCCTGCCGAGGAATGCATCCTCTGGGCGCACCTATTCCGGCATCAATATCCTCATCCTGTGGGGCGCGGTCATCGAGCGCAGCTATCCCAGCCAGAACTGGCTCACCTTCCGGCAGGCGCTCGTCCTTGGCGGCAACGTCAGGAAGGGCGAGCGCGGCACGACCATCGTGCATGCCGACCGCTTTGTCCCCAAGGACGAGAAGGAGCGCGCACGCCACGAGGGCGATGAACCACAGGCCGTGCCTTTTTTGAAGCGCTTCACCGTCTTCAATGTCGCGCAGTGCGATAATCTTCCGGAAGACCTCTATGCCGCCGCCGAGCCGCTGCCTCAGTGCGAGATCGTGCCGCAGGCCGAGACGCTCATTCGCGCCAGCGGTGCGAATTTCAGGGTCGGCGGCGATCGCGCTTTCTACATGCCGGGCAGCGACCACATTCAGGTGCCGCCGCAGCCGGCGTTCCATCACCAAATCGACTATTACCGGACCTGCTTTCACGAGCTTGGCCACTGGACCGGCCACCCGACGCGGCTTGCTCGCGACCTCTCCGGCTCGTTCGGCTCCAAGGCTTACGCGCGTGAAGAATTGGTCGCCGAAATCACTGCCGCTCGTCTGCAGCAATCTCGGTATCGAGCCGACCGTGCGTCATGCCGATTACATCGGCTCATGGCTGAAGGTGCTGCGCGAGGACAATCGCGCCATCTTCCGTGCCGCCAGTCTTGCTTCCAAGGCCGCCGATTTCCTGTTTGGCCTTCAGGCCGATGCCGAAGGCGAGGCGCAGGAAGGGATTGCGGCATGACGATGCGCGATCCTCAACTGACCGCGAGCGAGCCGACGCCGCAAGGCGAGCAGATGCTCATTCCCGGTGTCCGGCCGATCACCACGCGCGATCGGCTCACCCTCCTGATGGACGCGCCGATGTGTCCGCGCGCGGCGCAAAAGCCGCTCGATATCGGCCTCTTCGATGAAGCCAGCAGAAATCAACTCGACCTGTTCTGACAAGGAGTCTTTCCATGATCCTGATCACCGATCCACTGCGCGCACGACTGCTCGCCAATGGCGCCGCCGACGCCGACGTCGACCATTTTCCCGTTGTGAAACTGTTTAATCCGACAGGTGCCGCCACGTGGCTTTTGACCGAACTCGACGCCGATGGCGACACGCTGTTCGGCCTTTGCGATCTCGGCTTCGGCTTCCCCGAACTCGGCAGCGTCAGTCTGGCCGAGCTTGCATCCGTAAAAGGTCCGCTTGGCCTCGGCATAGAGCGCGACCTGCATTTCCAGGCGCGCTTTACGCTCTCCGTCTATGCCGAAGCCGCCCGCATTTGCGGCCACATCACCGAGGCCGAGCGACTTCTGCGGCAGGCAGCAGACGCCCTTTCAAAGCCCCATTCCGAGCTTCCGCCCGACACGGCGGAATAGCAGCGCCGATAGGCGCAAAAACCGTCCCGCCGCGCCGGCCGTCGGCCTCTGCGGCGGGGACAACCTTAACCAAAGCGAAGGAGAGTAACCATGCAGCTTGCCCACATCCCCTTGGATCAGCTCAACATTTCCGCGCTCAACATGCGCCGTGGAAAACGCGCGCCCGACATATCCGACATCCTGCCATCCGTGCGTGCGCGCGGCGTGCTGGTGCCTCTCCTTGTGCGGCCCAATGGCCAGCCGGAAACCTTCGAGATCGTCGCCGGCAGGCGGCGCTATTTCGCCGCCAAATCGCTTGCCGACGAGCGCGGCGAAGGCGATCCCTTGCCCTGCGCCATCATGGAGGACGGTGACGACGCCGATGCGCTGGAAGCCTCGCTGATCGAAAACCTCGCCCGCCTCGATCCTGACGAAGTATCGCAATGGGAGACGTTTTCGCGGCTCGTCAGGCAAGGCCGCACCGTTCCGGACATCGCTGCGACCTTCGGCATCACTGACCTGAAGGTCAAACGCATTCTGGCGCTTGGCTACCTCTTGCCCAAAATCCGCGAAGCCTATCGGCGCGAGGAGATCGACGCCGAGACGGTGCGCCATCTCACCATGGCGTCCAAGGCGCAGCAGAAGGACTGGCTGGCACTCTGTGCCGATCCCGATCAATACGCGCCGCGTGGCTTTCAATTGAAGCAATGGCTGTTCGGCGGCCAGTCGATTTCCACCAAGGTGGCGCTGTTTGCCATCGACGAATATCCCGGCCTGATCACCTCGGACCTGTTCGGCGAGGACAGCTATTTCGCCGATGCCGACCTGTTCTGGCAAAAGCAGAACGAAGCGATTGCCGCCAGACGCGACACCTATCTTAACGACGGCTGGAGCGAGGTGGTGCTGCTGGAGCCGGGCCAATATTTCCACGCATCGGACCACGAGAAGACCCCGAAGAAGAAGGGCGGCAAGGTCGTCATCACTGTCTCGCATCGCGGCGAGGTTGAGTGTCACGAGGGCTGGCTGTCACGCAAGGAAGCGCGCCGCGCCCGCGAGGGCGGCGACCAAGAAGAAACAGCCGCCAAGCCGCCGCGCCCCGAACTCACCGGCCCGATGCAGAACTATGTCGATCTGCATCGCCATGCTGGCGTGCGCGCGGCCATGCTAGACCATCCCGCCGTGGCGCTGCGCCTCGTGGTGGCGCACGCCATCACCGGTTCCGGCCTGTGGCAGGTGCGCCGTGAACCGCAGCGAGGAGCCAACGAGACGGTGACTGCCAGCCTTGCCGGCTGCAAGGCTGAAGCCGCATTCGGCAAAAAGCGGCGCGAAGTGTTGGCCCTGCTCGGATCACCGGATGAGGATGGCGTGGTCGCCGGCGGCAATGGCGACGCCTTTGCTATCGCCGGCGTCTTCGCGCGCCTCTTGGCGCTGTGCGACGACGATGTCATGCGCGTTCTCACCCTTGTCATGGCCGAGAAGCTTGCAGCCGGCAGCGCCGTCATCGAGGCGCTCGGCAACCATCTGAACGTCGATATGGGCACATGGTGGCAACCGGACGATGCCTTCTTCGACCTCTTGCGCGACAAGGAAATCGACAATTCGATGCTGGCCGAGATCGGCGGCAAGCTGGTCGCGGACGGCAATGTCGCCGAGAAGGTCAAGACGCAAACGAAGATCATCCGTGACTTCCTGGCGGGCGAGAATGGCCGCCAGAAGATTGAGACCTGGCTGCCGCGCTGGATGAAATTCCCGGCCGAAAGCTACACCAGCCGCGGCGGCTTCCGCACCGCCGATCAGTGGACACAAGTGCAGCCGCTGTTCGTGCGCGAATAGTCGATCAGGGCCCGAGCGGCGGTTCTCTCGAGTACCGCCGCTCAGGTCGCGCGCGCCGCTCCGGGCCGCGCCGGCTGGCGATTGGTCGTCTTGTCGAGCCAGTGCCGCGCGCGAGAAATCCCGACGCCAACTCGCCCCCATTTCGGCAGCCCTGCACCGCGCCGGGTTGCTTGCCGAGGCGCCCCGCGCATGGGGCCAATTGTCCGATCCGGTTGCCGACAGAGCCCGCGCAGCCGGCGCCCTGCATTGCCGCCTGTTCGTTGTGCCGCCGATCGCGCCACCTGTCTCCATGTGTCTCAGGGACCATTCCCCTGCGGCTGGCTTGACGACCTATGGGCGGATCCGGCCCGCCCGAAACCCTCGCCAGCAGCTTTTTTCCCCGCCGCCTGCGGCGGCTTCCTCGCGCCGCTTCGCTTCAAAAAAGCTGTCCGCTCGGGTCCTCCGCTATCGCTGCGGCCGTCCCGGTTCCGGCGGTCCGGACGCGCCCATCACGGTCCGCCATCGCAGGGGAATGGTCCCCGGCGAGCACCAAAAGGAGACTGAAAATGACCGCGATCGGATACGTCACCAAACAGGAAAACGGCGGCTACAAGGGCCAGCTCAAGACGCTCAGTGTCCGCGCCGACATCGACATCGTGCCCAATCAGGCAAAGAGCGCCGACACCCATCCCGACTTTCGGGTGCTGACGCAAGGGGTCGAAGTAGGGGCCGGCTGGATCCGCACCGGCGAGACCTCCGGCAAGGACTATGTGAGCCTGTCGGTTGCCGCCCCGGAGTTCGGCCCGCGCAAGCTCTACGCCAATCTCGGCCGCGCCGCCGGCCAGGATGACGACGACACATACGCCATCATCTGGAACCCGGTCGACTGAACCGCCAGCCTCGAGCCCCGCGCCGCAACCGGCGCGGGGCTCTTTCGGGAGGGGGCGGCGAAAACTCGCCCCCCACTCTTCGCCCGTCCCCGAAACGATCTCGCTCGCCGATCCTCGCCTTCGCTTGTCCGTAGCGAAACGAGGACCATCATGGACGACGAAAACGAACGCGCGGCCCGCGCCAAGAAGGGCAGTCCGTTTCTCAACACCGCGCAGGCCGCCTTCTATATCGGGCTGTCCCAGCGCACGCTGGAGAAGATGCGGCTCAAAGGCGGCGGCCCGCAATTCCGCAAGCACGGCCGCTATGTCCGCTATCACATCGACGAACTCGACGACTGGTCGAAGGGACGCGCGCAGGAGACCCGGTCCGAGGATGGCGGGCACGATTCCGGCTCGGCCGGTGAGGGAGGCCGCTCATGAGCCGGCGTCCCACTATCCGTCTGATCGGCAGCCATCTGCGGCGCATTCGGGCGCGCAAGACGATTGCCGTGGCCACCATGGGCCTCGGCCTGATCGGCTTCGCCGCTTTCGACAACCCATCGCCTTGGCTGGTCTGGAACGGCTCGGCGAGTGCGCCGGTCGGCCTCTATCGCGTCGCGTCCGGATCGCCGGCTCGTGGCGATCTGGTGCTCGTCCGCCCGCCAAAACCGGTCGCCGATCTCGCCGCCGAACGCTTCTATCTGCCCAGCAATGTGCCGCTGGTCAAGCGCCTTGCCGCAGTGCCTGGCGAGCATGTCTGCGCCTTCGGCGACGCCATCATCATCGGCGGCGAGATTGTCGCGCGCCGGCTGGCAACCGACACGCAGCACCGTCCGCTGCCTTGGTGGAATGCCTGCCGCAAGCTCGCCGCCGACGAGTTTTTCCTGCTCGGCAACGATAGAAACCGCTCCTTCGACAGCCGCTATTTCGGGCCGGTGCCGGCCGAAAATATTGCCGGGAGGCTCGTGCCGCTATGGACCGAGTAACCCTCCTGATGCTGGGCATGGTCGCGATAGCGCCATGCGCCTGTTCCGCCGCGACCGACGCTCAGCCGGCCGCCATCTCCCGTGGTCCGCAGCTGTCAAGATGGCAGCCCTTGGTGGCCGAAGCAAGCCGGCGATTCAGCATTCCACAGGCCTGGATTTATGCCGTCATGGATGCCGAAAGCCGGGGGCAGACAATGGTGGACGGACGGCCGATCACATCGAGCGCCGGCGCCATTGGCCTCATGCAGGTGATGCCCGGCACCTACGAGGAGGTGCGCGCAGAGCTTGGCCTGGGAGCCGATCCGCACGACCCTCGCGACAACATTCTGGCAGGC
Organism: Mesorhizobium sp. M0522; assembly: GCF_040321085.1. Classification (NCBI taxonomy): domain Bacteria; kingdom Pseudomonadati; phylum Pseudomonadota; class Alphaproteobacteria; order Hyphomicrobiales; family Phyllobacteriaceae; genus Mesorhizobium; species Mesorhizobium sp. M0522. The sequence goes on from NZ_JAMYQW010000065.1 coordinate 16,386, forward strand.
ACTGCCTATCTGCGCGCCATGTATGACCGCTTCGGCTTTCCCGGCCTGTTTGCCGCCTATAACGCTGGGCCGGACCGCTACGAACAGCATTTGCAGCGTGGGCGACCGCTGCCCAGCGAGACGGTTTCGTATCTGGAAGAGCTCAAGGCGGCGGGGATCTCGGCCGCCGACATGGACGCGTTCACCGGCAAATCCCGTTCCGGAAAAGCGCCGGAAATCCCGTCCGGGCAGTCGCTGTTTTTCCTGCGAAACGGTGTTTCCGCGACCGATCCGAATGGCCAAATTGTGGTGCCGCTCGGATCGGAGCGAGCAAGGTCAGGCCGGCCGGATCGCAGGTGAGGGCAGGGGTACCGTGGGTCGGGGCAGGAAGGCAGGGAGGCAGGTCCGCTGAAGGCAAGATAAAGGCATCGCCTCCTGGAGCCGGCGAAGTCTTTGTCTGCACATCGTTTTTCACGGAGGCTGCCTTCAGCGTCAGGAGAGCTGCTGCCGACAAACATGTGATTTTGTTAAAGATTACTAGGAGGCTCAATGCAGGATGAAGAGTTCAAGCCGAGCCTGGGCAAAATCGGATCGCGCGGCTCGAAGGCAGGCAAGCGTTTCGCCGGCCAGATTCGCGCCGCGATCAACCGAGCCGGCGGCGGCAGCGGTCGCCGTGGCCGCTTCATCGGAAGCCGGGCGGGGCGCGGCGGGGCTGCTGCCGCCGTTCTCAGAGCGCGCGATCGCCACGCGGCGTTTCGGCAGCGGCGCGCCGTCGTCAAGGCGCGTATCGTCAAGCTGGCCGGCAAGGGTGTTGACGGGGCACGTGCACACCTTCGCTACCTCCAGCGCGACGGCGTCACCCGGGAAGGCGAGCCTGGCGAGCTCTATAGCGCCGACAGCGACCGCGTCGATGGCAAGGCGTTCATCGATCGTGCCGATGGCGACCGGCATCAGTTCCGCTTCATCGTCGCACCTGAAGACGGCATCGAGTATGACGACCTCAAGCCGCTCACGCGGCGCCTCATGGCGCAGATGGAAGGAGACCTCGGCACCAAGCTCGACTGGGTCGCTGTCGATCATTTCAACACTGGTCATCCGCATACCCATATTATCGTCCGCGGCAAGGACGACCGCGGCGAAAATCTTGTCATCGCGCGAGACTACATCTCGTCTGGAATCCGTGAACAGGCGGCCGAGCTGGTCAGCCTCGACCTTGGCCCGAGAACGGACCGCGAGATCGAGCAACGCCTGCGCCAGGAAATGGAGCGGGAACGCTTCACCAGCATCGATCGGCAGCTGCTCCGCATGCGCGACCATGAGGGGCATGTCTCACCGGCCAGCCGAGACACGTTTCGCCAGACGCTGCACCAGGGCCGCCTGCGCAAGCTCGAGCGGATGGGTCTGGCTGAGGAAGTCGGCTCGGGCCGCTGGCGCCTTGATGGCGAGCTTGAAGCGACGCTGCGCCGCATCGGCGAGCGGGGCGACATCATCAAGACCATGCACCGCGAACTGACCGGCAAGGGGCTCGCCCGCAGTGCCGCCGACTATGTTGTCCATGATCGATCTGCAGAGCAGATGCAGCCTGTCGTTGGCCGCATCGTTGCGCGCGGCCTGGCCGACGAAATCACTGACCGCCATTACCTCGTCGTCGACGGCGTGGACGGCAAAAGCCACTATGTTGATATCGGCAAAGGCGAGGCCACCCAACCGACGCCAGAGGGCTGCATAGTGCGGGTCACGCCGAGGGACACCGGGCCAAGGCAAGTCGACCGCACAATTGCCGAGATCGCCACGGCCAATGACGCGCGCTACAGCATCGATATCCATCTCAAGCATGACCCGTCGGCCACCGAACGCTTTGCCGAAACGCACGTGCGGCGACTGGAGGCGATCCGCCGGGCGACCGGTCGTGTCGAGCGCGAGCCGGACGGCACCTGGATCGTCGCACCGGATCATCTCGACCGTGTGTCTGACTACGAGCGTAAGCGAGCGAGGGCCGAGCCTGTCACGGTTCACAAGCTCTCATCGATGCCGCTGGAGAGACAAGTCAGGTTCGACGGCGCCACCTGGCTCGATCGAGAGCTGGTTTCCGACACACCGGAGGCCTTGCACAGCTCTGGTTTCGGCCGCGATGTCCGAGAGGCGCAAGGCCGCCGACGGCAGTGGCTGATTGCGCAAGGTCTTGCTCGGGAAGAGCAGGACCGGATCGTCTATCGCGCCAACATGCTTTCGATGCTGCGTCAACGTGAGCTGAACCGTGTTGCCGGTCAACTGTCTGACGAACTCGGACTCTCGTATTCCGAAGCGCAGCCTGGTGATCGAATAGAGGGTCGATTGCGCCGCTCGATCGACCTTGCCAGCGGCAAGTACGTCATAGTCGAGAAGGCGCGCGAGTTCACGCTGGTACCATGGAGGCCAGTGCTTGATCGGTCTATTGGCAAGGAGGTGTCTGGTGTCATGGGTGGGGAGGGGATTTCATGGACCATCGGCCGGCAGAGAAGCGGACCAAGCATTTCGTGACATGACTACACAACTTCTTTTGCCCGCCTTGAAACAGGTACTCAGTCCGGACGGAGTTCGCCTGCTAATTGCCCGCGGCATTGATCTCGCGAGGGATAAATGGCTGGTCGTGCAAGACTTATCGTTCGCTCTACAAAAAGCGCCGCGATGATTCATCGTGTTCCATGATTCTGAGCCAAAACCCTCCTGCGCCACCACGGCACTCTTCCCGGTGCCACGGAAGCCGCGCCGACGACGGCGGTGCCGGCCTGGTTGCGCAGGGCTGCCGCCGACCCAAACAGTTGCGGCGCATTGAGGACATTGCAATCACTGCAGGTGCGGCCATCGGCGCGCTCGATGCGATGGTCCGCCAGCTAGAGAGGTGGGCTGGCGCCTGGTGACAGCGCCTAGGGCTTTCGGCGGCCGCGGTACGGCGAGCAGGCTCGCGGCGTCGAGGATGAAGCCGCACTTCGCGATGTTCTTCTGCTCACACGACCGGGAGACGAGTCGGCCCCACGGGCCGGATGCTTGTTGGCCGCTCACAGCGCTGAAGGCGCGGGTTGGGCGGGTGCTTCCTCGTCGTGAGTTGCGGGAAACGGGCGCAGATTTCCTTGACGGCCTTCTTTCCGGCATTGAGCGCAAGACAGGCTGGCTGATGGCTGAGCAATCCGGAGCGGAGCGGCCCTATC
>NZ_JAMYQW010000066.1:0-19506 GCF_040321085.1 Mesorhizobium sp. M0522
CCCCACCACACCCCACCGCCACTCGGCGCCGGCGCCGGGCCCCGCCCCCGCCCGCGCCCCCCCCGCCCGCGCCCCCCCCCCCCCACCCGCCCCCCCCCCCCCCCCGCCCCCGCGCGCCGCCCCCCCCCCCCCCGGCTCTTTTCTTCAAGACGGGTTGCCTTCAAGTCGATCCACACTTCGTCTCGGCTTGCCTCGACACCTCTCCTCCGTTCGACGGGGAGAGGAAGTGCCAACCGCAACGCCCGGCGCCCTTCCTCTATCCCTTTCAGGGCAAAGGTGCGGAGCGAGGCGGAGTGGGGAGGGCGAGTGAACGCAAACTTTCCATCGGCCTGGAATTCGGTTCTCAGTCCGGCCGTTGCCGTATCCGTCAATGGAAGGATACTTTCCGTTTGTGCGGTAAAATCGTCATCGCGCTTTCCATACGCGTCGTTCGCTATCCAGAGATCAACCTATTTCGCAACCATTTGCCGGCCCCCGGCCAATTGGCCCGCCTCTTGCTGCTGGAAGAAAAAGGTCGAAAGGAGGCTTCCCAATGAACGACGCGCCACGGGTGCTCGTGCTCGGCATCGGAAATCTGCTATGGGCCGACGAGGGCTTCGGCATCCGCGTGGTGGAGGAGTTCCACCGGCTCTGCGAAACGGCGGACAACGTCCGGGCCATGGATGGCGGCACGCAGGGCATCTACCTCCTCCAACATATCCGCGAGGCCGACATCCTCGTGGTGTTCGACGCGGTCGACTACGGCTTGGCGCCCGGCACGCTGAAGCTCGTCGAAGGCAGCGAGGTGCCGGCCTTCCTCGGTGTGAAGAAGATTTCGCTCCACCAGACTGGCTTTCAGGAAGTTCTCGCCATGGCCGAGATGATGGGTGACTATCCCGCCCATCTCCTTCTCGTCGGCGTGCAACCGGTCGAGCTGGACGACTACGGCGGCAGTCTCCGGCCCGCGGTGAAGGCTCAGATCGAGCCTGCAATCGAGATCGCCATCGAGTGGCTCGCCTGGCTCGGCGCGACGATCGCCAAGCGCACCGAACCGCTGGCCGAAGAAGAGACGCTCGCCTCGCGCGAAATGCGCATCGGCATCTACGAGAGCGGTCGACCCCGACCGGAAGAGGCCTGTCGTCACGGCGCGCGGCTTCTCGAGAATGGTGCCTTCGCTGGTCCGGCGAATTTCGAGTGCGAGGTCGACGCGCTTTTGCAATCGTCTGGAAGGCAGGGCTGATGTGTGTCGGCGTTCCCTTCCAGGTGGTTGAATGCAGCGGCGGCATTGCCCTGTGCACCGGTCGCAGCGGCACGCGGCGCCTCGATATGACCCTGGTGGGCGACCAGCCAGCGGGTACGTGGATACTCGCCTTCCTCGACACCGCGCGCGAGACTGTCACTGCCGAGACGGCGCGCCTGATCGCCGACGCGATCGAAGCGACGGAGCGTGCGCTCGCCGGCGACACCGACCTCGACCACCTCTTCGCCGACCTGGTCGGCCGCGAGCCGCAACTGCCGGAGCATTTGCGGCCGGGGCAAGCCCTTTCACCGCAAGGCACGGAGGACGCCTGAGTCCATGTTTTCACCCGTTCTCACCATGATGATGGAGCGCCACCGCATCCCGGTGGTTGACGAGGCGAACATCGACGCATTCGCCGAGGCCCACGACCTCACCGCGCTGTTTTTTCCCGGTGACTGGTTGCGGCTCGCCGAGAGCAACGATGTGGCGGTGATCCTCCCGGAGCTGGTGCAGGCCTTCCAGGGCGTGTTCAAGCCCGCCGTGGTATCGCGCGAGAGCGAACGCGAGCTGCAAAGCCGCTATCGCTTCGACGCCTTCCCGGCGCTTGTCTTCCTGAGGAACGGCGAATATCTCGGCGCCATAAAGCGCGTGCTCGACTGGGAAGACTACCTCACTGAGATCGACGGCAAACTGAGGCGCGGGCCGAGCGCGCCGCCGCGTTTCGAGCTTCCCGAAGCCTGCGCGACCCACGACCGTCACGACCACGATCATTTCCAGTGAGCGAAAGCGGCCGGGAGGGCGCATCATGGCAGCATCGCTATTCGGCGGCATCGGGCCGGGTTCACAGCCGAGCGAAGGGGACGGCAGCGACTTGCAGTATATGGAAATGCCGAAGGGCATGGCGACCTCTGCGTCACCCATGTTGCCGGAGAAGGAAAATGTCGCCGGGCTCGAAGCTGCTTTGGCGGTGCTCTCCGCGCTGGCTGAAAGCCTCGGCCGGTCCTCGCCGGATTGCGAAAACGCGGTGCATGATCTTTCCGGCCTCGACGACGCCAATCTTGCGCTGATCGACCAGGCGCTGGGCGAGGGCGAGGTCTTGATCATCTGCGGCGACGACCTGAAGGCTCAGGAGTCGGTGCTCGCCGGTATCTGGCGCGTGCGCCAGACCGGAACGGATGGCAGGCTCGTGCGCGATTTCGTCGAGGTCGGCGCCTTTCCCTCGGCCGTGCTGGAGAGGGCCTTCGCCGGCTGCCGCAATACGCTCGCTGCGCCGGCGACCTATCCGACGGGCGTCTTCAACGCGCCGCCGCTGATTTCGGAGCTCAATGGCCGCATCCCGCTCGTCGGGCCCGACGTCGGGCCGCACGCCATAAACCTGTCGCTGCTGCCGCACACTGAAGAGGACTTGACCTTCCTCGACGGCCTGCTTGGCCACGGGCCGGTGGTCGTGCTGTCGCGTGGCTACGGCAATTGCCGCGTGACCACGACGGGGACGCGCGGCGTCTGGTGGGTGCGCTTCTTCAATTCGACCGACGATCTCATCCTCAACACGATCGAGGTCACGGCCTTGCCGGGGGTGGTCCGCGCTGCGCCCGAGGATATTGCGGACAGCCGCCAGCGGCTCCTCGAAATCCTGGAGGTCTACCGGTGAACGACTCCTTCTTTGCCGGTTCATATGGCGGCGACAATGCCAAGATCGGCCCGATGTCGCGGCTCGAATGCAGGATTTGCTGGCATGTCTACGACCCGGCTGAGGGCGACGACTACTGGCAGATCCCGCCCGGCACGCCCTTCGCCGAACTGCCGGCCAACTGGAGCTGCCCCACCTGTGACGGCTCCAAGCAGGGCTTCATGGTCGTGAGCGATTGACATGGATCATTCGCAAGCCGTCGCTGCCCATCTAGAGTTCGTGTTTCAGCGGATCGAACGGACGGCCATGGCAGGAATTCCGATCCTCAATCCGGCGCTTTGCGTCAGCGCGGTGGGCGTGCGGCAGTGGCAGGGCAAATGGCTCGCGGTTCTTGTCACGCCCTGGTTCATGAACCTCGTGCTTCTACCATTTGGCGACGGGCAAGCGCGCCCGCGCGTGCCTACGGGCACGAAGGAGCATGCATCATTCCCGGCGGGCCGGTTCGAGTTCTTCCGGGCCTATGAAGAGGAGCTCGGCTGCTACCGCATGTGCTCGCTGTTCTCGCCGATGTTCGAATTCGCCGACCAGGAGAGTGCGCAAGAGGCCGCGCGGCAGGTGCTTGCGGAACTGTTCAACCGTGAGGCGGAAGAAGACGAAGACGGCGAGATGATCCGTGTCTGGGAAGGCCGGCTACCTGAGGAAGAGGCAAGCGCGTTGGACGAGGTTGAGACAGCCGGAACACCCGCGAGCTCCCAGCCGGCGAAATTGACCCGCCGCTGGCTGTTCGGTTTGGGCGACAAGGAGGAGACCGCTGCATGAGCGTTGATGGCCGCGTCTCCATCGATCTCGTCTGCGATGGCGGTCGCGTTATGGAAGCCATCGTCACGCCGCCGCGCCCGGTTGCGCTTGGCCCGATCGTGCGAGCCCGGCCGGTGACGGAGGTCATCTCGGCGATCGGTTCGCTGTTCAGTGTCTGTAGTATTGCGCAGTCGGCGGCGAGCGTTGAGGCAGCCGAGGCGGCCCTGGAGATCGGGACGGACCGGCGCACGAGGCAAGCGCGGCGGCTTCTTGTGCTTACCGAAACGCTGCGCGAGCACCTGCTGCGCATTGGCTTGGATACTGCCAGTCTCGCGGGCGAGCCTGCCGACGGTAAAACCCTGCGCCGGTCTATGCGCCTGCCGCAGCGCCTCAAGCAGGCACTTTTTCCAGGCGGGAATGCGTTCGTTCCCGGCGTGTGCGTGGGGATTCCGGGCGCGGACGCTGCCGAAACGGCCGCCGAAGCGAGCCATCTAACGCAGTCCGTGGTCTACGAAGGCGAAAAGCCGCTTGGCGAGATGGATCGCGATGCCTTCGCGCAGTGGGCTATGGAGCGCGGCACGATTGCGGCCCGTCTCATCGCCCCGGTCTTGGCAAGGGGCTGGGCCATGATAGGCCACCCCGAAACGACAAACGGGGGAAACGAACATTTGCCGAAGGAAACGTCGGCCGACACGAGCTGCCTCGCCAGGCAGGCTGGTGCGCCGCTCGTTCGCGCTTTCCTTTCCGAAAACGGTGGAGCCGGCCTGGCCGCGCGGCTGGCTGCCCGCGTGGTCGAGGCATCGACGCTGCCGGCGCAGATCGCCGGAGGGCTCGCGGCCCTGCGGGATGTCGCGGAGGGGTCCGAAGTGCCTACGCGCGAAGTCTTTCGCGACGAGAACGGGGGCCGCTCTGCTACTGCCTTCGCCGAGGCAGCACGCGGCCGGCTGGAACATCGGATTGTTTTGAACGACGACCGAATCGCCGACTACGCCATCACGGCTCCGACCAGCATTCATTTCGCCGAGAGCGGCATTGCCGCGAGCTCGCTTTCGGCGCTCGCTGCATCCAGACGTGAAGATCTGGCGGTCCAGGCCGATCTCCTGGTCCGGGCCATCGACCCCTGCGTCGGCTACGATATCAGGCTCCGCTGATGCACGAGATGGCGATATGCGAGAGCGTCCGTGGCATCATCGAGGAAGAGGCCGCGAGACAGGATTTTCGGAAGGTGGGCCGCGTCTGCATGGAAATCGGGCGGCTATCCGCTGTCGAGGTCGAGGCGCTGAAGTTCGGCTTCGATGTCGTCATGCGTGGCTCTCTGGCGCAAGACGCAAGGCTGGAAATCGTCGAGACGGAAGGCAGGGCCTGGTGCATGCCTTGCGGCCAGAGCGTGCCGATCGCGGCACGCTTTGATCCATGCCCGGACTGCGGAAGCCATCAGCTGCAGGTGACCGGCGGCCAAGAAATGAAGATCAGGGAATTGGAGGTGAGCTGATGTGCACTATTTGCGGATGCGGCGAGGGCGCCGTCCGGATCGAGGGCAAGGCGCATGGCCATCACCATCATCACGGCCACGATCATGATCACCACCACGATCATGATCACGGCCCCCATCATGACGATCATGTGCACGATTGTGGCTCGGGCCCCGGTGGCACCCGTGCGCCGGGCATGAGCCAGGCGCGGATGGTCAAGCTGGAAAAGGATATCCATTCCAAGAACAACGAGTATGCCGATGCGAACAGGAAAATGTTCGCCGAGCGCGGCGTGCTTGCGCTCAACCTCGTCTCCAGCCCCGGCTCTGGCAAAACGACGCTGCTTTGCCGCACGATCGAGGCACTGAAGGGCAAGTTGCCGATCGCCGTGATCGAGGGCGACCAGCAGACTTCCAATGATGCCGACCGCATCCGCGCCACCGGCGCGCCCGCGATCCAGGTCAACACCGGCAAGGGCTGCCACCTCGACGCGCATATGGTCGGCCATGCCGCAGATCACCTCGACCTTGCCGAAGGAGGCCTGCTCCTCGTCGAAAACGTGGGAAACCTCGTCTGTCCGGCGGGCTTCGACCTAGGCGAGGCACACAAGGTGGTGGTGCTCTCAGTCACCGAGGGAGAGGACAAGCCATTGAAATATCACGACATGTTCGCCGCCGCCGATCTCATGATCCTCAACAAGACTGACCTGTTGCCGCATCTCGACTTCGACGTGGAGGCCTGCATCGCCAACGCCCGAAAGGTGAACCCGCGGATCAAGGTGCTGAGGGTTTCCGCGCGCACGGGCGAGGGGATGTCGGACTGGACGGCCTGGATCGGCGCGGTCCGCGCCATGGCGCTAGTCGGCCATCGGCGGGCGGCCGAGCTCGGAGCAGCCTGATGTGCCTGGCCATTCCCGCCCGCGTCGTTGAACTGCTCGATGACGACATGGCCGTGGTCGCGTTCGACAGGGTCACGAAGCGCATCTCATTGGCTTTGGTGGCAGACGTTTCGCTTGGCGATTTCGTGCTCGTCCATGTCGGTTATGCGCTCCACAAGGTGAGCCCCGAGGAGGCCGAGCGCACGCTGCAGCTGATGGCCGAAGCGGGCGTGCTGGAGGAGGGGCTGGAGGAGATTTCGGCGTGAAATATGTCGACGAATATCGCGACCAGGAGCTTGCGAAGACCATCGCCGGCGCCATCGCGATCGAGGCTGATCCGGAAAAGAGCTACCATTTCATGGAGTTCTGCGGTGGGCACACGCATGCGATTTTTCGCCACGGCGTGCAGGACCTGATGCCGCAGAACGTGCATTTCGTGCACGGACCCGGATGCCCCGTTTGCGTGCTTCCCATCTCTCGCCTCGACGATGCGGTGGAGCTCGCCGAGCGGCACGGGGTCATCCTTTGCACCTACGGCGACATGATGCGCGTGCCGGGCACCAAGCAACGCAGCCTGATCCGCGCCAAGGCGGACGGAGCGGATGTCCGCATGGTCTATTCAACGCTCGATGCCCTAAAGATCGCGCGTGAAAACCCCGAGCGGCAAGTCGTCTTCTTCGCCATCGGTTTCGAAACCACGACGCCGCCGACGGCCGTCGCGATCAAGACGGCGCAAGCCGAGGGGTTCAAGAATTTCAGCGTGTTCTGCAACCATGTGCTCACGCCGGCCGCGATCTCTCACATTCTTGAATCGCCGGAAGTGCGGGAACTGGGCATCGTCAAGATTGACGGGTTTCTGGGACCTTCGCACGTCTCCTCCGTGATCGGCTCGCAGCCATATGAATTCTTTGCCGAGGAATTCCAGAAGCCGGTTGTCATCGCCGGCTTCGAACCGCTGGACGTCATGCAGTCCATCCTGATGCTGATCCGGCAGGTCAATGAAGACCGGCACGAGGTCGAGAACGAATATACCCGCGTCGTGACCGAGGAGGGCAACCTCAAGGCGCAGGCACTGGTGAGCGAGGTCTTCGAGCTGCGCAAGACCTTTGACTGGCGCGGCCTCGGCACCGTGCCCTACAGCGCCCTGCGCATCCGCGACGCTTATGCCGATTTCGACGCCGAGAAGCGTTTCGAGCTGTCGGTCAAGGCTTCGCGCCAGGTGAAGTCCTGCGAATGCCCTTCGATCCTGCGCGGGGTGAAGAAGCCGACCGACTGCAAGCTGTTCGGCACCGTGTGCACGCCGCAGAACCCGATTGGCTCATGCATGGTCTCCTCCGAAGGCGCCTGCGCGGCCTACTGGACCTATGGCCGTTTCCGCGAGCCGAAGCTGTTGGAGGCGGCGGAATAATGAGCGCGAACGATCCCAGCCTAGCCGTCACCACCTCGTCGGTCCGCGGCGCGGTGGACATGACGCATGGCGCGGGCGGCCGCGCGATGGCCGAGCTGATTCGGGATATTTTTCAAAGACATCTGGCCAACGAGTTCCTGGCCCAGGCTAACGACGCGGCCCTGCTCGGCACCGTCTGCGGACGCCTGGTGATGGCAACGGACGCGCATGTCATCTCGCCTCTGTTCTTTCCGGGCGGGGATATCGGAGCACTGGCGGTCCACGGCACGATTAACGACGTCGCCATGATGGGCGCGCGGCCGCTCTGGTTGTCCGCGTCCTTCATCCTGGAGGAAGGTTTTCCGTTGGCCGAACTGGAAAGAATAGTTGTTTCAATGGCTTTTGCCGCCCGGGAAGCAGGCGTACCCGTGGTTACGGGCGACACCAAGGTGGTGGAGAAGGGCAAAGGCGACGGCGTTTTCATCTCCGCGACCGCTGTTGGCGTGCTGGCGGACGGCACAGACATCTCCGGAAGCAATGCCCGGCCGGGCGATGCAATCCTTGTCTCCGGCACCATGGGCGACCACGGAGTCGCAATCCTGTCGAAGCGCGAACACCTTGATTTTGAAACGGAAATTATCTCCGACAGCCAAGCTCTGCACGATCTGGTGGCGGCGATGCTTGGCTCCGTTCCTGGTATCCGGGTGTTGCGTGACCCCACGCGCGGCGGACTGTCGGCGACGCTGAACGAAATCGCGCAGCAGTCCAAGGTCGGAATGGTAATCCGGGAAGCGGCGGTTCCGGTGAAGCCGGAGGTCGCGGCGGCGTGCGAACTGCTCGGCCTCGACCCGCTGAATGTTGCCAACGAAGGCAAGCTGATCGCCATCTGCGTGGCGCAAGACGCGAAGACTTTGCTCGCCGAGATACGCGCTCATCCCATGGGCCGGGATGCCGCAATCATTGGCGAAGTCGTCACAGACCAGCATGCGCTGGTGCGGATGAAAACGAGACTTGGCGGTATGCGCGTGGTCGACTGGATCGCCGGGGAACAGCTCCCGAGGATCTGCTGAAGATGCGCATTCTGCTTCTCGTCACCGCCTTCAACGCCTTGAGTCAGAGGATTTTCGTGGCGCTTGGCGAGCACGCACACGAGGTCTCGGTCGAGATGGACGTCAACGACGAGCGGACCATGGAGGCGGTAGATTTGTTTCGGCCGGACCTCGTTATTGCCCCGTTTCTGAAGCGGGCAATCCCGAAAGAAGTCTATGAAAATCGATGCTGTATGATCGTTCACCCAGGCATCGTCGGCGACCGCGGCCCCTCCGCGCTGGACTGGGCGATGGTGGACGGGGCGACGCAGTGGGGTGTCACGGTGCTGGAAGCGGCGGCCCAAATGGATGCGGGGCCGGTCTGGGCGAGCGCCACCTTCGCGATGCGAAAGGCGACGAAATCGAGCCTCTACAGCAACGAGGTGACCGACGCGGCGGTGACGGCGGTGCTCGAAGCGATCGCGCGGTTCGAGCAGGGCGAAAAGCCGATTGCCCTGGAAGAACAATCTGTAGCGCCGCTGGGCCGGTGGCGGGACGCGATCAAACAGGCGGACCGGCGGATCGATTGGGCTGCCGACACGACCGAAACGGTGCTGAAGAATATCGCAGCAGCCGACGGCGCGCCCGGCGTGCGGGACGAACTTTTCGGCGAAACGGTCTTCCTTTTCGACGCGCGAGACGCACGTGAACCAGGGGGTGACTTGCCTCTCGCGCGGGGTGAACGGGGCAAGATATCGCTCCCCGAGCCGGGAGTGGTCGCCGCCAGAAGCGGGCCGGCGATCGCCATCGTCACCGGCGACGGCGCGTTGTGGATCGGCCATGTCCGGCATCCCAATTCGCCACACCCGTTCAAGCTGCCGGCGACCATGGTCTTCGCGAAGGAAGTTGCAGACCTGCCGGAGATCCCGCTCAATTCACCGGGCGGTTATCAGGACATCATCTACGAAGAAGAAGCTGCGGTCGGCTATCTGCACTTCCCCTTCTATAACGGTGCAATGGGAAAGGACGCCTGTCGAAGACTTTTGGACGCTTATACAAAAGCGACGGAGCGTCCGACCAGGGCGATCGTGCTGTGCGGAGGGCCGCAGTTCTGGTCCAACGGGCTCGACCTCAACCGGATCGAGGCGGCCGACAGCGCGGCCGACGATTCCTGGGTCAACATCAATGCCATCGACGACCTCGCCGATGCGATCATCCGCACGACAAGCCACATCACCGTAGCAGCGCTTGCCGGAAATGCGGCAGCGGGCGGCGTGTTTCTCGCCCGCAGCACCGACCAGCTCTGGATGCGCTCGAGCGTCATCCTCAACCCGCATTACAAGGACATGGGCAATCTCTACGGCTCGGAGTTCTGGACCTATCTCCTGCCGAGCTGCTGCGGGACTGAGAATGCCCGCCGGATCGCGGCAGCGCGCCTGCCGATGGGCGCGAAGGAGGCGCTGAATCTGAATCTGGCCAACCGGGTGTTCGCGGGGGCAAGCGAGCTGTTCACGGCGCAAGTGAGGGCGTCGGCTGCCGCGCTGGCCGGGAGCGAAGAGTTTCCGGGGTTGCTCGCCGAAAAACAAGCCCGGCGCGCAGCCGACGAGGCGGCCAAGCCGCTTTGCGCCTATCGCGAGGAGGAGCTTTCGCGGATGCGCCGCAATTTCTATGGCTTCGACCCAAGCTACCACGTCGCGCGGCATAATTTCGTGCACAAGGTGCCGAAGTCGCGCACCCCAGTGACGATCGCCCGCCACCGCGACGTCGCCTGGCAGGCCGGCCGGGAGGGAAGGAAAAAGGCATCGTGAGCGACCTGCCGGGCATATTGATCGTCGACGACGAAATCCGCTCGCTGGAGGCGCAACGGCGCGTCCTGAGCGAGGATTTCGATGTCCACGTAGCCAGCGACACCAAGGCCGCCAGCTCGATCCTGGAGATGGAATGGATCCAGATCATCCTGTGTGACCAGCGCATAGCCGGCACCTGCCGCACCGAGTTCCTGAAGCAGGCGCGCACCCGCTGGCCGGACATCGTGCGCATGATCATCTCGGGCTACACCGACGCGCATGACACCATCGACGGCATCAACGAGGCCGGCATCTACCAGTACATCACCAAGCTCTGTCATCCGGAAAACCTCACGCTCACGCTGAAGAACGGGGTGCAGCTCTTTCTCCAGATCGCGGTTCGTCGCCGCCACCACGCGCAGATCGACCTGCTCTACGCATTGCAGAACTTTTCGCCACGCGACTGGGCCGGCAATCGTGGCCCGCTGGAGCTGGCGCTCGAAGGTGCGCCGGTGCGGCTCGGCGAGACCGAGCCGGTTGCAGTCCAGCACATCGTGCGGTCGTTGGACCCGTGCATAGTGTGCACGGTGCGCTGATGGGCCCGCCGCTCGCCGAGCCCGCAGTGGAGGGACGCCTGGTCCGGGTGACGGGGCTGGTGCAAGGCGTCGGCTTCCGGCCGACAGTGTGGCGCATCGCGACCGCTATGGGGCTATCGGGTCACGTCCGCAACGATGCTGCAGGCGTGGAGATCGCGCTGTGGTGCAGCGATGCCGAGTTCGAGACCTTCGCGGACAGGCTAAAGGCGCAATGCCCGCCGTTGGCGCGGATCGACGGGATCGAGACGGCGACGCTTGAGGGGCCGCGGCCGGCGGGCGGCTTCGCCATAGCGGCGAGCGCGGGCGGGCGGGTGAAGACCGGCATCGTGCCCGATGCCGCCTGCTGCCTGGAATGTCTTGCGGAAGTGCTCGACCCCAAGGACCGGCGCTATTTCTACCCGTTCGCCAATTGCACGCATTGCGGGCCGCGTCTGTCAATCGTCAAGGCTATCCCCTATGACCGCCGCTCGACCGCTATGGCACGATTTTCGACCTGCGAGGAATGCCGGGCCGAGTATGAAAATCCGGCCGACCGCCGCTATCACGCCCAGCCGATCGCCTGCCCGGCCTGCGGCCCGCGCGTCTGGTTGGAAGGTCCAGACCACGTCGTGGTCGGCGGCGGCCCGCAGGCGGTGATCCGCGAGGCGGCGGCGCTGATCGGGGAAGGGCGGATCGTCGCGATCAAGGGCATCGGCGGGTTCCACCTCGCCTGCGACGCGACGGACGAAGCGGCGGTGGCGCAGCTGCGCGCCCGCAAGAAGCGCGACGGTAAGCCGTTCGCGCTGATGGCGCGCGACTTGGAGCAGCTTGCCGAATTCGCGGAGCTGTCGGGCGAGGAGCGCGTGGCGCTTGCCGCCCGAGCGGCGCCGATCGTGCTGGTGAAGCGCCGTGACAGCTGCGGCGTTGCGGCGGGCGTGGCGCCGCAGCACGAGCGGCTCGGTTTCATGCTGCCCTACACGCCGTTGCATCATCTCTTGCTGCGGGCGCTGGACGGTCCGGTGGTGATGACCTCCGGCAATCGTTCGGGCGAGCCGCAATGCACGGACAATGACGAGGCGCGGCAGGAGCTTGCCGGGATCGCCGACTTCTGGCTGATGCACGACCGCGAGATTGTCAACCGGCTCGACGACAGCGTGGTGCGATTCGACGGGCACGGCATTTCGGTGTTGCGGCGCGCGCGCGGCTTCGCGCCGGAGCCGCTGGCGCTGCCGGCGGGCTTCGATGGCCCGGTCAGGGCGCTGGCTGCGGGCGGCGACCTAAAGGCCGCGTTCTGCCTGGCGGGCGACGGCAACGCGCTGCTGTCGCAGCATCTCGGCGACCTCGACGAGCTGAAGAACCAGAACGCGTGGAGGCAGGCGTTGGGGCTGTATCGAAGCCTGTTCGACACGAAGCCGGACCTCATTGTGGCCGACCGGAATCCGGGCTACCGTTCGACCCAGCTTGCCATGGAGCTTGCCCGTGAGACCGCGGCGAGGTTTGTGCAGGTCCAGCACCATCACGCGCATCTCGCCTCGTGCCTTGCCCAGCACGGCCGCGCAATCGACGCACCGCCGGTGCTGGGCATTATCCTCGACGGTCTCGGATACGGCGATGACGGCACGATCTGGGGCGGCGAGTTCCTGCTCGGCGGCTATCGAGGGTTCCGGAGGCTGGCATACTTCGAGCCGGTCGCCATGCCCGGCGGCGACAAGGCCAGCCTCGAGCCGTGGCGCAATGCCTATGCGCATCTGCGGGCGGCTTTCGGTCCGGATTTCCTGGCCAAGCTTCCTGCCGATCGGCCCTTCGTCCCCGCCTTGGCCGAAAAGCCGCTTCGGGTGCTGGACCGGATGATCGAGAGGGGCGTCAATGCTCCGCTTGCCTCCTCGGCGGGGCGGCTTTTCGATGCCTGCGCGGCAGTCCTCGGCATCTGTTTGGAGCGCCAGAGCTACGAGGGGCAAGCCGGCATGGAGATGGAGGCGCTCGCCAGCCCGTTCATGGATGCGGCCCGAGGCTTGGCCAGCAACCTCGCGGAAGGGACCGGTTATCTCCTGGAAAGGTCTGTGGGACGCGCTTCTTTGTGATCAGGCTTTGGGCGCCGAAACCGGGCTGATTGCTGCGCGCTTCCACAGGACGCTGATAGAGATCATCTCGCGGAAGGCCATCGGACTCACTAACGAAAACGGCGTCGGCACGGTCGCACTGTCCGGTGGCGCTTTCCAGAATCGGCTGCTGCTCAAAGGCGTACTTGCCGAGCTCACAGTCGCAGGATTGGAGGGGCTGGCGCACGTAAGCATTCCCGCAAACGACGGCGGTCTGGCGCTCGGCCAGGCAACGATCGGCCTAGCCCTTTCGCATTGAGACCAATCGTTGAAGAAAAAATATCAGCATCGTCCAAATAAGGCGCTGCGCATTGTGACGTGCGGCGGCCAGCTTTGCGCATTTCGTCCGGGCCGTGAGTGGCTGATCGCGTATGGCCGGGTAAAAGGACTAGCCAGGAATGATGCTCCGAGGGAATCGTCGAGGACGGGTACGCAGCCAAGGATCGTGTCGCTTGGCAGTTAATGGGGCTCTGCCTCACTTTGTGTGGTTCATTCGCCGTTGGCGAGGGATGCCGCTATGTGCGGGCATGCGAACGAAAACAAAATGGTCCCCCGGCCCAGGGGCTAAAATACGGGGTGTCGCGCTCACTGATGATGACAGTTGGCTTGTTTCCGCTGCCGGACCGGCGTTCGGCATTTTGCCCAGATTGCGGACGACGGACCCGAAGTCGGCATGGCTGGTCCAACCGCAGCCTTCAGAATCTGCCGGTCCAGGGCAAGACCGTGACGGTGAAGCCTCGGTTGAGCCGCTGGCGGTGCGCACATCAGAAATGTGAACGACAAACATTCACCGACCGTCTGCCGACGATTGCTTCCCCTTGGAGGGTCGCGGAGATTGTCGGTCTGCTCGGCCATAGCACCGGCGGCCGTCCCGGCGAGCGCTTGATGCGACGGCTCGGCATGCCGGTCTGCGACGACACTATCCTGTGGCAGCTGAAGCGAGATGCCGCGGTCGCTCACAGCAACTCCACCATTCGGGTCGTTGGCATCGATGACTGGAGCTGGCGGCGATCATGGCGCTACGGCACGATGATCGTGGACCTGGAGCGCCATTCGGTTGTCGACATCCTGGATGACAGAAGCGTGGCGAGTGCGTCGCAATGGCTAGAGCGGCACCCTTCCGTCGAGATCGTGAGCCGAGACCGATGCGGGCTCTATGCGCAAGCTGTTCGCGAGGGTGCACCGCAAGCGCGCCAGGTGGCTGATCGGTTCCATCTCATGTAGAATCTGCGGGTCGCAATCGAGGAGCAGATGAGCCTTTCGGGCCGCGCCACGGGGCCTGCATTGCTGCCCGATAAGGGTATCGGGAGCGCGCAAGTCGATCTGATGCAGGATGATCCGCACGTTGACGCAACGCATCGGCGCCGGGTGCGCCACGCTCATCGACAATCGCGGCAGACGGTGTTCGAAATGGTTCACGCCTTGCGCAAGGAAAGGGCTGTCCTGTTCCGAGATCGCCCGTCGTACCGGCTACGGCCGGCGCAGCATCGCCAAATGGCTGAATTTCGACACGCCACCCGACCGACGCAGGGCCGCGTCGAGCCGACGTCACCCTTATATTTCGAGGCGTTTCTTAGCCAGTCCTGGAGAGACGGCAATCGCTGCGGACGACACCTGTTCCACGATATCAAACAGCGCGGCTACACGGGCAGTTTCTCGAATCTGGAGCGGCTTCTCCCAAGCTGGCGCCGCGCCGAGAGGACGGGCGAGGACAGTGCGTCGCCTGCTTCGATCATACGCCATCAACCAGCCCGCGATGCTGTCCCCATCCAGGATCCGGCGACCGGCCATGTGATCTCGCCGGTAGTCGCCGCGGCCCTCTGCATGAAGGCCCGGGGTATGCTGACGATCAACCAGGCGAGAAAGGTCGACGTCCTGAAGCAAGGATCACATGAGTTTGCCACGATGCGCAGGCTTGCCATGCGCTTCCGCGGCATTTTGCGGGGCCTGTGAATTGGACAAGCTCGACACTTGGATCGAGGATGCCGTCAACTCCGGGCTCGTCGCCATCACGCGTTTCGCTCGGGTCCTACGCCGTGACGTTGACGCCGTTCGCAATGCCATTGAATTACGGTGGAGCAACGGCCAGGCGGAAGGGCAGATCAACCGCCTGAAGACGATCAAGCGTGCGATGTACGGCAGAGCGGGCTCCGAACTCCTTAGGGCACGCATGCTGCCACTCAACCGGCCTGATCACCACACAAAGTGAGGAAGAACCTGGTTAAGTGCAAAGCGACAATTGCCTCGACGGCGGGTCCCGGCAGGTTTATGCTGCCCAATGTTACCGCAATCCGGAATGGCGATTGAGTACCTTCACGAGTGAAGGGATTCCCGCGGTCTTAGAGATGAGTTGTCGAATGGCGCGAAGTCGCACAGAATCGTGTGTTTGATATCGATCAGGATCGCGAGCTATTTCAGGCGCAGAGAGGTGTTGCGCCCGATGCACAAGTTGCTCCCGGTCCAACGGAAGTGAATGGGGTGGAACTGCTTTGTTGGCCAAATTGTTGACGGAACGTCCGGCGCCCATTGTTGCTACATGTCTGGATTCTTGGGGCGTTTTGGATGATGCAATCCACCATCTCACTCCAAAGGGCAGTGGAATCTGGAACAATGTCGCTTTTGTACGCACGACATCCTTCGTGCCCGATTGGCATATCGTCTTTAACTCTGCTTCTCTTTTTGGGCTCCCTGTTGATATCGAGGCGAGCCCAAACAGGACAATTTTTGCAATCGGCGAACCGCCGACGAAAGCTCATCGCGCATTTCATGAAGGGCAGGGGAAAAATACTATCGTCCTGACGTCTGACGCAGAGCTGGCTGCTCGGCAGAATGCAGGGCGCCGATTCGTTTTGGCTCCACCTATCACTCGGTCTTGGTCTGTAAACAAGACATATGACCAACTTCTGGTCAGCGAAGTCGTGGACAAGCCGCTTCGGCTCTCATGGATTACCAGTAACATCGCCCTGCTTAAAGGGCATCGATATCGGCTGGCGTTTCTGGAACGGCTGAGAGAGGAGCTCGATTTTGACCTGTTCGGCCGAGGTTTTCGGCTGATTGGAGATAAATGGAACGCACTCGCACCTTACCGTTACAGTATAGCTTTCGAGAATACTCGTGCTGATTACTATTTCACAGAGAAGCTTATGGACTGCTTCGTTGCTGAAACAATGCCGATCTATTACGGCAGCCCGGCAATCACGAGGTTCTTCCCTTCGGACTCAATGGTTCTGATTGACCCAGAGGACAAGAACGTAATCCAAAAAATTCAAGAAATCATCAACTCGGACCTCTGGAAGGAGCGTCGCGGCGCAATACGAGAGGCGAAGCGGTTGGTCCTCGAGAAATACAATACGTTTGCTTATCTCGCGGGCTTCATCGAAAGCGTTCAGGATAAACCCTTACCGCCAGAAATTATACACATCGATTCGCCTGAGGTCGATTTTGGAATAGACGAATGAAGTACTCCAACGCTCGCTTCGCGTGCCCGGCGGTTGGTGGTCTGGCGAGATCGGTACGGAAAGCTCGGCGGAGAATGCCTACTGCGCAGAACGGCCGGTACGGGCGCACGAGGTCATGCGCCCCCGGCTGCCGCTGATTAGACGAACTGGGGAAGGCCAGGAACTGAATTGAGGACCTCGTCCACGAGTTCGTCGCCGACACGTTCCTTGGTGAAGGCGATCGTCTCGTTGGCGAGGCCGGCGATCTTTGCCATGCTGAGACCCTCACTCATCAATTGCTGGCCGAGCCCCATAAGGCCGCCACCCTCTGGGTCGTCGCCATGATACTTCGCTACTAATTCCGAAGCTCCCGGAATGGCCTCGATCATGCGGGCAACGGGACCGTCGGCCGCGTGGCTTTGCAGGAAACCCAGCATTAACCCAACGGCCTTCTCTGCGAGAGCCGGGCCGATGCCGGCACCAGTGGCGATGCGCGGTAAGAATTCTTCCATGCAGGGTCTCTCTCTCTTTACACGGGGCCGGTCCGGCGCCCAGCGCCCTTGGCCGAACCACAATTGAACTCCACAAAAATAGGCCGAGCGGAAGTGCTATTGCGCGTAAAACCGCCTCTGTCAACGCAAGCTGCGTCGGACGTGCGTATTTCGCAAAAACGAGACAGTCGTTCCGCTAAATCGGGGACAGCAGTTTCACTAATTCGCGGACAGCAGGATGGGGTCGGCGCTCGGTTGCCTGGTTGAAGTCATTTGCGATTGATTTCGCCGTTTTCGGCGCCGGTCAAGGGCGGCGGTGTTTTTTGCTTTCTCATGCTCGCCGATCATGGCGTGCCACTGGGCGATCGGCAGTTGGGCGGTGATCAGCGTTGATTTCCGGCGATAGCGTTCCTCGAAGATTTCCAGCAGATCGAGACGCTGCTGGTCGGTCAGGCTGTGGGTGCCCCAGTCGTCAAGGATGAGCAGTTGCACCCGAGCCAGCTTGTCGATGAGACGGGGAAAGCGGCCGTCGCGACGCGCCAGGGCGAGATCTTCGAACAGACGCGGCATGCGCAGGTAGAGCACGGAATGATTCGAGCCGGGCGGCCTGACGTCCGAAGGCGCAGGCCAGCCAAGTCTTTCCGGTGCCGGTCTGCCCGGTGATGACGAGGTTTTCATGCGCCTTCAGCCAGGCGCCTTGGGCCAGCTGTCGCTTGGCACTTAATTGGGGTCTCCCTCACTTTGTGTGGTTCATCTGCTGTTAGTGGCGCTGTCGCTATGGACGGGCATGCGAACGAAAACGAAATGGTCGCCCGGCCCAGGGGGTGACATCGCCACTGCGGTCCTTCGACCAAGTCGATTCAATTCTGAATTTCGGCCTTTAGATGTTTGTAGCGATTGAATCAGCGACCAAGATCCGGGCAATCGCGGTTATGGTGACCGCGAGCCACTAAGCTTGTGCCGTACCCTTACAATGATTCATCAAGGCGTTTACCTCGGCAATCACGAGATCCGGCGTGATGTCGAACTTGCATCGGACTTTGACCGGACAATGCCGCACTTGGTCCAGACCACACCCGCGACATTCAATAACACTCATAAGCATGCTGACCAGGGGACCTCGAAACCCCCAAATCTCCGGTAGATGTGACGCCGTGAAAATGCCGATAGTAGGGCGGCCAAGCTGGGCAGCGACATGCCCGGTGCCTGAATTGTTCGAAACGACGAGCGCGGCCGAATTCACGAGATAATTGAATTCCAATTCCGACAAGTCGACAGCCGTCCGAATGTTCGCGGCTCCACGATCCCGAGCTATGTTCGCAACCTCCTCAAGCGCTTCCAGGCATTCGCCACGGGCAACGAGGACCACCTCACCACGGGTCGAAAGAGCAGCGACAACTTTGCCAAAACTTTCAATCGGCCAATCTCGCAGGCTGGAATTGGAGAACGGAGCCACGACAATCGGGGCATTGCCTGTAGTCGAATTCTGTGGGTGACCCGCTCCGCTTTCGAAATAGGCAGCTGCCTTTGCGACCAGAAAGAGGAGGATTTCTGACACATGCTGGAGACGCACCTGCTTGCGGTCAATGAACCAATCAAGCCATCTACGAGGGATTTTGTTAGCAAGCCCTATTTTTTGGACCAGCTTGTAGAGGATGGTTCTGCGCAGTTTCAGATTGAATGGCGCTATCGCAATATCGATCTGATGCATGCTGTACGGATCAACTATCGCCGCACGGTGCCTGGCGGGGACTTCAAGCAAGATGGGCCTTGTTTCTTCCGGAACACGCATATCAATGGCAAGATCAAACTCGCCGGTCAGCAGCGGCCTTATGTCGGCGGCTTTTTTGCGCGTTTTGACTTTTGGGTTGCGAGGAAAAAAGTCAAAAGCAATGTGATCGTCGGCGAGGTCGAACTGTTTTGCAGTAGCGATGTTCCAGCTTCCCACCACCAGCGTAATGTGGGCATGCGCAAAACGCTGACGAAGGTCCTTTAGGGGCCCTAGAGACATCCAAAAGTCGCCGACATGATCAAGCTTGAGGACCAAAATTCTCATCCTTGCGCTTGACTGTTCCGGCTCTTCCCAGCTGCGGTATATAATTTGATTGCGGTCGTGCTTTGTAAAATATGCCATTGCCATTCCGAAGATTATACGGTCAACACTGATAGCCAGTGACGCGTGTGTAGGGTTGGAGTGCTCCCCACTTGTCCGCGTCTCCGCAAGAATTCTGCCATCAGATCCAAGCCGCGCTCCAGCAGGAGCTGTCGGGCGAAGTCTGCATCTCTAGCGGTGGTAGCGCGCCAAGAAGCCAGCTATGTCCCGACCCGCAATGTGAAGGGCTTCGTCACGGTCTTGCATGCAGTGAGTTCGAGAAACGCCGAGTAGACGGCGATCGCCAAGCCGCCGTCCCCAGATCTCGAGCATAACGGCAGTGGCCTCGCTCTTTGGTCGATGCTGATCCTGAATGAGACCGTCGCCGCCGGCGACGACATCGCCGGCCGGATTGACCGTCTCCGGCACGCCCTGTCGCTGTGGTCCCGCATCATGGTGGTTAACAAAGGACCCGCCGCAGGCGCTTTTTTCTGCGCGTCCGGGTCGTCCAACATGAAGTGGACGAATCAACCCTGTGATGAAGTCGACCGCCTGCCGCCCCCGGGGGGGGGCCGGGGCGCGGGGAGAGACGGGTTTTTTCGCGGGGGGGGATG
>NZ_JAMYQW010000067.1:0-19183 GCF_040321085.1 Mesorhizobium sp. M0522
GGACAGACCAAGTTATCATCAGCTCGAAGCGCAACACCTCTTTGCATCACCTTTGAAGATGGGCTCGAGCCGAATACCCCATCTGATTCCGACAATACCACGACTCTGCCTTTCGTCACCCGTAGGCAAGTGCTTGCGGGAGGAATGACCGCGTCCACCGCTTCAATGCTTGAGAAAAGTACTCTTACCGGCAACGCTACCGCGACGAACATGTCCCTCTTCGACCCAGCGCTGGCGCTTTGGCGGGAATGGCAGACAGCCCACAGGCTGAGCGAGCGGCTTTGCCGCGAGCAACAGCGCCTGGAGACGAGGCTTGTCGAGAGCGTCGGCTTTCCTCGCGCGACCGTCCGCCTGCCCGAGGGTGAGGACGTGACGGTCCACTCGATCGAGATGCTCAATGAAGTACTCGGCAAAGGGCCGGACATGGTGGCTCTCCGCAAGAAGGCCGAAGCTGATTTCGCGGCACATCAGGTACGCTGGGATGCGGCTGCCGAAGAGACCGGTTACACCGCCGCGCTCAGGGCCGAGCGCGAGGCTGGTGACCGGGCGGAGGAGTTGGTGCAAGCGTTCTCAGCGGTCCCTGACGCGACGCTTGCTGGTGTCGCGGGCAAGCTCGATGCCGTGTTGCGTGAGGGCGAGGCCTGGGAGGAATGCTCCGAGTTCCCTCGGCCGCAGATCCGCTCGGCGCTCAATGATCTGGTGCGCATCGCCCAACAGATGATCCCGTAGGAACAGCTCTTCACGGCAAGCGGCATTCCCCGGACGGCGGGCTGGCTGCTGTTTCCGAGCCTGAAAGACTAAGATGGGGGCGAGATATGAAGACCCGTCCAACACAACTTCGGCTGCGGCGGAGAACCCATCAACTTGCAGCGAAGCGTCCGCCGTGGCGCTCGCCCATCGCTATCGCTTGGCGCATCGTTCGCGGCGCTGGCGCAATAGGCCGGCAAGGTCGGCATCGTCGTGAAGATTGGTGGCATTCCGTGGTTCAACGCGATGGAGGCCGGTATCAAGGAGCGCGGTCAGAAGCTCGGCATCGATGCGTTCATGGTTGGCCCGACCAGCGCCGATCCTGCACTTCAGGTTCGCGCCATCGAGGATCTCATCGCTCAGGGCGTAAAAGTCATCGGCGTGGTGCCGAACGACGCCAAGGTGCTCGAGCCGGTGCTGCAGAAGGCCAAGGACGCCGGCATCATCGTCATCACGCATGAATCGCCCGGCCAGAAGGGGGCCAATTGGGATTTCGAGTTTGCCTCTGCCAAGGGTTTCGGCGAGGCTCATGCCCACACCTCCAGAGAGGACGCACCAAAGCTCAGCGCGGATACCTGCAATCCAGTCCTGCCGAACTCACGCCTGTCCACGGGATCCTCTTGGCCGATGGTGAAAAGTCCTGAAAGTGTGAGGAGCTTAGGCGGCCTCAGCCCTGTGGATCAGATTCATGATGCCCTCGCTCATGCCGGCATAGGATCCGTCATTGATTAACTGGCCCTGAAGCCGGTAGTCGTTCATGACCAGAATCCTGTCAGCGAGCAGGATCATTTCGGGCATGTCGCTCGTGATCAGCAAAATGGCAGTGCCGTTGTCGGCGAGTTCTCGCAGCAAATCGTGCAGGTAAGCCTTGGTCTTGATGTCGATGCCGACTGACGGCTCGTCAACCAGCAAGATCTTGACGCCTGCTGCCAGCCATTTGGCGACGCTGATTTTCTGCTGATTGCCACCCGAAAGGTTGGCCACCGTCTGCGCGAGGCTGGGTGTTTTCACCTCAAGCTTCTCGATGTATGGCGTTACCTTGTGTCGCACGAGGCGGTCGGTGAGGAATCCGAGAAGTGCCGAAAGGGGGCGCCACACTGCAATTCCAGCATTTGACAGCACCGAATGCATCAAGACCAGACCTTCGCCCTTTCGATCTTCGCTGACGTATCCCACACGATGCGTGTGGATGGCTTCGCCGACCGACCTGATCTTAACCGGCTTCCCGTCGATCTCGACGGTACCAGCCGTCAGCGGAAACTGACCCAGGATGCATTTTGCAAGCTCGGTCCTTCCGGCGCCCACGAGGCCATAGAGGCCCACAATCTCGCCTTGTCGGACATGCAGATTGACGTCCAAATGGCCTAAAGATGTTTCAATGTTCTTGAGCTCGATGGCCGGAGGAGCCCCAGTCGAGTTGCGCTCCCGCCAGCCGCCTTCACCCTCGGCCCGGCCGATCATCAATCGGACAATGTCTTGCCGCCCCAGGCCCTCCATTGGCCGGCTTTCACAGGCATTCGACCCATCCCTCAGCACTGTGACGCTGTCGCAAAGCTCCTGCGCTTCTTCCAGCTTATGGCTGACAAATAGCAGGCTGGCGCCTTGGTCTCGCAGCTTTCGCAAAAACGAGAATAATAGATCAGTTTCACTCGAGGTAAGTGATGCGGTTGGTTCATCCAGGAGAAGCACTCGCGAGCGCAGAGACAAGGCCTTGGCGATTTCGACCAGCTGCATCTTGGCGACGCTAAGGCGCGATACCGGGGTTCTTGGGTCGATGTCTAGGCCGAGGGCCTCAAGCCAACGCGCGGCCTGCTTGTTCAAGTCGGCATAGTCCACCGGCTTTAGCAACGAAGCCCCAAGTTGCTCGAGATGGATATTTTCCGCAACAGAAAACCTCGGGATAAGATTCCGTTCTTGATGTACGACGCCAACACGATGAGCGATGGCCTCGCGCGGCGAGCCGAAATGAACCTCTTGGCCCTCCAGGATGAGGCGGCCGGCATCGGGGTGGTGAACACCGGTAATGATCTTGATAAGCGTTGACTTCCCTGCGCCGTTTTCGCCGAGCAAAGCATGTATGGAATGAGTTTTAAGTGTCAGGGAAACGCCCTTTAGGGCCTTTACGCCTGGAAAGGACTTCTCAATGCCCAGAGCCTGGAACGCTATCTCGCTCGCCATTTCAGAGCCTCTTGAGATTTCGTGACAAACGACTTTCGCGAAAACGATTGGCGCCGACTGCCGCCAAGATCATTGCGCCCAGCACGACCTGCACGAGGAACGGGTCGATGTCGAAAAGCACTAGGGCTTGTGTGATTATTGCAACGATCACCACCCCGAGCAGCGTAGCGGGCACGCTGACGTGTCCGCCGGCCAAGACCGCGCCGCCGATCACGGGCGCGGCAAAAGACAAAATTAGCCAGTCGTCGCCGATCGTCGGTTGACCCATTTGTAAACGGGCAACAAGGAGAAGACCGGCAAGCGCTGCAAGAAACCCCGAAAGGGCGTGCGCGATGACAACTGTATTTGCAATCGATATTCCCGACAATTCTGCGGCATGTTGATTGCCGCCGACTGCCAAAATAAACCGCCCTATGGGTTGCCGATTAAGCATGAACCACAAGGCTAGCCCGACAGCCATGGTCGGGAGCATCAACCAAGGAATGATCCCGAAGATCGCGCCCTGTCCGATGGATTTCACGCCGTCTGAGATATCATAAAAGGGTTGGGCATGTGTGATGCCCAAATTGATGCCCTTGTAAACGGACAGGCTGGCGAGGGTAATTACGAACGCCGAAATGCCAGTTCGGGCGATCAGAAATCCGTTTATTACGCCGCATATGACCCCGAGCGACAGCGCGGTTAAGGCGGCAAGGGATGCGGGCACGTGCCACGCGTCCATCATGCCGGCGAAAACAATAGCGCAAAGACCGCCGATAGCCCCGACAGACAAATTCATCTGACCGATAGCGATGATGAGCATTTGCGAAAACGCGATCAGGCCATTTACTGCAATTGCGAGCAGCAGCACCTGAATATTCAATGGCGATAGGAATGATGGGTTGAAGCCCCCCACGATCGCAACGGCGACGATCGTAACCAGCAGCGGCCCAAACCAGTCGCTCCGCACGGCGTTGGCGAAGGAGCCGTTCATGCCATGTTCCTCCGGGCCAGAAAGGTTCGGCGTGTTTTGTCCATCAATACCGCAGCCAGCAAAAGCAGACCCAAAAAGCTCTGAATCCAGAAATCGCCCAGCTGTAATAGAAGCAAACCACTAGTCAGCATCGTCACCAGAAACGCACCTAGGCACGTCCCCAGCACCGATGCCTTGCCGCCCGCCAAAAGTGTTCCCCCCAACACAGGACCAAGGAACGCGATGAGCAGCCAGTCCTGTCCGAGTTGTCCCGCCATTGATGGGATCGCCGCTCCATTGCGTGCGACTAGCATCAGAGCCGCGCAGGCGGCGAGCGCGCCAGACAGCATGTGGCAGTATATGAAGATGCGCCCGACATTTATGCCGGACATCTCCGCCGCTTCGGGCTTGGCGCCAGCAGCCAGCATCTCCCGCCCAACCGCTGTCAAATTATAAAGATATCCTAGAATCAATGCAGCCATGAGGCTAACCAGGAGGAGCGGAGAGAAAAAACCCAACAGCTTGATGCGTCCGAACGCTGCAAAGACGGGTGGCAGAGCGCGATAGGATTCTGCACGCGTCAGGAAGATCATTACGCCGAAGAAAATGCTCATTGTCGCGAGCGTGATGATGAAGCTGTGCAATCCTGTGCGAACGGAAGTCCATCCGTTGATAAAGCCCAGCAAGGCGCCAAGGGCCACGGCTGAGAGAATTGCGAGTGGCCACGGAAGCCCGACGACCTCAATGAGATAGCCGCAAGTCATTGCGGCACAAACGCCGATCGCCCCTACAGCAAGGTTCAACCCCCCAGTTATAACGACGACCATCATGGCCAAGCCGATCATGATGTTGACGGCTGCGATACGACCGAGGGTGAACAAATTGAAGGCCGAAAAGAAACCCTCTGTTGTGAATTTGAAGCCCAGCGCAAAGACCACAATGAGGGCAATGAGCCCAAACTCATTGGTCAGATAGAATCGCGTCTCGGTGGCATTCCTGCGCGGCTTGCCGACGATGTCGCCACTGGGACCCTTCGCCGGCACATCTGAATAAGACATGGTTTCGCACCTTCAATGGCTAGGCTGCCATCTTATCAGGCCTGGCTCTGGGTCACGACAGACACCGTGCAATTTGGTTGGACGACCGCCGGGTCTGCTTGAACGCAGCCCGGCGGCATTGGCGGAAGTCTCGTTACTTGCAGGTCAGATAAGTCGCCTGGAAGGTTTCAAAGAGCTTCTTGGTCGTGTCGCGCATGGCGTCAACATAAGTGTCGATTTTGTCGGCCGCGACATAGACGGTTCCCGAGTCGATGAACTTGTCAGTGAGGGCATTCTTCTTAAAAGGCGCATCGGTCTTGACCGCGCAACCCGAACGAAGCTTGTCGAGAACGAAAGTGCCGATATAGCCTTGGCCATACGGATTCTGCAGCATTGTGCCATTCACAAAGCCATCCTTGATGGCCTTCAACACAACTTGATCGTGATCAATGGCTACCATCTTGATCCGCTTGTCGCCGATCTTTCGGACTGCGTTCGAGGCTACAACCGCAGGGACCCAAGCGGTCGTGATGATGCCATCGACGTCGTTGGCGTGAGCTGCCAGGTAGGCATTAATCTTTTCCTCGGCTGGCTCGGGCGCATCAATGTCAGCGATGACCTGGACGACCGTTGCGCCTTCTTCCTCCGCCGCTTTTTTGACGGCGTCGATGCGAAGCTGGGTATTCGGATCAACAAGGAAGCCGGTGAAATGAGCAATGCGCTTCTTGGTGCCCGTCAGTGTTTTCAAAAGCTCCTTGGTTCCAATGTATGCTGAATTGCCAGTGTCGGTGCCGAGGCAGAAGGTTGCTGAAGAAGGATCCTTGAAGCACCCTGCGCCGCCGATGACAGGCGCGCCATTGGACACGAGCTCGTCGACGGTACTGACCGATCCGACGGGGTCACCTGGGAAAATCAGAAAGCCGTTATAACCCTGGGTCAAAAGGCTCTCGAGCAGCTGGTTCTGCTGGCTGAGTTCCCACTTTTGCGGCACCTTATAGTCTGCTGCGGCCAGGCCAAAATCCTTGGCAGCATCCTTACCAGCTTGCTCCCACGCCGCGAAGTAGGGGTGCGGACCTCCGGGAACCAGCGCAATTTTTGAATCTCCAGCGGCGAAGGCGGACCCCACGCCTATTGCGGATAGCAGTCCAATCGCGAGCACGCGACGCAAATAGTTCGACATCAAAACTCCTCCCGTTGAGAGCGCCGCCTTCCCGCTTAAAATTGTCGAGACCGCCAGCGCAAATGCCTTGCATTCACCGCAGAAGTTCTAGTACACTTGTATACAAGGTGCAACTGCTTTTTTGTTGATGGCATTTTTCGGAGGACATTGTGCAAGAAGGCGAGCGGAACGCGATATCGCGTTTCGACCAGAATGGAGCGAAAGCCATGTCTTCCGGATTGGCTGAACTAGACGTGTTTTTGAACCGGCGCAGTTCGGCGAGTGAGCAAATTTACTCCGTCCTGCGCGAGGCAATCGTGCGTGCGAAGCTCTTGCCGGGCGAATCGATTAGTGAAAACGCGGTGTGTCGCCAGTTCAATGTGTCTCGCACACCTGTGAGGGCAGCGATCCAAAGATTGGCCGAAGACGGACTTGTAAGTGTCTTTCCGCAGCTCGGCAGTTTTGTTTCGCAAATTGATATCGTCAGCATCCAAGACAGCCATTTTGTCCGCCGTTCTCTGGAAACTTGCCTTCTTCGCGAAGTTGCGCCGCGTTGGACGCCAGCGATGAGCGCTGAAATGCGTTCACTGGTGGCGGCTCAAGAACGGAGTATCGCTGAGGGCGATATTGACGGATTTCACGACAATGACGAGAATTTTCACCAATTGTTTGCGTCTTTCGCGCAGCGACCGGGAGTTTGGACGACCATCCACGCTGCTAAAGCCAAGCTGACTCGCTTTATTCGTTTCTCCGGCAATGCCGCACGGTTTGCGGTTGTGCTGCAGGAGCATTTGGCAATTCTGGATGCGCTGGATGCCAATGACGGACCCGGTGCGGAAGCCGCATTGGTCGCCCATCTCGATAAAATCTTTGTCCTTTTCGACGCGCATGCGTCGGAGACACGTCATGCCGCGGTCTGACCAAGCAATGGAGAATTCCCGCTTGCAATCGCTAGAAGGAAAAACCGCTGTCGTAACTGGAGGCGCAGGCGCTATCGGCTCCGCAATCGCAGTGGAACTGGCGCGCGCCGGCGCTCAAGTAGCAGTCCTGGATCTGCTCCCCAAGGCCGCAGAGGCGCTGGCGTCGCGGATAGGGCATGGCGCCGTTGCCGTCGGTGTTGATCTGGCAGTTGAGAGTTCAACGCGCGCGGCGGCGGAGAAGGTTCTTCAGCACTTCGGTTCGGTCGACATTTTGGTCAACAATGCTGGCATTCTGTCGAACCACAAAATGGCAGATACCTCGATCGAGGAATGGCGAAGGGTCAACATAGTCAACGTAGAAGCCGCATTCCTTCTCGCCCAGATATTTCTTCCAGGGATGCGGTCGAAACGGTGGGGTCGGGTGGTCAATATCTCCTCCTATGCCGCCAAAAGCGGAGGCTTGACCGCAGGGACGGCGTATTCAGTTTCGAAAAGCGCGATGATAGGGCTGACCTTTTCGATTGCCCGCGAGACCGCTGGCCAGGGCGTAACCTCGAATGCAATTGCCCCCGCCTACGTAATGTCGCCGATGGTTTCCGAACAGCTCAACGACGAACAGCGCGCGGCCCAGCTTGCTCAAATCCCGGTCGGGCGATTTTGCGAACCTCAAGAAGTCGCCCACACCGTTTCATTCCTCGCGTCACCTCTAGCCGGGTTCATCACGGGTGAGGTTATCGACATGAACGGTGGTCTCCATTTCGATTGAGCTGCATATAATGGAAAATCGTCGTTCTTACGCCAATTTGGCGCTCGCATCAGCCGGTGTCCAAATTCATCGGTACGATCGACGGAGTGTGACGCCCGGAATCGTGCATCTCGGTATCGGCAACTTCCACAGGGCCCATCAGGCAATCTATACGGATGATTGCTTGGCCGCGGGACAACTCGATTGGGGCATCATTGCAGCCTCCCCCGGAGTTCGGACACGCGGGACGCGCTTGCTCCCCAAGATGGTTTGTACACAGTTGTCAGTCGTCAAGATGAACAGACGAGCCTTCGGATAGTCGGTTCTATCGGCCATATTCTTGTCGCACCGGAGGGCCCCGCTCAGCTGCTGGAGGCGCTCTTTGACCCGCGGATCAGGATCGTGACTTTGACAGTCACCGAGAAGGGCTACACGGTCATCTCGGGCGGCGGCTCCGGCCACGAGCCGGCCCATGCCGGTTTTGACGGTACGACGGCTTCACTGTTGCCGCCAGCCGTCCGGTAGTTTGTTCGCATCTGCTTGGCGGGCCTCCGTCACGCCTCACCGTCCAGTGGGCTATCGAGTTCGTGCCTTCAAGATGCGTTAACTAGAAGCTGAACGTCTGCACGACGCGGGCCTGACATTTAGGTCAAGGAACACTGTCCGGTTCTGTGTAGGTTTTCGGATGCCGTTCGGCGATAGAGATAGCTCTCGGAAAGGCCGAGGCGGCGGCACGACTGGACGGCTGGTGATGAATGAAGCGCGGTGCTGTCGCAAATTGCAGCCGTCGTCTTCACAACAGCACGCTCCCACGGCTTCAAGGTCCAGCGGTCGCCGAGTTCCAACCGCTTGCGGACCCATTGGGGTAGGATCTCGACGGCCGCCTTCAGAAGCGGCCGCTGAAGGGGTCGAGCAACTCCCGGCAAGGCGGGAACTTCTTCCATGATCTGCAGGAACTCCGAGACGATCGGCGACGCGACGAGTCTTTGCCTCATCACGTCGAACAGCGCGTAAAGCTCGGCCTGAGACGTGGGCGCGCCGACGGCCCCATAGAGAAGTGCGACGGGGCGAGCCTCAGCAAACATCGCGTCCCGTTCGAAAAAATGCAGGCGATGCACATAGATGTGATAGGCCTCCATGAAACCAAACGCGGCCGTCGCTTGCACCCAGTCCAGCAGCTCCGGGTCGGTGGCGTGGTATGGCTCGCCTTCGCTGGTTCGACCTGAAACGCGCCCATGCATCCTGACCACATCTTCAATCATGGCCTTAGCCTTGGATCGGGGGCCGTAGACCGTGACCAAGGCAGCGAGGCCCGTACGCTGTAACCGTCGGAGCGCGAGGGAGCGGAAGCTGCTGTGCTGCCAAATGGCGTCGCGAACCCGCGGCTCTGCCAATTCGAGCAGCACCGCCGTTACCCCGCCGATGAACAGCGCAACAGGGTTCTTGAAAATGCGCCAGGTTACGGAATTGGGTGGTAACAGCGCCGGCTCGCCTTCCGGAGTCGAGAAGTCCATCTGAGATCCGAGCCGCTGGCGCATGAACGACTGGGCAAGAGTGTCCACACGACGCTCAAGCGGGCGAGGCAGAGAAATGATGCCCGAGTTGCGAAACATGGTACGCCTCGAACTACTGAGAATAGCAAGCGTTAGACCTGTGGCTGGCGGATGCAATATGCACGAACGTCTTTGGTCTTCCCGTTGTTCCAAATCATCCTCGCGCGAAGCCGATGAACCCTGCTTGATCTGCCCTGTTGCCGATGATGATGGAGCAAGGCTCGGGCGTGGTCATCCATGTCACCTCGATCCAGCGCGAGCTTCCGCTCCCGGCATCAAAATCAAGAGCACGAGTGAATCACGCCGCGGATAAGTCGCGCGCGGATCATCATTTCAGGCGCGCAAGCTTCGCCTGCCTATGTGTCAATCGTCGCCCGCAGCCATTGCGTGATGGCATCGAAAGCGATTGGTTTTGTCGTATCGACATCAAAGAGCGGTCCACGCCGCAGCGGCTCGGCGCGCTTGGCCAGCTCGATCAGCTCGGGGACATAGGCCGCCCCGGGGTGGCCAGCGGGACGCTGGTCGAGCCGTGCGCGATAGCGCTCGGCAAGAACCTCGCCGGGTGCATGACACCAGATTTCGGCGGTCCGCTCGACACCAGCCCTTCGCAGGTGATCCTCGAGCACCTGGCGCGGCTGGAAGCCGAACCAGGCATCGACGACAACTGTTGTGCCCGCGGGAGCTTCGCCGACGACCGACCAGATGGCTTCATAACTGGCGCGACCGAGCGAGCGGTTGAATTCACGATCGCCGCCGCCGAGCACTTCGAGGAACGGGTTCTTAATGGTATCGAGCGTAAGCAATGGCCACCCTAGGCGGTCGGCGATACCGCGCGAGACCGTGCTTTTGCCGCTGGCGGGGATGCCGTTGACGAGCACGGCGCGCTGGCCGGGCACGGCACGCCGGCCCGGGTTGAGTCCAGCGGATGGCGAGGTCACCGGCGAGGCCGTAACCGCCGCCTGCCCTGCCAGCGCTTGCAGACCGGCGCCGATGACGCCGGCGTCGTCGCCGAGTTGCGCCGGTTCAACAGGGCATTGGTACCAGGGAGCCAAGGCCGGAGCCTTGGCAAGCGCCTGATGGGCCGCCTGGCCAAGTCCGCCGCCGAGCAGCACCAGATCGGGGGCGAACATCGCCACCGCTGTATCGATTGCCGCACGCAACGGTCTGGCCCAGGCTTCCAGTATCCCGCGCACCGGCGTGTCGCCGCTCGCATCCCGGGCGAAAAGCTGATCGACCGAGATATCCGGACCGAGGCCTGCGCGTGAGATGTGACGGCCAAGTGCTGTACCGGAGCTGGTGGTTTCAACGCAGCCGCGCCGGCCGCAGACGCAGGCTTCGCCTGATATGTCGACAGTGATATGGCCGAGCTGCCCCGCCGTCCCCTTGCCGCGGACGATCTGCCGGTCTTGAGCCACGGCACCACCAATGCCGGTCCCGATGGTGAACATGACGATGTTTTCGTGACCCATGGCGGCGCCTCGAGCCATCTCGGCGACCAGTGCCATGTTGCAATCATTGTCGATCACGACGGGCTTGCCCGCCAGGTTTTCCAGCCGTTGCGCCGGGGAGACCGAGGCGAGGTTGACATAGCCTCCGGACAAGACGGCGCGACGCCGCGCATCGACGCGTCCCGGGACGCCGATGCCGATGGCGGCAACCTCCGGAGAATCGAGCCGGCGCACCATCTCGGCGATCCGGGAGAGCATGAGCGCCGGGTCCGGCGCGCTCTTTTCGGACATGCGGTCAAGGATTTCGCCTGTGCCGGAAATGCGGGCGGCGCGCAGATTGGTGCCGCCGATATCGATCCCGATGGCCATCGAACTATGAGGCATGACGTCCCGTGTGTGCCCGGTGTGAACGGCGAATGACTAAGCGGCTTTCTGCCGGTAGTTTCCGATCACGGCCTGAAGCTCGTGCAATCTCGACACTGCGATGGTCTTAAGCCTTTCCCGCTGAATGTCACGGTCCAGCGAGATGCAGTCCTTCCACAGCGACCGGCCGGCGATCACGCCTGACGCGCCGTTCTTCATCGCGATCTCGACCTGGCCCAGGAACGTTGCGTGGTTGACGCCGGCGGAGAGGACCGCCCATGGCACCTCGCCAGCCATGCTGCTGATCCTGGCGCAGGCTTCCGGCGTTCCGGGATAAGGAAGCTTGAGCACCTTTGCCCCGCATTCCAGCGAAATCCGAGTGCCCTCTTCGACAAGCCAGGGGATCTTGGCCGCATGATCTTCAAGGCTTTCGCCTTCGAGTTGGTAGGTCAGGAATTCGACGACGAGCAGCAGGTCCTCTTGCCCGAAGTCGGCGATGCACTGGCGCAGAATGGCGACGTTATGCTCGTTCGCCTCCGGTCTGTCGGCCCTGAGATAGACCATGATCTTGCCGCCGGTGCCACCGAGTTCGCGGACGCGGCGTGCGTCGATGTCGGGGACGAGGCGCGACAGGCGGTAGCCGGCGGGCGAGACGTCGAAGCCCGAGGCGTCGAGGCCGATGAGCAGAGCCGTATCTCGGTTCAGCACCCCTTCATCGACAACCCGCGGCACCGCGCAGAGCGGGTCGAGCAGCACGCAGGATGCCTGGCTGGCGAGGTATCGCGTGATGTCCGCCTTGGTGTCGCCGAGCATGTCGTTGGTGATCTTGGCCTGTTCGGCAGGGTCCGACGCCAACAAGGTCCGCATGCCGCCGCGCTGGTCACAGGCGATGGCCATCATGGCCCCGTCCTTGCCGCATATCTGCTGATAGCCGCGTAACTCCGCCGTCGTCATCTTTGTCATGGTCTTTTGTCCGATGTTGGCGCCCATTCACCAAGGCGCAGATCCGTGGAACAAGAAATCTTCAGTTTTTGCCTGCCCGCCGGCAGGAAGGTTTGCCGCTTTGATGCGCTATCGAACCGGGAAATCTGGCTTGGCCGCAACGTTCGGTGGAAACGAACCCGAGTTGCGAGTCTGCCGGAATTGCGCGATAACTCCCATCGGTTGATGGGTCTGTAACACATTGCTGAAAGGAATTGCAAGCTGTCTGTCCCTCCCACACAAGATGCGGCCGCATCGCGGACGATGCTGCATACGGTCGCCAAAATGCACTACGAGGCGGAGATGTCGCAGGTCGACATCGCGCGCCGGCTCGGTGTCTCCACCGCCACCATATCGCGTTTGCTGCAGCGGGCGAGAGCAGAGGGCATCGTGCGGATCGAGGTTCTCGATCTTGTGACGCCCGAGGACATCACCAGGCAGTTGATTGACGGGTTGGGGCTGCGCGACGCCGCGGTCGTCGAAACGCCGGCAGCCGGAGCGCTGACGGCGCTCGCCGCACCGCTCGGCGCCTTGCTCAAGCAAGCGGAACTGACGGCCGGCTCGGTGGTTGCCGTCGGCTGGGGGCGAGCCATCCGCGAGGTGATCCGGGCAGGCCTGCCGCGCATTCCCGGGGTCCTTACCGTCGCTGCCACCGGCGGCATGCAGCAGCAGGCGGCGCATTTCCAGATCAACGAGTTTGTACGGCTGGCCGCCGAAGAGTTCGGCGGGACGCCGCATTTCATCCATGCGCCCTATCTGCCGTCCACCGAATTGCGTGAGGTCTTCCTTGGCGATGCGGCCATCCGCGACAGCGTCGCGCTTTGGGACCGGACCGACGTTGCGATCGTCGGCATCGGCCTGCCCCATGCCATCAATCCGCCCGAGGCGAGCGCGGCCACACTGGGCGAACAGGCCCTGTTTCATGCGGCTGGAGACGTCATCCGCCATTACTTCGACGCCGAAGGCACCCTTATCCCGTGGGAAGGGGAGGGCCGGATGATCGCAATGTCGCCGGCCCAGCTTCGAACCGTCCCCTTGGTCATCGGCGTTGCCGCCTCGCCGGAGAAGGCGACGGCCATCATCGGTGCCGTCCGCGCGAGACTCATCAATGCCCTGATAACGGACACGAAAACGGCGCAAGCCATCCTCGTGGCTCTCGTGCCTCGATAGAAGGCGGACACCATGATGCGCGACATCGGCGCGCCTGATCAATCCTGAACCGATCGACGCCACGCGGTCCGGGAGCCTGGGGCCCCGAAATCACCTGTTGTCTCGTCAGGGACTTGGGGGCAATAGTCTGCCGTGCGGGCCCTGCGGAGCAGACAGATGTTGTCCGGTTTGAAAAGCGTTCCGGCCAGGGAAGTACCGGTTGCAATTTCTTTCAGCAAAGTGTTACAACCTGCCGCTAGGCGGGCATGCGCGCCGAGCGGCGCAGTTCTCTGGACCTTGCGGATGCGAGGAAACGGGACTGCGGGCAGCAGGGCTGGTCGGTTTCGACTGGCTGATCTAATGACTGGGCGCCTGGGAGGAGCTGCCCGTAACAGCAAGCAGGCGAAACCCGTTTTCCGGCCGTCAGCGCATTTACGATTCGTAGCCTGAACAGATTGACGGCCATTCCCGATATCAATCGCAACGGCAAATCTGCCAACATTATGAGGAGGATGTTATGAAGAAGATTGTTGCCGCCCTGGCGGCTCTCGCCATCTGCGCAACGGCGCTGATCACGCCCGCTTTGGCGCAGGACAAGAAGTTCACCATTGCTCTCGTTCCGGGCCTTACCACCGACGGCTTCTACATCACCATGCGCAAAGGCGCTCAGGCGGCGGCCGATGCCCTTGGCGTGACCCTGGTGTTCCAGGGCGCTTCGGATTTCAATCCGGTAACGCAAGTCCCCGTGCTTGACGCGGTCATCGCCAAGAAGCCAGACGCGATCCTGATCGCGCCAACCGACAAGGTTCAATTGGTCGAGCCGCTCCGCAAGGCCAATGATGCCGGCATCCCGGTGATCACCGTCGACACTTTCATCGGCAGCGGCGTCTACCAGACCGGTGCCGGTGAGGCGGATTTCCCGCTGTCCTATATTGCTTCGGACAACATTCTGGGCGGCGAGATCGCCGCGCGGGCATTGGTCAAGGCCATAGGCGGCAAGGGCAAGGTCTATGTTTCCAACGTCAAGCCCGGCATTTCGACCACCGATCAGCGTGAAGAGGGCTTCAAGAAGGAGATGGCGAAGCATCCGGACATCACCGTGCTCGAGACGCAGTTCAACGACGACGACGCCAACAAGGCTGCCTCGCAGCTCCAAGCGACGTTCGCGCGCAACTCCGATCTCGTTGGTGTGTTCGGTGCAAATCTGTTCTCGGCGATCGGCGCGGCGAACGGCGTCAAGCAGGCAGGGCAAAGCGGGACCATCAAGGTCGTCGCGTTCGACGCACCGGTCAGCATCGTCGACAACATCAACACCGGCTTGGTGGACGTTGCGATTGCCCAGCATCCGGCCGAGATCGGCTATTTTGGTGTCGTTTCTGCCTACGCCCACCTGACCGGCCAGTCGATCCCGGTTGCGATCGGCACCGGCTTTACGATCATGGACAAGTCAAACATCGCGGACCCGAACATCTCGAAGTACCTCTATTCCGAATGATTCCAACCAGCTTGGTCCCCTTCCGGCTTGCCGGGAGGAGACCAGCGCCGGGTCTCTGGGACCCTGTTGACGGAGGCCGCGCTGCGGATCGGATGTGTCAATGACTTCAACATCACCAACCGAGCAGAGCGAAACCCATGTCGCCCCTCAGGCCGACCATGGTGATCCGGCCAGGACCTGGCTCGGACGCATCGCCGAAGGGCGCGCCTGGCTGTTTCTCGCCGGCCTGATCATCTGTTTCGAGGTTTGGTCGAGGGCCTCCTTCGGCGCGACCTTCGTGCTCAATCCGTTCAACGTGCAATCCATTGCGATATTTGCCGTGGCGCCGTTGCTGCTTGCGACCGGACAGACATTCGTCATCATTTCGGGAGGCATCGACCTCTCGCTGGGCTTCATCATGGGCCTTGCTGCTGTTGTTGCGGCCCATGCCACGAATCTGGCTGGCGCCGCCATGCCGGTGCCTCTGGCCATGATGGTGGGCATTCTGGCGGCCGTGATCGTCGCGGGAGTCCCTGGCATGATCAACGGCTTGCTGATCTCGCGCCTCAGAATTCCGCCCTTCATCGGCACGCTTGGCATGTTTGGCGTGGCGCGCGGCGCTGCTTTCCTGCTCGCCGGCGGCACGACGGTGCCGGTCCAGAATTCCTGGTTCGCGCTGCTCGGCAACGGCAGGTTCTACGGTGTGCCTTATCTCGTCATCATTGCAGCCGTTTTCGTCGTCGCGATGCACTACATCCTGAGCCAGACCCGGTTCGGCCAGCATAACTACGCCATCGGCGCCAATGTGCAGGCGGCTCGTCGTGCCGGCATCGACATCAGAGGCCATATCCTGCGCCTCTATGTGCTTTCGGCGATGTGCGCAGGCCTCGGTGGCGCCCTCTATGCAGCGCGCTTCACCGCGGGCGCGGCCCAGGCCGGCGAGCCGTTGCTGCTCGACAGCGTCGCAGCCGTCGTGATCGGCGGCGCCAGCCTGTTCGGTGGATCGGGCACGATCTTCGGGACGGTCGCCGGTGCGCTGGTGATCGCGGTCATTCAGTACGGGCTGGTTTTCGTCAATGTCGAGCCGTTCTGGCAGTTCATCGCCGTCGGCGTCGTCATCATCATTTCCGTTCTCATCGACCAGGCGCAGCGCCGGTTCAGTGGAGCCCGTCAGGATGAATAGCCCAGGCCAGACCACCCCCCTCCTGGAAGTCCGGAATCTTTCCAAGCACTTCGGCGCCGTCCGGGCGCTCAACGATTTCTCCATGGTCGTGCGGCCGGGCGAAGTGGTGGCCCTGGCGGGCGACAACGGCGCCGGCAAGACCACGCTGATCAAGGCGATATCGGGCGTCTTTCAGCCGACGGGCGGTGAAATTCTGCTGAGGGGTCAGCCGGTGACATTTGCGACACCGCATGAGGCGCGCGAAAAAGGCATCGAAACCATCTATCAGGATCTCGCTCTCGCCGACAATTTGTCCATCGGCGCCAATATCTTCCTTGGCCGTGAACCCATGCGCAAGGCCTTCGGTTTCTTGCCGGTGCTCGATCGCAAGGCCATGGCCGTCGCCGCCAAGAAGACCATGGGGCGATTGGACTTCCATGTCAGCCGGCTCGATGCCCCGGTCAGCAATTTCTCCGGCGGTCAACGGCAGGCTGTTGCCATCGGCCGGGCCGTCTATTGGGACGCGCAGATCCTGATCATGGACGAACCGACCGCGGCCCTCGGCGTGCCCGAACAGCGCAAGGTCATTTCGCTCATCCACCAACTCAAGGCCCAAGGCAGGGGCGTAATCTTCATCTCGCACAATTTGCTGGATATTTTCGCCGTGTCCGACCGCATCATCGTGCTGCGGCGCGGCGTCCAGGCCGGCGAGCGCAAGATATCGGAAACCAACCATGACGAAGTCGTCAAGCTGATGGTTGGCGGATAGACCGCGAGCCGGAAAGCGTAGACCCGCCAGCCGGGAGCCAATGCAATCTCCTCGTAGGATCTACCCTAAAAGGGCAGCTTCAGCGCATAATCCCCGTAGTCTGTTTCATGCGATCAATGATCTCCGCCATCAGCGCCAAGTCTGTGGCGATGGAAGCTTTCGAGCTCATTGGAGAAGGCATCGCCATAGAGCGGCCCGTATGTCCGCGTCACAGGACCGCCGACGCCGGCTTCCGTCACTTCCAGCCGCGTCGGCAGGCTGCGGATATAGGGCGTGGCGTAGATGATGCGGACCCGCTTGGTGTTCGAGCGCACCTCGATCATGGCGTCGAACAGGCCGAGATCGTCGACCACCGCGTCGTAGCAGGCGGCGAAATGTCCGTAGTCGAATGTCACGCTGGTATTGGCGCCGCCATTGGTGCGGTGCGCCGCCAGCACGCGAGCCGGTTCGCCGAGCAGTCCCCGCATCGCCGAAATGTGGTGCGAGGAGAGCGCCGTCAGGCCCCGATAGGCCCGCACCAGATCGGCGGGGGCATCAATACCCACCACTTCACGGATCAGCGCTTCGCGTTCCCTGGCGCCGCGCGCCAGCAAGTCCGGCTCGATGTCCTGGGGATAGAGGACATTCTGGCTCTTTTTCAGGAAATGCCGGCCTTCGGAGATCAGGTCGAAGATGCGGACATGGGTGATGTCAGCGAAGTCGGGCAGTTCCTCAATCGCCGCCAGATAGGCCGGAGCATAGCGCCTCATGTAACCGACGAAGATCGTCTTGGCGTAGTTCGGCGTCAGCGCCAGCAGCTCGTCGATCTCGCGCACCGTCAGGCAGGCCGGCTTTTCCAGCAACACATGCTTGTTCGCCTGGATGGCGGCACGCACGAAGCGGCTGTGGGTTTCATCGGACGAGAGGATGAAAACCGCGTCGATGTCAGGTGAATTGATCAGTGCCTCGGCGGAATCGAAGGCAGCGGCGGTCGGATATTCGGACCGGCACAGCGCCATCAGGCTCGCCGAAACGTCATAAACGCCGGATATCAGCCAGCGGTCGCGCTGATCGCTCAGCACCGGCAGATGGATCGACTGCGCAACCTCTCCTAGACCCACAAGTCCGACACGGATTACTGCCACTGCAAACTCCCTTTGATCTTAATCATGTCGTCCCTGGCTGGTTAGTGTCCCCGCCGTCACGCCGCGCCGGTGACGAGCGCGACGAGCTCGTTGCCCGTGGTCTCCGAGGCCGGCACCGTGGCCACCATCCGTCCGGCCCGCATCACCCAGATCTGGTCGGACAGACGCCGCACCTGATCGAAATTGTGGCTGACCAGGATGACGCTGACAGCCTGTTCGCGCAGGCGCCGGATCAGGGCTTCGACATTGGCGGTTTCCTGCACGCCAAGGGCCGCGGTCGGTTCGTCCATCACCACCAGCTTGGCGCCGGAGCCGGCAGCACGGCAGATCGAGATCGCCTGCCGCTGTCCGCCCGACAGCCGCCGCACGCGCTGGGTGACCGAGGGCATGTTGATCGACAGGCGCGAGAGCATGGCGCGAGCCTGCTGCTTCATGGCCTTGCGGTCGAGCAAGGCGAAGGGTCCGATCCGGCGCACGATCTCGCGGTTGAGGAAAAGGTTCTGCGCGACGGTGAGTTCGTCGATCAGCGCCAGGTTCTGGTGAACCGTTTCTATGCCGGCCTTGCGCGCATCGTCGGGATTGGCGAAGGGGTGCGGCCGGCCGTCGAAGAAGATCTCGCCGCCATCCGGTACATGGACGCCGACCAGGCAGCGGATCAGCGTCGACTTGCCGGCGCCATTGTCGCCGATGACAGCGGTGACTTCGCCGCGACGAGCCTGGAAGGCGACATCGGTGAAGGCGCGGATGCCGCCGAAATGCTTGCTCAATCCTTCGCAGGCAAGGATCGCGTCGGTCGACGGGATGTGATGGACGGCGCTCATTTCTGATACCGCATGATCAGGGCCGCCAGCACCACGATGGCACCCACGGCGAGCGGTTGGTAAAAGGCCGAAACGCTAAGCAGCGTCAGCCCGTTGACGAGGGCAGTGAGCATCAGCGCACCGATTGCCGGGCCGAGAATGCTGGCGCGCCCGCCGAACAGGCTGACGCCGCCCAGAACCACCGCCGCCACCGAATTGAGCAGCAGGCTGGTGTTGATCAGCGGCTCGGCCGAGCCGATGCGGGCCACCAGAAGCAGCGCGGCGACGCCGGCGCAGACTCCGGAAATCGTGTAGGCGGCGATCTTGACCCGGTTGGTCCGGATCCCGAGCGAGCGGGCACTTTCGGTTTGGCCGCCCGTCGCCAGCAGATGCACCCCGAAGCGGGTGTGGTAGAGCGCGATATGTGCGACGAGCACAGCGGCGATTGCCACCCAGACGGGATAACCGAACGGCCCGAAGGAGCCGGAGGCCAGCCGCAGCAGGAAGGGCGCGCCGCCCATCGTCGGGTCGCCGCCCGCCCGGGTGCGGCCCAGGCCGGGGTTGGCCGAAAGCGGGCCGCGCGGGACCCCGCAATCGGGGACTGTCTCTTTTAAACAAAACC
>NZ_JAMYQW010000068.1:0-18034 GCF_040321085.1 Mesorhizobium sp. M0522
GTTATCTCATCGGGGGATCGTGGGGTGGTGGTGTAGTCGGAGGTGCCTGGCCATGTTTTTATGGGTGGGTGTGGTGTTTCTTGTGATGGCGGTGGCGGGCTGCGGCTTGGGGGCCCCGCGGTCAAGACCAACCGCCAGACGATGCGCGGCTACGGCGCCTGAGGAAGAGACCATGATCCGCAAGCAAGACCGTCGCCTTCGTGTCGGTGTGCTCGGCTGCGGGCCGATCGCGCAATTTGCCCATCTGGAATCCTGCGTGAAAGCCAGGAATGCAGACCTCTATGCGATCTGCGATGCCGCTCCCGACCTGCTGGCGCGCATGGGCGCGACTTATGAGCCCGAAAAAATGTATGGCGACTACGATGAG
The DNA here is from genome assembly GCF_040321085.1 of Mesorhizobium sp. M0522. Lineage (NCBI taxonomy): Bacteria > Pseudomonadati > Pseudomonadota > Alphaproteobacteria > Hyphomicrobiales > Phyllobacteriaceae > Mesorhizobium > Mesorhizobium sp. M0522. The sequence continues at coordinate 368 of NZ_JAMYQW010000068.1, forward strand.
ATGCTCGCCGACCCTGAGCTGGAAGCGGTGATCGTTGCGACCTCGGACGCCTATCACGTTGCGATGTCGATCAAGGCGCTCGAGGCCGGCAAGCACGTGCTGTGCGAGAAGCCGATCGGCGTCTCGGTCGAGGAAGGTGAGACGCTCGCCGATGCGGTTAAGCGCTCCGGCAAGGTGCTGCAGGTCGGACATATGAAGCGCTTCGACCCGGCACTGGAAGCGGCGCGCGATTTCGTCCGCGACGAGATGGGCGAAATCCTGGCGCTGAAGGCCTGGTATTGCGATTCCACGCATCGCTACACCAACACCGACGCGGTCCAGCCGCTGCCCGTCACCAGCAAGCTGGCAAAGAAGCCGGCCGGCAATCCGAAGGCCGACCTCAGGCAGTATTTCATGCTCGCGCACGGCTCGCACCTTGTCGATACAGCACGCTTCCTCTGCGGCGAGATTGTCGCGGTGCGCGCCCGCCTCAATGAGCGTTTCGGCGCCTATTGCTGGTTCGTCGAAACTGAATTCGCCAATGGCGCGCTCGGCCATCTCGACCTCACCGTCGCCGTCCGCATGGACTGGCACGAAGGCTTTCAACTCTATGGCGAGAACGGCTCCGTGATCGCAAAGACCTTCAATCCCTGGTATTTCCGAGCGAGCGAGGTCGACATCTTTCACGAGAAGGATGCGACGGCGCGAAAGCCGCTTGGCGCCGATGGCCATTTCTTCAGGCGGCAACTCGAAGGCCTCGCCAACACGGTCCTCGACGGCGCGCCGCTGCGCGGCGCCGATGTCGAGGACGGCCTCGCCTCGATCCGCGCCATGGTGGCGATCGCCCGCTCGGTGGAGAGCGGGCTGCGCGTCGAGATCGCTGCCGTCACCGGAGCGGTCTGATGCAGGTCGGGGTGTTCGCCAGGACCTTCCCGGGCAGCGAGCCGGCCGGCGTGCTGGCGGCGGTGCGCGACGCGGGATTTGCCGTCACCCAGTTCAATCTTGCCTGCGCCGGCCTGCCGTCGATGCCGGATGCGGTACCTGACGGTGCCATCAGCGCCATCGCGGCAGCATCCGGTGCCTCCGGCGTCGCCCTGGTGGCGCTGTCGGGCACCTACAATATGGCCCATTCGGACAAAGCGGTGCGCGACGACGGCATGCGCCGGCTTGGCGTGGTCATCAAGGCCGCGGCGTCCCTTGCTGTTCCGCTCGTCACCCTGTGCACGGGAACGCGCAACGCGGACGATCAGTGGGCGTATCACCCCGACAACGCCGACCGTGAGGCATGGGACGACATGGCAGGCGAGATCGAAAAGGCGATTCAACTCGCCGAGCGTCATGGCGTCGATCTCGGCATCGAGCCCGAACAGGCCAACATCGTAACCTCGGCGCAGGATGCGATGCGCCTCATCGCCGAGATGGGCTCGAAGCGGTTGCGCGTCGTGCTCGATCCGGCCAACCTGTTCGAACAGGCGAGCCCCGAGGAAGCAAGCGCCATCGTGGCCGCCGCCGTCGAACGCACTGCCGGCCACGTCGCCATGGCGCATGCCAAGGACCGCTTTGCCGACGGGCGCTTTGCCACCGCCGGCAGGGGCGTCGTCGATTTCCCGGATTTCGTCGCCAGGCTGAAGTCATCAGGCTTTGACGGGCCGCTGGTCACGCATGGCCTCTCGGCCGAAGAGGCACCAGGGGTTGCTCGCTTCCTGATGGGGCTGACCTGATGGCGCGCCTGGCCGCTCTGCTTCGCGACGACGCCACGCTTCGGATTTCTGATAATGGCAACGGGCTTGCCGTCGTCTTCCAGCATGGGCTGGGCGGCGGCGAGGCGCAAATCGCCCAGGCTTTCCCGGCCGGTGCCGACTTGCGGCGCATCACGCTGGAATGCCGCGGGCACGGCGCCTCCGGACTGGGCAGCCGCCGTCCGTTTTCCCTGAGCATGTTCGCGGACGATGTAGTTGCCGCCGCCGATCAAGCCGGTCTCGAACGTTTCGTCGCCGGCGGCGTTTCCATGGGCGCCGCCATTGCCTTGCGCCTTGCCTGTCGCCACCCGGACCGCATCGCGGGTCTGCTGCTTGTACGCCCGGCCTGGATTTTCGACAGCGCGCCGGTGAACCTGCGGCCGATCGCCGAGGTCGCCGGTCTCATCCTCGACCACGGCCCCGACAAGGCCAGGACGATCTTCGCGCAATCGGAAACCGCCGAGCGCCTGCAGCGCCACGCGCCCGACAATCTCGCCTCATTATTCGGCTATTTCGACCGGCCGGACGCCGCGCCATTCGCGCAGGTCCTCGCCGACATCGCCGCCGACGGACCGGGCGTTTCTGAAAGCAACGCCGCTGCCCTTGGCGTCCCCACGCTGGTCATTGGCAACGCCATGGATGCGGTGCATCCGCTGCCGGCTGCGCGAACGCTTGCCACGGCGATCCCCGGCGCAACCTTTGCGGAAATCTCTCCCAAGGCGCTCGACAGCGTCAGGCATTTCGCCGAGCTGCAGGCTGAGATCACGACCTTCCTTCGCGCTCACTTCAACATCCGGAGCCTTGTCCCGTTATGACGACCAAATCCCTGTCCGGCCCCGCTGCCATCGCCGCCCTTCCGCGCAACCGGCTGCTCGGCGAGTTTTCGCTGTGGTCGGCCGACCTCGCCAATATGGAGCGCGACCTGAAGCGCATAGATCCGTTTGTCGACCTCCACCACATCGACGTCGCGGACGCCCGCTTCACCCCCGGCTTCCTGTTCTTTCCGGACCTGGTGGCGCGGATTGCCATGCTGACGGCAAAGCCGATCCATGTGCATTTGATGGTTGAAGCGGAGATCGTCGAGGAGCAGACGCGCCAATTCATCGAGGCCGGCGCCGATCTTGTCAGCGTCCATGCGGAAAACGGCGAGGCCGGCCTACGCGCCGCGCGGCTGGCGCGTGCGCTCGGCGTCGAGGCCGGGGTGGTGCTGAGACTGGAAACACCGGTGGCCGCGGTCAAACCTTTCCTGTCGCAAGTGGCTTTCGTGACGCTTCTCGGCACATCCATCGGCGTCAAGGGCCAGAGCCTGTCCGACCAGGCCGGCCCGCGCCTGATCGAGGCACGGGCGCTGATGCGAAAAGCAGGTCGAGAGAACGAAATCATCTTGGCTGCCGATGGCGGCATCCGCCACGAAACGGTGCCCCGCCTGCGCGCCGCCGGCGCCGAAACCGTGGTGCTCGGATCGCTGGCATTCGGCGACCCCGACCTTGCGCAGCGCATGGCCTGGCTGCATGGGCTGGAGATTGCCGCCTGATGACAAAGGTTGCGCTTGCCTTCGATCTCGGCGGAACGGAGCTGCGCGGCGCGCTGGTCGAGAGCGGCGGCCACGTGATCGCCCATGTTTCGGCCCCGACGATGGCGATCGCGGGATCGGAAGCGGTGATCGGCCAGATCATCGCGCTGGCCGGGGACCTTCTGACACAGCACCCACAGGCCAAGGTTGCCGGCATCGGCGTCGGCGCACCGGGGCCGCTCGACCCCAAGGCCGGGATCGTGATCGCACCGCCGACACTGGCTGGCTGGCACGACGTGCCCTTGATCGACATTCTCGGCAAGTATTTCGGTCTGCCGGTGCGGCTGGAGAACGACGCCAATGCCGCAGCACTCGGCGAATGGCGCTTCGGCGCCGGGCGTGGCACCGGGTCGATGGTGTTCGTCACCGTGTCGACTGGCATTGGCGGTGGCGTCGTTGCCGAGGGTCACGTCTATCATGGCCGGCGCGGGCTGGCGGCCGAGATCGGCCACATGACCATCACCGGCGAAGGAGACCGCTGCTTCTGCGGCGCCGTCGGCTGCTTCGAGGCGGTCGCCTCCGGAACCGCGCTCGGGCGGCGCGCCACGGCGCTGACGGCGCCGGGCGACGGCTCGCTGCTGCGGCGCCTTTCGGCCGACGGCGACATCTCGGCCAGGCACGTGGTCGATGCCGCGCGTGCAGGCGACGGGCGCGCGCGCACACTCATCGAGGCGGAGGCGAATTGGCTGGGCATCGGCTTCACCAATCTGCTTCATCTCTATTCGCCGGACCTGATCGTAATGGGTGGCGGTCTCGCCAACGGTTTCGACCTCTTGGCTCCAAGCATCAGGGCGGTCGTCGAGCAGCGGGCGATGCCCGCCTACCGGGACGTACCCATCGTGCCGGCGCAACTCGGCAATCAGGCCGGACTGATCGGCGCCGCCAGCCTGATCCTGTGGGAAGGCGAACCAGGCGCGCCGCTGGCGATGGCGCAAGATGACGAAAACAACAACGACACGACCAAACGTGCCGGTGCCCGGGAGGCAAGCCATGGCTGAGCTCAAGCTGAGCGGCGTGCGCAAATCCTACAGATCCGTCGAGGTCATTAGTCCACGACCAGGCGACTCTGCTCGACTACACCGCTGGAGGTGCGCGCCATCGCAATGGGCGCATACAAGCCTTCTGGTAGTCGCGGCGAGACTGCGAACTGCCCAGCGGCGGCATGACCGTTCGAAGCAGGGCTCGGCCAGCGTCGCCCGTGCGGAGGCGTCATTAATTTTGCTGACAGATTGCCGATCTACATTGGTCGGCGGTGCCTGGCGGGCGGCTCGACTGTTGGTTGGGGACAAGGATTTCGACGTGGTTCGCGCTGGCTGCGATCGGCGCCGAGGTTACCTAAGGCGATGTGCCGGCGGCCGAAGCCGCATCCACCTTCTCGAGCTCGAGCTTCGGTGAGAGAAGTGACCGGGAGGAAACTCTTGGCTGCTACGGTCCTACCAGCACGTAAATCCCCCATCGACGGGTACGACGGCTCCGGTCATCAAACTGGCCGCGTCGGAAGCGAGGAACAGGACAGCGCTGGCGACTTCGTGCGCCTGGCCCATGCGGCCCATTGGCGTGTCTCGCAACCACGCTTCTATACGCGGCGCGCTTTCCGGAATCGCCAGGACCATCGGCGTTTCGATGTAGGTTGGCGCCACCGCGTTAACCCGCACGCCATGAGGCGCCCATTCGGCGGCGATCGAGCGGGTCATGTGATGCACGGCCGCCTTGGAGACATTGTAAGGTGTTTGCGGCTGCGGCCGGTTGCAGATCGTGCCCGACATGGAACCCAGATTGACGATTGAGCCGCGGCCGGCCGCGATCATGTGGCGGCCGAAAGCGCGCGAGCACCAGAAGACGCCGTTGATGTTGACGTTCATCATCCACAGCCAGAGTTCATCACTGATATCTTCCGACGAAATGCCGCTGCTGCCGACGCCGGCATTGTTGACGAGAATCGAAGCCGGCGTGCCCCGAGTGGCGAGCGTGTCAGCAATCTCGCTCATCCTTGTTGACGAAGTGACGTCACCGAGCATCAGCTCGGCCGAGTAGCCTTTCGCAGTCAGTGCATCCCTGCCAGCACTGCCGATCTGCTCGTCGGGCTCTATGATGACCACATGCGCTCCGGACTCGCCCAACGCTTCGGCGCATGCGAGGCCAATACCTCTGCCTCCGCCGGTCACCACGGCGATCTCGTTGTCCACCCTGAAGCGCGCTTGATACATGGCCTACCTCCCCGAATTTCGATGCCGAGACGCTACGTGTCAAATGTCGAAGTTGGTCGGCAGAATGACGATATCGCGAATTGTCACCGTTCTCGGCCGGGTCAGCATGAACAGCAGGACTTCGGCAATTTCCTTCGGCTCAAACAGATTTCCGGCCGCCATCGCCCGGTCGAGGTTCTCCTTCGGCCAGTCGGCGACGAGGGGCGTCAGTACCGGTCCGGGGGCGATCGCGCCGACACGGATGCCGTGCTTCGCCACCTGTCGCCTCAGCGCATGGACGAACGCTTGAACTGCGTGCTTGGAAGCGGTGTAGATCGGCTCCCATGGTATTGCGGTATGGCCGGCAACGGAACTGGTGACGACAATGTCTCCCGTGCCCCGCTCGATCATGTGCGGCAGGACCGCATGGACCGTTCGGAATACGGCATTGACGTTCAGGTTCAGCATCCCGTCAAAGGCGTCCGGATCACCATCAATGAAATCGCCGCCGATATAGGCGCCGGCATTGGCATGGAAGGCGTCGAGGTGACCGACCTTGTCCAGAATGCCGGGCATCATGCCTGCCACGCTTTCCGGATTGGTGAGATCCACCCTCAAAGGAATCGCGTTCTCGCCGAGATCAGCAGCCAGGCTGCGCAGTTTCTCATCCGCATAGTCGATCAGGACCACGCGCGCGCCAGCATCGAGACAACCACGGACACAAGCAAGGCCGATACCCGATGCCGCGCCCGTGATTGCAATGACCTTTCCAGAGAGTTGTTCGCTCATCTTCGTCCTCCAGCCGTCGGGTTGCTTTCGGTGTTGAGTGCCTCGCCCGTGCAGGCGAAGCGGTACTCGTCCAGGCTGCGCTGGATCGAGGCGATCAGTAACGAGGTAGGCTCGAGCGGTTTGCCTGCAAACGCCTCGAATGCGGGCAGATGCTGGCGAAACAGCGTGAGCGGCACCGTCTTGCCGTGCAGGGCCGCGGTCAGGCTCGCGACCGCTGCTTCCGCCTCCGGCTGGTTCCAGTAATACCGGATGCGGTCCGAGAACGAGTAGTGGCGCTGGATGCGCTGTTCGGCTTCCGAGCCGTGATAGTGGCCCTGCCAATTGCCGGGTTTGGCCAGCATCAATCGCTCCATGGCCTGATAGAGTGGACGGGCTCCGTAGTCAGGCAAAAGATCGGTCGCGATAAGGTCCAGCGCGTAGAGCGCCTCACGCAGGACGAAGGTCAATTCCGGCCCCACTTTCAGGATCGGGAAGCCGTCCTCGACCAATTGGCGCAAATATGTTCGTCCCTGGTAGTCGGTTGAATGCGCCTCGTAGACCAGGCCAGGCTCCTGCTCGAGCAGCCGCGTCAGCCCGCGTGCCCTGGCGGAATCGTAAAGGACCACATTCTCATTGCCGAACTCCACACCGGGCTGGACCACCAGTGCGATGACGCGTGAGAACGCATCGGCCAAGCCTTGCTTCAGGAACAGGTCGCGATGAACATCGATCGTGTGCGTCGCCGCCGCTACGCTGGTCGGCTCAATGTCGCTGATTGCATGGTTGGCGCCGCCGGGCGTCGGCACCTCGGTGCCGATGATGTAGACCGGGGCCTCATCTCCTGCGGCGCGCGCCGCGCGCTCTGCCGCCAAGGCCAGCCGCGCTGCACGCTCCGCCGTTCTGGCGTCGTCGAGCGCGGCAGGCTCGCCGGCGCATCCCATCGAAGCATCGAGGTGGATCTTTCGAAAGCCGGCGGACACGTACGCCGTGACCATCTCTTCTGCCTTCGCCATCGCTGCGCCGGCATGTTCCCCGCGCCACGGATTTGGCCCAAGGTGATCCCCACCGAAGATGATCCTTTCCATCGGAAGCTTTTCTTCTGCCGATATGTGCTGGACGAGACGAACAAAATCGCTGGGCAGCATTCCGGTGTAGCCACCGAACTGGTTGACCTGGTTGCAGGTTGCTTCGATCACAAGCATGTCGGAGAAGCGTGCAGCATTGCGCGCTGCTGCCCGAATGACCAATGGATGCGCTGAGCAGACAGACGTGACGCCTATCGGCGAACCATTGCGCCGCGCCGCCGCCAGGCTTTTGAGGAGACCGGTCATCGAGCGTTTCTCGGGGTCACGGCGATGAATTCGTCAAGCTGCCGACGCGAGGCGGCACCTTCCATCGGACCTTGAATAGTAACGTTGCGGGCTCCCGCGGCATTGGCATACTCTAGGGCTTTGAACACAGGCATGCCGAGACGGCGGCAAGCGACGTAAGCGCCGCCGAAACAGTCGCCAGCGCCCGTCGGATCAATTTCCGCAACCCTGAACGCCGAGCAATCAATCCGCGAGCCGTCAGCACCGAAGAATGTTGATCCGTGTTCGCCGCGTTTAAGCGCAATCTCTGTCACACTGCGCCCAAAGAGCGCGATGACCGCGGCAGATTCACCATCAACTCCAGCTGCCATGAACAATTCGTCGCCGGAGGGCAGGATAAGGTCGGCGACATCGACGAGCTTGGCGAAGCGCTCCTGCGTCTGCCCGAGCCCGAGCAATTCCTTGCGCAAGTTCGGGTCAAGTGAAACGGAGCCGCCGCGCCGCTTGATGACGCCGATGGCATAATCCATCGTCTCCCAGATACCCGGGATGGCAAAAGCGCTACCCATGACGTGGAGGTGTCCAGCCCGCTCGAAGAGCGCCTTCGCTTCAACCGTCAGGCTCACCAGGGCCGCCGCCGATTTTCCGATGTTGAAGACAAAGTCGCGCGAGCCGTCATTGCGATAGCGAACAAACGCGCTTCCGGTCGGATAATCCTGGCTGACCGAGATGGCCGATACGTCCACGCCGTCAGACCGGAGCCGCTCGATGTTGATGCGGCCGAAATCGTCATCGCCGACCGAGGCGACAATTGCCGCCGACCCGCCGATCTTGGCGCATTGATCGATGAAAATCGCCGGCGCGCCGCTGGGAAAGGGGCCGATAAGCTCTATCGGCTCGAGAAAGCCGTCGCCGCGACTTTTAGCCATGATCTCCACCAGGATCTCGCCGATGACCACCGTCGGCCCTAGTGCGTTGGGTGCGAGCTTGGTCTGACTTAAAATCGCATCTGCGGGCATCATACAACTCGGCTAGCGCACATCTTTTGACTGGAGCACGCGCCTGGAGGTTGCGGCCGCTCGCTCCACAGCGAACGACAACCCGAGACGGCCACGATGGGAATGCGGGATGCTCCTCCAGAGGCTACATTAATTAAGTTTGTCGCTTTATGCAACATATTAATCAATCGAGACGGACACGCCACAATGGCGTTCTAAATCGCGATCAGACGGGTAGCCCGAGCAGCAGCATCGGTTCGGCAGTGCCGAACCTGGACATTAGTCTTCGTCTTCCTCTGCCCCTTCGAGTTCCGCCGTACCGTCGCCGAAACGCTGGCTTTGCAGAGACAAGTATCGCTGATGTAACATGCAGGCCGCACCGAAGGCGGAACCGACAGTTCCTTCATCATTCATTGTGATCGATGGGAACGGGAAACTGGATTCCTGTATGGCATGGATGTGTGCAGCGACCCTGGCAGCCATCAAGGGATAGAGTGCGGCGACCGAACCGCCTAGCACGATCTTGTCGGCGTCGATGATTCGGCAAGTCTGCACCAGGCCTATTGCCAAAGCCCTTGCCCAGTCCTCGGCTGTTGAGACGGCGCTGGGCAACCGGTTTTGGACATCGGAAAGGAAGTTGCCGAATGTCGGATCACTGAGGGCGGAGGTCTTGCGATAATCGGCCATAATGTTTTCAAGGCCGATTAGTTGTTCGAGATTGCGGCGCGGGCCTGGCGCGTCGCTGATAATCAAGTGCCCAATCTCCCCCGCCAGCCCGTTGGCGCCGCGAAAAAGGCTGCCGTCAACGATAATGCCGCCGCCGACACCGCTCTCCATAACGAGAAAAAGCGTGACGCCGGAATGCACCTCGCTGCGCCCGTAAGTCGCGCCGATCGCGAATGCGTTGGCATCGTTCTCGGCAAGGACCGGAACACGAATCGGCAGGGCGTCTCTCACCAGCTTTGCAAGGTGAACATTTCGCCAGCCGAGAAGCGGCGCAAAGTGGACGAAGCCATTCTTATCCATTTGCGCCGGGGTTGATACGCCAACGCCTTCACATCGCTCCAGTTTTGACACAGGAATAGATTGGAGAGCCAGCCTCACGGCGCGGTCGACCGCGGCCTCTACGCTGATCGACGGACCATCAAACGGTTCCACATTCGTCGAAACGATATTGGTTCCAAGATCGATCTCTACCGTACTGATATGCTCGACACCGATCTCGACCCCAAGGAAGAAAATAGCATCCGGCACAAGCTCCAGCATGATGCCGGGACGGCCGGCTCGGGCATAGCCCGCTTGTTCAGGCAGATCCTCAATTGCTTCGCGCACCAGACCGTCAGCCGTCAGGCTCGCGATGATATGCCCCGACGAAGAGCGGTTAAGCCGTAACTTGCGCGCGAGTTCGGCTCGAGTGAGACGTCCAAATTGATGAAGGGCTCTTAGAGCCGCCACTTCATTGTTTTGTCGAATCCTGCGATTTGAACTGGCGGTCAGCGCCGGGTCATTCACTTAGGTCTCTCCAGGTTACCTGCGGTCCGCAAGCCGAACGCAACCACAACGCGCTCACTTGGTACACGCCGCGCAGGCGTGCAGCAACTGGCGCGATCTTATTGAACGCGCATCCCCCGAAGCTTCTGTCTCACGGATCCGAGGCTGCCGATGAACAGCGAAAAAACCGCAGCACTACAGCGCTGAAGACCGCGGAGCAGGGCGCCTTAGGCAGAGGGTCCGCACTGCCGCACAATCAGATTATCCTCGACTTATGGACGGGCATTCGTCGTTCGCCGACGAACCGCCTCTTGCATTTTCAGGTCGATGAAGGCCTTGGCGTGCTTTGCCAACGGCATGTTCTCGGTCCAGGTATCGCGCCATATGGCGCATGCGAGGGACAGACCCTCATCGACCACGGCGCTGGAGAACGATTCAAAGGTGATGTCGCGGTTATAGCCGATGTCTAGCAGCGCGTCGAAGATGCGATCGAAATCGATCACTCCATCGCCGAGGTAGCCGCGATTGCTTTCGCCGATGTGAAAATAGCCGATCTTGTCGCCGGCCAGACGAATGGCCGCCGCTGGATTGGCCTCTTCGATGTTCATATGAAACGTGTCGAGATGGAGCGTGACGTGATCGGAGCCGGTCGCCTTGATGAAGTCGAGGCCCTGAGCCGCCGTGTTCAAGAGATTCGTCTCGAACCGGTTTGACGACCTCCAGGACCAGATCGACGCCGGCCTTCTTTGCTGCGTCAGCCGTCTTGGCAATGGCTGCAATGCTGTTCTTGCGGCCGCGATCACTCGGCATTGTCGAGTATTTCGTATGCGCGGAATAGAGAATGCCCCCGAGCTTAGTGCCGCCGATGTCCCGCACCGCCGCGACTGCATTCGCGAGTAATTCCTCACCTGCCTTCACGACAGCGCCGTCCTCGCTCGACACATCGGCGCCCAAGGGCAGGCCCATGGTGAGGGCGATTTCGAGATCTAACGACTGAGCCTTCTTGGCGAGGCGATGGATGTCGAACTTTTCGGGTTGAAGATACGCAAACTCGATCAGCCGGTAACCGCACGCAGCCGAATTCTCCATCGCTTCTTCAAGCATGGCCTGATTGCCACCGCCGGTCCATACGAACGAATGAATGCCCAATCTGCGCATCGGCTGTTTCCTCCTGGGTACTGGCGATTCTATAAATGTTGACAAGGACAACAAAAATGCCCCCATCGTGACAAATGTCAAGGTCCTCGACGGCGCAACCAATGCTTGTGCGCGCGGCAACTCCTAACCGGATCGAGCATCATCCACGCAAATATGCCGAGGACAATACGCGGAATCCCGGGGCCGCTGCCTCGGCGGGTTTTTTGGCTTGACAGAATTCCCGTACCGTTTAATTTGGCGCCAAGAACAACATATAACGCTGCCAACCAGCGAAACGTGGAGGAGGAAATTAACTTGCCCTGATCCAATTTCTCCGCTCTTCGCGACAGATTGGCTGATAGCGCTCTTCTGTGCTCGTTCGCATGAATATGGCCAACTCGGTCCGTGAGTTGAGACCAAGCCGGCAATTCGAAACAGCAGAAAATGTTGCCTCCCAAGGCCAGCACCTGACGGGAGTTTTCTGCTCGGGTGCGGGCACGAAAAGCGATGAATCTTCATAGGGCCAGTGCCCGTGCGCTGGCGTCTTAAATTTGGATCAAGCCGGGAGGCGCCACCGGGCCGATTGGAGGAAATCGCGGAGGCGGGGCCCCCACAATGCCTTTGATGGCCAGGAGGTTTCCGGTCTGGCGAGAAGGAACATTGCCATGACTGCGAAATGACGGACTGACATTCAAGATTCTTTGGAGGAGTGAAAGATGAGACATGAACTCGGAATAGGCCTTGCCGCATTGGCAGTGGGGCTAATGACCAGCGTGATGCCTGCCATGACGTATCAAAGGTTACGATGAGCACATCATATTTTGACATAAAGATATGTTTATGTCACGGTGTGTGATCTTGGAAGCCGAGGCTCACCGTGGTGCATTCTGAATCCTCCTTGGATTCCCTTTTCGGACCCGTTGTCGCCAAGGCGGATGGATCGGAGATTCGTTCTGCCTTGGAATCGGCCGCGCGCGAACGAATCCTCATCCTCGACGGCGCGATGGGCACGCAGATCCAGGGGCATGGCTTCAACGAGGAACAGTTCCGCGGCGACAAGTTCGTCGGCTGCGCCTGCCATCAACAGGGCAACAACGACCTGCTGATCCTGACGCAGCCGAAAGCGATCGAGGAAATCCACTACCAGTACGCGATTGCCGGCGCCGACATCATCGAGACCAACACCTTCTCCTCCACGTCGATCGCCCAGGCCGATTACGGCATGGAGGATGCGGTCTATGACCTGAACCGGGACGGTGCCCGTCTGGTGCGGCGGGCCTGCATTCGCGCCCAACAGGAAGACGGCAAGCGACGCTTCGTCGCCGGCGCGCTGGGACCGACCAACCGCACCGCCTCGATGTCGCCGGACGTCAACAACCCCGGCTATCGCGCCGTCAACTTCGACGATCTGCGCATCGCCTATGGCGAGCAGTTGCGCGGCCTGATCGACGGCGGCGCCGACATCATCCTGATCGAGACGATCTTCGACACGCTGAACGCCAAGGCGGCGATCTTCGCCTGCAACGAGATCTTCCTCGAAAAGGGCGTGCATCTTCCGGTCATGATCTCAGGCACGATCACCGACCTGTCGGGCCGCACGCTGTCGGGCCAGACACCGACGGCCTTCTGGCATTCGATCCGCCACGCCAGTCCGTTCACGGTCGGCCTCAACTGCGCGCTCGGCGCCAACGCCATGCGCGCACATGTCGCCGAGATTTCCGGCGTCGCCAACACCTTCACCTGTGCCTATCCCAATGCCGGCCTGCCCAACGAGTTCGGCCGCTACGACGAGAGCCCGGAATTCATGGCGGCGCAGATCGAGGGTTTTGCGCGCGAGGGACTGGTCAATGTCGTCGGCGGCTGCTGCGGCTCGACGCCGGATCACATCCGCGCCATCGCAGCGGCAGTGAGGAAATATCCGCCGCGCGCCATTCCGGAGATCGAGCGCAAAATGCGCCTGTCAGGTCTGGAACCCTTCACGCTCACCAAGGAAATTCCGTTCGTCAATGTCGGCGAGCGCACCAACGTCACCGGCTCGGCGAAATTCAGGAAACTGATCACCGCCGGCGACTACCCTGCCGCCCTCGACATCGCGCGCGATCAGGTCTCCAACGGTGCCCAGATCATCGACATCAACATGGACGAGGGCCTGATCGATTCGAAGAAGGCGATGGTCGAGTATTTCAACCTGATCGCCGCCGAGCCGGATATCGCCCGCGTGCCGGTGATGATCGACAGTTCGAAATGGGAGATCATCGAGGCTGGCTTGAAATGCATGCAGGGCAAGCCGCTGGTCAATTCCATCTCGATGAAGGAAGGCGAGGAAGCTTTTCTCCACCATGCGAAACTCGTCCGCGCGTATGGCGCGGCGGTCGTCGTCATGGCGTTCGACGAGGAAGGCCAGGCGGACACGCAGGCGCGAAAAGTCGCCATCTGCACCCGCGCTTACAAGCTCCTGACCGAGCAGGCCGGCTTCCCGCCGGAAGACATCGTTTTCGACCCGAACATCTTCGCCATCGCCACCGGCATCGACGAGCACAACAATTACGGGGTCGACTTCATCGAGGCGACGCGGGAAATCATCCAGACCCTACCTCACGTCCACATTTCGGGTGGCGTCTCGAACCTGTCCTTCTCGTTTCGCGGCAACGAACCGGTGCGCGAGGCCATGCATGCCGTGTTCCTCTATCACGCCATCCAGGCCGGCATGGACATGGGCATCGTCAATGCCGGCCAACTTGCAGTCTACGAATCGATCGATCCGGAACTGCGCGAAGCCTGCGAGGACGTCGTCAACAACCGCCAGCCGGCGGGCGGCGGCAGCGCCACCGAGCGGATGCTGGAACTTGCCGAGCGCTTCAAGGGAACCGCCGGCAAGGAGGCCAAGGAACGCGATCTCGCCTGGCGGGAGTGGACTGTCGACAAGCGCATTTCGCATGCGCTGGTCAACGGCATCACCGAGTTCATCGACGCCGATACCGACGAGGCGCGGCTTGCCGCCGAGCGGCCGCTCCATGTCATCGAGGGCCCGCTGATGGCCGGCATGAACGTCGTCGGCGACCTGTTCGGTGCCGGAAAGATGTTCCTGCCGCAAGTGGTCAAGTCCGCGCGCGTGATGAAACAGGCGGTCGCCGGGCTGCTGCCGCACATGGAAGCCGAGAAGCTGGCCAACGCCGCCAATGGCATCGACACCGGCGAACGCCAGACCGCCGGAAAAATCCTGATGGCGACGGTCAAGGGCGACGTCCATGACATCGGCAAGAACATCGTCGGCGTCGTGCTCGCCTGCAACAACTACGAGATCATCGATCTAGGCGTCATGGTGCCAGCGACTAAGATTCTGCGGACGGCGCGCGAGCAAAACGTCGACATCATCGGCCTCTCCGGCCTGATCACGCCGTCGCTCGACGAGATGGCGCATGTCGCCTCCGAAATGGAGCGCGAAGGTTTCGACATTCCGTTGCTGATTGGCGGGGCGACGACCAGCCGCGTTCACACGGCGGTCAAGATCCACCCGCGCTATGAGCGCGGCCAGACGGTCTACGTCACAGATGCCAGCCGCGCCGTTGGCGTCGTCTCGTCATTGCTGTCCCACCAGGCAAAGGGCGACTATGTCGATACGGTACGCGCCGAGTACCGCAAGGTGGCGGACGCGCATGCGCGTAGTGAAGCCGACAAGCTGCGCCTTCCGCTCGCCAGGGCAAGGGCAAACGCCCACAAGATCGACTGGTCGGGCTATGTCCCGCAAAACCCCTCCTTCCTTGGGCTGAAGGTTTTCGAGACCTGGGACCTCGCCGAACTCGCCCGCTACATCGACTGGACGCCGTTCTTCCAGACCTGGGAGATGAGGGGGCGCTATCCGAAGATTCTCGAAGACGAGGCACAGGGGCCGGCGGCGCGCCAGCTGTTCGAGGATGCACAAGCGGTGCTGAAGCAGATCATCGCGGAACAATGGTTCGCACCGAAGGGCGTGATCGGCTTCTGGCCGGCCAATGCCGTCGGCGACGACATCAGGCTTTTCACCGACGACACGCGTTCGCAAGAGCTGGCGACCTTCTTCACGCTGCGCCAGCAACTGACCAAGCGCGACGGCAAGGCCAACGTCGCCCTGTCGGATTTCGTCGCGCCGCTCGAAAGTGGCAAGGCGGATTATCTCGGCGGCTTCATCGTGACCGCCGGCATCGAGGAAGTGGCGATCGCCGAGCGCTTCGAGCGGGCCAATGACGATTATTCCTCGATAATGGTGAAGGCGCTCGCCGACCGCTTCGCCGAAGCCTTCGCCGAGCGGCTGCACGAGCGTGTCCGAAAAGAGTTGTGGGGCTATGCGCCGGACGAGAACCTGGCCCCGGAGGATCTGATCGGCGAACCCTATTGCGGCATCAGGCCGGCGCCCGGCTATCCGGCGCAGCCCGACCATACCGAGAAGGCGACGCTGTTCAGGCTGCTCGACGGCGAACGCAACGCAGGGGTCACCTTGACCGAAAGCTATGCCATGTGGCCCGGCTCGTCGGTCTCCGGCATCTATCTCGCCCATCCGGAAAGCTATTATTTCGGGGTGGCCAAGATCGAGCGCGATCAGGTGGAGGACTATGCACGGCGCAAAGACATGTCAATTTCGGAGGTCGAGCAGTGGCTCGGGCCCATCCTGAATTACATCCCAGTGCAGGTCGCTGAGGCCGCTGAATAGATTGTCGGCGTACCAGCTTCAAAGTGGAATTCGTCCTGTATTCAAGCCTTGCCGGGCGCGCCGCTCACCCACTGGGCGGCAGGCGGCAAGAAGATGCAGAGATGGCGAAAATCCTAGGCATCTCCATAGCAGGAGTATGGGACGCGGTGAGCATTCCCGCAACAAGTCTGGACGGAAGCTGACAATGAAACCAATCGCTTAGACCCGCTAGCTAGCGGTCGAGAACCGGTGTCGGATTCGGTCGACGCGCATCACGGCCAAGGCCTGACGGCGCTGGAGCCCGGCCAGGGCATGAGTGCCAGCGTGCGGCTCCACTGGCGGCCGATCGATGCCTGAGGCTTACCGGATCGGCGTCTCGCCGCGAAACAGCGGCTGGTGCGCCCGCATCAAGGCGGCGATCCGGTCGGCGACTTTCCGTACCGGCGGGGAGTGACGTTCCTCGTGATGGGTGACGATCCATTGGTCGGTTTCAAGTTCGGGGATAGGCTGAGCAACGCGAACCAGCCGCGGATCGCCGTCACCGACGAAGCACGGAAAGACCGAAAGGCCGGCGCCGGCGGCCACCAGTTCGCGCACCGAATGGGTGTTGTTGCCGCGTACGGCGATGCGGTCGCCGTGATGGGCTTGCAGCCAGCGCGCCGAGGCAATGTTTGCGCCTTCGCCGGTGACGCCGACGAACAATCCGGCGGCGATGCCGTTGATCAGGTGACGTCCGGAATAAATGGCGTGGGCGACCTTGCCGCTCTGACGGCCGGCCAGCCACTGCTCGGTCGGGCGCTCGCTGCGGATGCCGATGTCGGCGGCACGGCGGCCGATGTCGACCCGGTCGGTGGTGGTGACAAGCTCTACCCTTATGCCGTCATCGACCGTCCAGATCTCGCCGATATGGGCGGAAACGAAGGCCGAGGTCCATGGCCCGGCCGAGATGCGGACAATGCGGTCGGGCAGGTTTCCCTCGCGCCAGCGGGTCAGCGACTGCATTGCCGCCTCGACGTCTTCGGCGCGCCGCAGCAGTTCCTCGCCGACCGGGGTCAGCCGGTAGCCGGTCTGCTGGCGCACGAATAGAGGTTCGCCGATCTGCTTTTCGAGCGCGGTGACGCGTCGTCCAAGGGTGGCTGCGCTGAGGCGCGTGGTTCCCGTCGCTGCGCTCAAGCCACCCAGCCGCGCAACGTCGAGAAACAACCTCAGATCGTCCCAGCCGATATCCATTTTGCAGAAATGAAAAACTCCTTGCGACCGTGGCTGTAGCGCAAAGCGGGCATCGTGCGCAAGTATGCAGGCATTGGAGGCGTTGGACAATCCTGCCTGGCGGGACAGGGACAAGCGCCTCGGCTGGCCAAGAAGCGAACTGAACCCTTTCGATCGCGCATGCGATTGGCGCAGAGGTTTTGCGCTTCCGACCAACCCAGGCGCGCAGGCATTCTGCGTACCAAAGGAGACGATCATGTTGGATGAACTTCGATACCGTTTCGCCCGCTGGATTGCCTATCGCCAGACGCTTGCGAGCTTGAGGCAGGCCCGGGACAGCACACTGGCGGATGCCGGCATTTCTCGCGAAGAGATCCGCGAGCGTGCCCGCCACGCCAGCTTGCGTCGTTGAGGAGCCGGGCATGCAGATGATGATGCTTTGGGATGGCCGCTCGGTACCGCGCATCGGCATCGGCACCTGGGCGGCGGGTGGCCCCGCGCGTTGGCGTGACACGGCGACAATCTATGGCGAGGTCGACGATATCAGGTCGCAAGCCGCGCTGGCGATGGCTTATGAGATCGGCGCGCGGGTGTTCGACACGGCTGCCGCC
>NZ_JAMYQW010000069.1:0-17979 GCF_040321085.1 Mesorhizobium sp. M0522
ACTACGCTCGAAAGGACGACCTTAAGAGCGCAGCTTCGCTACCGGGCCATGCTCCCGCAAGGCGGCCCTCGCCGGAGGCGTACGGACGGCACCGGCCAGATGCTGTTGAAACCGGTGCGTCATCGGTTTGCCGGACAATTGTGCGGTTGCCGATGGAGCGGGTGAAAATTCCCCTTCGGACAGTTCTGTGCATGACCGCCATTCCCGAAAACAAAGCCTTGCCGGGCGGCGCGGCAAGCCCGGCGGGTGGCGCTGATCGTCGCCGTCGCCTTCTTCATGCAGCTTCTGGATTCGACCATCATCTCGACCTCGCTGCCGCAGATGGGAGAATCCTTCGGCGTGCCGGCGGTGGCGATGAGCATCGGCATCACCGTCTATATGCTGACCATGGCGGTGTTCGTGCCGCTGTCCGGCTGGCTTGCCGACCGTTTTGGCGCGCGCAACATCTTCCTCGTGGCGATCGCCCTGTTCACGCTGGCCTCGCTCGTTTGCGGCATCTCACAGAACCTGGCCGAGTTCGTCGTCGCACGCGCGGTTCAGGGCCTGGGCAGCGCGCTGATGACGCCGGTCGGCCGCATCCTGGTGCTGCGCAACGCGCCGAAATCCGAGCTTCTCAACGCCACGGCGCTGATCACCTGGCCGGCGCTGTTTGCGCCGGTGGTCGGGCCGGTGCTTGGCGGCTTCATCACCACTTATCTCTCCTGGCACTGGAATTTCTTCATCAACATTCCGCTTGGGGTTGCCGGTTTGGCGCTGGTTGCCCGCTTCATTCCTGGGGACCGCGAAGCTGGGGCCAAGCCGCTCGACTGGCCGGGCTTCCTGCTGACCTCGGTGGGGCTCGCCGCGATGCTCTATGGCCTCGAGCGCATCGCGCATCCGCAGGAGGGTGTGTTGCCGACCGTGGCACTGCTCGGCACGGGCATTTTGGTCGGCTGGCTGGCGGTGCGGCATCTGCGACGCGCCAACCATCCGCTGCTCGATCTCACAGCTTTCAAGGTGCAGACCTTCGCCATCTCGACGCTGTCGGCCGGCACGATCTTCCGGATCGCCATCAACGCCACGCCATTCCTGCTGCCGCTTTTGTTCCAGGTCGGCTTCGGCCTGAGCCCGGTCGATGCGGGCATGATGATCCTGACCTATTTCCTCGGCAATCTCGGCATGAAGGCGGTGACGACGCCGACGCTGAGGCGCTTCGGCTTCCGTTCGGTGCTGATCGTCAACGGGGTGATCGCTTCCTTGTCGATCATGGCCTGCGCGGCGCTTTCGCCGCAGACGCCGCAAGCGTTGGTGGTGGTGCTGATGCTGATCGCCGGCCTTTCGCGCTCGATGCAGTTCACCGCGCTCAACACGCTGGCCTTCGCCGATGTGGCCTCACAGCAGCGCAGCTCGGCGGCGACATTGTCCAGCATGCTGCAGCAGGTGGCGATGCTGTTCGGCGTGGCGGTGGCGGCGGCGCTGCTCAACCTGTCACAGATCGCCAGGGGCGCGGCAGCGCTCGATCTCGTCGACTTCCGCCTTGCCTTCCTGGTGATCGGCGCAATCGGTCTCGTCGCCTCGTTCCGCTTTCTCGCATTGTCGAACGCTGCCGGCGCCGAGGTCTCGGGCCATGTTTCGCGGATTTGACGCGGGAATCCAGCGGCGATCGCGGACATAAATTCTGCCTGCTTCGCTCGTTGTGGAACAAACTTTTGCGAGCGCTCCGATCGGCACGGTTAATTGCAAAAGTGCTTGAGTTCCTGGCATTGCGCCAGCCTCGCCAATCGGCGCGTCCAACCGCAGAATTTCCTCGCAAGCCGGCCTGCAATGCGCGGATTCATTTGACGAATTGGTCTTGAGCCGATTAGCTTTCGTTCCGATGGCCGCAGAGGGAGCAGGGCGTAGCCATCGCGGGTGAAAGCGGGCAATGAACGCGACCGGCTGGCTAAACTGGAGAAGCCTGAACCAGGAGGGCATTGTCTTTGCCATCGCGGTTGTGCTGTTCATTGCCGCCGCCATCGGACTGCCCGGGTTTATCAACTCGAACAATCTCGTTGCCATCGTACGCTCGGTCTCGGTGCTGGGCATATTGGCGCTTGGCATGGCGGTCGTCATTATCGGCAGGGGCATCGACCTGTCGGCGGTGGCGATCATGGCGATGTCGGTCGCGTGGTATCTGCAACTGCTGAATTCGGGAACATCCGACGGGCTGGCCTTCGCCTATGTGCTCGCTGGCGTTCTCGCCATCGGGCTGTTGAACGGAATCCTGGTCGCCTACGCCGAGGTTCCGGCGATCTTCGTGACGCTGGCGACCGCATCCTTCGTCTTCGGCTATGTGCGTTCACAACTGATCACGCAGGACGCCGTGCCGGTGCCGCCCGGCCATTGGGTCGAGCTTCTGGGCGGGCTGCGTTTCCTCGACATCCCGGTCGAGGTGTTTGTCTTCGCCGGGCTGGCTTTCGCCTTCTTCCTGTTCCTGCGCTACACCAAATGGGGCCGCTACGTCTATTTCGCCGGTGACAACCCGGTCGCCGCGCGCAACATCGGCATTCCAGTGCGCCCGATGCTGGTGCTGCGCTACGTGCTGTCGGCCCTGGTCTCGCTGGTGGCCGGCCTGCTCACCGCCGCCAGCCTGCATTCGATCAACACCCGCATCGTCAATTCCACGCTGCTCTACGACATCGTGCTGGTGGCGGTGATCGGCGGCATCGGTCTGTCTGGCGGGCGGGGCGGGGTGCGCAACGTGCTGGTGGGTGCCGCGCTGATTGGCATCCTGCTCAACGCCATGACCATCATCGATATTCCGCTGCTCTATCAGAACCTGATCAAGGCCGCGATCCTTCTGGCGGCAATCATCGTCGACGGGTTCATCAATCCGCGCGACGAGCAGACCGCGCAGCAAGGCGACATTTAGACTGACGCGAACGGTTGGGGCCGGCCGCGAACGACATACCAAACCAGAGGATGTGACATGAAAATCATCAGGACATTTATGGCTGCCGCGGCAGCGCTTGCCGTCTCCGCCTTCGTGGCGCCGGGCTTCGCTGCAGAAGATCCGGGTCCGGCCGCCTATTCGCAAGCGCTCAAGGGCAAGCGCGTGATGCTGGTCCCGATGGCGATGGGCTTCGACCTGGCACAGGGCTGGGCGCATTACCTGAAGACGGAGATCGAGGCCTGGGGTGGCGTGTTCGAGACGCGTGACCCGAACTGGGTGGTCGATGCCGGCGCGCAGGCGATAACCGACGCGATCTCGTCGGACGCCAGGCCGGACGTGCTGATCATCCACTCGCCCGACCTCAACTCCTATGCCAAGCTGATGAAGAAGGCGCAGGCGGCCGGCACCTATGTGCTTTTGGTCGACAATCCGGCGAACTTCCCGGCCGATGCCTTTGTCGGCAGCGACTGGGATCGCCTCGGCCAGCTGGAAGCCGAAGCGGCGATCAAGGGTTGTGGGCCGAACTCGTCCAAGAAGATCGGGCTGGTGCAGGGCGACCAGGCCAACTCGTCGAGCCTCTACCAGTATGCCGGCATCATGAAGGTGCTGGACAAGAACCCCGACTTCAAGGTCGTGGCCAAGCCGGACTCCAACTGGGATGCGACGACCTCGCGCAACGTGACGACGACGATGCTGCAGCAGAACCCCGACATCTGCGCCATCATCGATTTCTGGGACGGCGACGCGACCGGCGCATCGGCTGCGATCCCCGATGCCAAGCTCGAAGGCAAAGTCTTTCTGGTCACCACCGGCGGTGGCGAAAAGACCGCCGACTGCGACAAGCTGCAGGACGGCACCTATGGCGCGGTGGTGATGACCGACCTTGCCCGCCAGTCGGGCGACATGAACGCCGTCATCAAGTTCCTGTTGCAGAGTGGCCAGCCGGCCGGCACCTCGCACACCTACATCTATACGCTGGAGAAGGCGACAACCAAGCCCGACCTCAAGCCAGACAGCTGCTGGGACTTGAAGGCACTGCAAGCCCAAGCTGCGGCCAAGTAAACCGCGGGTCCGTTGCAAGCATCGACGAGGTGGCCGGACCGGGTTCGGCCGCCTCTTTCTCTCTTGAGTGGCAGCAGCAACCGATGTCCTTTCGCGAACGCCTTCAATCCTGGCGCTACAATCTCGTGCCCGACCACCTCGTCGGCGAGATCCTGAGCAAGCGCTGGACCGACAACGCCATTCCTTTCCTGGCGCTGGTGGCGACGCTCGGTGTGTTCGGTTCGATCATCCCCGGCTTCTTCAAGCCGATGTCGCTGCAGGAATCGACCCGCCAGCTCGGCGAGTTCTCGCTGGTGGTCACCGGCATGACGGTGGTCATGCTGGGCGGCGGCATCGACCTTTCGGTCGGCTCGATCTTCGCGCTGTCGTGCTTTTCCGCCGTGTTCGTCTTCTTCATCCTCGAACAGTCGGTGTGGCTGGCGCTGGCCGCCTCGATCGCCACCGGGCTGCTGTTCGGCGCGATCAACGGCTATCTGATCGGCTATTTCCGCCTGCGCGCTTTCCTGACGACGCTGGTCACCTTCATTTTCGGGCGGGCGCTGTTCGACATATTGGTCACCACCCATGCCGCCGACGTGCAGCTTTCCGATGCCACATCGGATGTGCTGGACTTCATCGGCGACGATACCTTTTGGGGCCTGTCGGTTGCGGTGTGGGCGGCGATTATCCTGGCCATCATTACCCACGTCGCGCTGACGCGCTCGCGGCCCGGCTGGCATGTGCAGGCGGTAGGCGGGTCGCGGCGCTCGGCCCACAATGCCGGCATCCGCGTGCGCCGCACCGTGTTCATGACTTATGTGTTCTCCGGCTTCTGCGCCTCGCTCGGCGGCTTTCTCATCGCCTGCCGGCTGAGCGGGGCAGGGCCGGGAACCGGCCTCAACCTTGAGGTCATGGCGTTGACGGCGGCGGTCGTCGGCGGCGTCAGCCTGGGCGGCGGCCGCGGTTCGGTGATCAAGGGGCTGATGGGCGCGATCATCGTGCTGACCATGACCAACGGGCTGATCCGGCTGGGCTATGGCACCGGCACCAACCAGATGGTGCTGGGCATCATGCTGGCCGTCGCCGTCACCATCGACATTCGCTGGCTGAAGAACCGCCACAAGGTGCTGGACGAGGTCTATGTCGCACCGGTCTATCTGAAGATGGGGGCAACGCAGTCGGCTGCACCGGGCTCGGGCACGCCTTACGAACTCGACAACCGATTGTCGGAGGCCGACCATATCGGGCTCGGCGAGCTGGAAGGGCCGGAAGACGTCATCCTCGACCGCGACGACCATCTCTATTGCGGCACCAGGCATGGCGAGATCGTCCGCTTCTTCGCGCCGGACTACAAACGCTCGGAGGTCTTTGCCCATATTGGCGGCTTTCCGCTCGGCCTGGCCTTCGACAAGACAGGCGATCTGATCAGCTGCGTTGGCGCGATGGGCCTCTATTCGGTCTCGCCGCAGCGCGAGGTGAAGCGGCTTTCGGCGGAAACGTCGCGCTCCTGGACCTCGATCGTCGACGATGCGCGGCTGCGCGACCCCAATGATTGCGACATCGCGCCGGACGGCCGCATCTACTTCACCGATTCCACCAAGCGCTATGACGCGCACGACTGGGCGCTGGACTCGATCGAGAACCGCGCCACCGGGCGGCTGCTCGTCTATGATCCGAAGGACGGTTCGACCAAGACATTGCTCGACGGCTACCGTTACACCAACGGCGTCTGCATGGCGCATGACGGCAAGTCGCTGTTTTTTGCCGAAAGCTGGGCCTGCCGCGTGCATCGCTATTGGCTGGTGGGGCCGAAAGCAGGCACCGCCGAATGCGTGATCCGCGACATGCCGGGCTACCCCGACAACATCAACCGTGCCTCAGACGGCAATTACTGGATGGCCTGGCTTGGCATGCGCACGCCAAGCTTCGACCTGTCGCTGCGGCACCCCGACATGCGCAAGCGCATGACGCGCCGGTTGCCGCAGGACGAATGGCTTTTTCCCAACATCAACACCGGCGGTGTGGTGAAATTTGACGAGAAAGGCGGCATCGTGGAAGCGATGGGCGACCTGTCGGGCACCGCGCATCCGATGGTCACCTCGATGCGCGAGCACAAGGGTTTTCTGTTCGTGGGCGGCATCCTCAACAACCGGATCGGCCGCTACCGGATTGCCGGCGCCGACCCGAACTGGACCAGCCCCGCTTCCTATTGGGGTGCCAAGCCATGATGCTGGACCCGATCCTCGACATCTTTCGCGGCAAGGCGGTGACAATCCCGCCGCTAGACGGTGCCTTCAGGCCGAATACGTTGCTGGACGATGCTGCGGCCTTTGCTGAACTGCCCGAGCCTGACAATCTGCTGATCGCTGACGGTCAGCTGCTGGCGTCCAGCGGCAATGCCGTCTACGCGCTCGCCGCCGGTGGCGCGCCTGTTCTGGTCGAGACATTTCCGGCCGCGGTCGCCGCGCTCGCGCGCTCGCCCGCCGGCGAACTGACGGTCGGGCTCGAAAGCGGCAGGCTGCTGATTGCAGGCAAGGAGGCCGCCCTGCCGGCCGAGATCCGCTGCATCACAGCACTCGCCTATGCGGAAGATGGCACGCTTTGGCTGGCCAATGGCTCGGCCGACCACGGGCCGTCGCAATGGGCCGCCGATCTGATGAAGAAGGGTGCGTCGGGTTCGCTGTGGAAGCGCGATCCGGCA
Organism: Mesorhizobium sp. M0522; assembly: GCF_040321085.1. NCBI lineage: Bacteria > Pseudomonadati > Pseudomonadota > Alphaproteobacteria > Hyphomicrobiales > Phyllobacteriaceae > Mesorhizobium > Mesorhizobium sp. M0522. The sequence goes on from NZ_JAMYQW010000069.1 coordinate 6,654, forward strand.
GGCAGCGAATTCCGCAAGCTCGCCGGTGACATCGCCTTTCCCTATGGGCTGCATCCAACCGGCAAGGACGTGTTGGTCGGCGAGAGCTGGCGGCACCAACTCGTCCGCTTCGACGGCGCGACAGGCAGCCGCTCGACGGTGCTGGCGCACCTGCCCGGCTATCCCGCGCGGCTATCGCCCGCCGCCGATGGCGGTGCCTGGCTGGCGCTGTTTGCGCCCCGCAACCGTCTGATCGAATTCGTGCTGCAGGAAACGCACTATCGGAACGACATGCTGGCGCAAGTGTCGCCGCAACACTGGATCGCGCCGGCACTCGCCTCCAACCGCAGCTTCCTCGAGCCGCTGCAATGCGGCGGCATCCGCACCATGGGCATCCACAAGCCGTGGTCGCCGAGCCGCTCCTACGGGCTGGTGGTCAGGCTCGATCGGGAGATGCGGCCGCAATTCAGCCTGCACAGCCGCGCCAACGGCACGCGTCATGGCATCTGCAGCGTGGCGGAGACAGACGGTCGCCTGTTCATTGCCTCGAAAGGCGGCGATTGCCTGCTGGCCATCGACCTGGCTTCAGGAGGGCATCGCTGATGGAACCGATCGTCCGCCTGGAGAACGTGACCAAGACCTATCGCGGTGTGCCCGCGGTGAAGAATGTCAGCTTCGAGCTGCGCAAGGGCGAGATCCACGCGCTGCTCGGCGAGAACGGTGCCGGAAAATCGACGCTGACCAAGATCATCGCCGGCGTCGTCGACGCGACATCGGGAAAGATGTTCCACAAGGGTCAGGAGATCGCCTACGCCTCGCCGCATGCGGCACTTGAAGCCGGCATCGCCATGGTGTTCCAGGAAACCAGCCTGGTGCCGTCGATGACGGTGGCGCAGAACCTCTACCTCGGCACGGAGCGCTTTCTCAACCGGCTGCGCGGCACCTATATCTCGGCGCAGCAGTTCCTGCAGTCGCTGAATTTTCCCGTCGACCCCAATGCCATGGTGGCGACGCTGGGCGCGGCCAAGCGGCAGATGGTCGAAATTGCACGCGCCGTCCACCACAATGCCGAGATCATCATCTTCGACGAGCCGACGGCGACGCTGACGCCGGAGGAAAAGCGGCACTTCTTCGCGCTGATCCGCCGGCTCAAGGCAAGGGGTGTGTCGATCGTCTTCATCAGCCATGCGCTCGAAGAAGCGCTTGATATCGCCGACCGCATCACCATCCTGCGCGACGGCGAGCTGGTGATCACCGACGATACCGCAGCCTTCGATCGCGACAGGATCGTCGCGGCGATGGTCGGACGGACGCTGTCGGGACAGCTCTACAGCCAGCGCGACGAGGCCAGGCTGCGCAGGGCCGGCAGGAAGGTGCTGTCGGTACAGGACATCTCGATGAGCAATGTCGTGCGCAACAATTCCTTCTCGATCTTCGAGGGCCAGATCACCGGCGTGTTCGGGCTGATCGGCTCGGGCCGCACCGAGACGTTCAAGATCGTCTCCGGCATCTACAAGCGCGACTTCCTGCGCGGCGGCAGCATCGAACTGCACGACCGGCCGGTGCGCTATCTCGTGCCGAGCGAGGCGGTGGCGGACGGCATCGTCTATGTCACCGAAGACCGCAAGAGCGAGGGGATTTTCGAGACGATGGACGTCGCCGAGAACCTGTTCGGCGGCTTTTTGGCGGCAGGGCGGGAAAAGGGCTGGGTGATCAATGCGCAGGAGATGCGGGCGCTGTCGGCCGAATGGACCAAGACGCTGAACGTCAAGGCGATCAACGACAATGCGCGCGTGGTCGAGCTTTCCGGCGGCAACCAGCAGAAGGTGGTGATCGGCAAGGGGCTGGTGCAAAAGCCGAGCATCGTCATCTTCGACGAGCCGACGCGCGGCGTCGATGTCGGTGCGATCGCCGAGATCCACCAGATCATCAACCGGCTGGCCGATGAAGGCCTCGCAGTCGTCGTCATCTCGTCCTACCTGCCGGAGATTATGAACCTGTCCGACCGCATCCTGGTCTGCCGGCAGGGCCGCATCGTCGAGGAGTTCTCGCCTGCGGAGGCCACGGAGGAGAAGATCATGTACGCAGCGGTGCATTAGGGCGATGCGAACTTCGACAATTGGCCGAGTCGCCAGTCCATTCGTCATCCCAGGGTCTTTTCGACGGAGCTTCGCTCCTGCTTCGCCCAGGGATGACGAAGGTGAGGGGCCTCGGCCAGCCTTACGGTCTTGCCTCAGCGCGTCAATTGCTGATTCATCCAAGGCGGTTAGCCGCCTTTTCTCCCGACCTGATTCAACGACCTCGCATAACGATTCAAAGCGAAAGGACCAAGCCATGGCCACGACGAAACTTCTGACCGATGCCGAGGTCCAGGCGATTCCCGCCGTGAAGGCGGTATTCGACGACATCCGTGCGACGCGCAAATCCGATTTCGTCAACAATTTCTGGCGCGGGCTGGCCAATGATCCGGTCTCGCTGAGGCGGGTGTGGGAGCAGCTCAAGGCGGTGATGGTCGCTGACAGCGCCATCGATCCGCTTACCAAGGAGATGATCTACATCGCCGTCTCGACCGCCAATGGCTGCTCCTATTGCGTCCACTCGCACACCGCCGCAGCGCGGGCCAAAGGCATGACCGACGCGCAGCATGGCGAGTTGGTGTCGATCATCGGGCTGGCCGGGCAAACCAACCAGATGGTGACAGCGCTGCAGATCCCGGTCGATCCGGAGTTCGAGGTGCGGTGAGGTGAGGCGCGGCGCCTTCCCTTCTCCGCTTGTGGGAGAAGGTGGCCGAGCGAAGCTCGGTCGGATGAGGGGTGCTGGACGGATCGCTGCCTTGGAGACGTAAGTGCTTCAAATCGCTGGGATTTTCTCCGCCGAGTTCCTTCCGGCACCCCTCATCCGTCTCGGCGCTACGCGCCGATCCACCTTCTCCCACAAGGGGAGAAGGGATGCGCGCTACACCGGCCGATAAACCTTCGCCGCAGTGTTCCAGAAAATATCAGCCTCTGCCGCCGTGCCGTGCTTGCCCACCGCCTCGCGGTGCGCCTTGATCAGCTCGGCATGGCTGGTCCACAGTTTCTCGATCGGGAAGTTCGAGCCGAACATCAGGTGGTCGCTGCCGAGAATGTCGATGGCGTTGTCGACGATATAGCCGATCAGCGCCGGGTCGTTGCGGTGGACGAAGGTGCCGAGGCCGGACAGCTTTGCATAGAGGTTGGGCGCCGCTGACAGCGTGCGCAGGCCGGACTTCCAGGCCTCGGTGGTCTCCGGCTCCATGTCGGTCAGCATGCCGGCGTGGGTGAGAATGAAATTGGTCTCCGGATTGTCGCCGACCAGCGTCAACCCGTCTCTCATCTGGGCGGGGAAAAGCTGCAGGTCGAAGGACAGGCCGTAATCCTTGAGCCGCGCGACATTGGCCCGCACCTTCGGGTCGATGACCTGATCGGCCGAGGCGGCGAAGCGGAAGGCCGGCGTTCCGTGCCAGTGCAGCTGCATGCGCACGCCGCGCAGCAGCGGATATTTTTTCAGCCGGTCGATCTGGTGACGCACGTCGTCCACCGTCATGTCGGCATAGCCGACGATGGCGTGCGGCCAGCCGGTTTCTTCCGCGGTCTTCTGCAGGAACGCCACCTCGTTCTCGAAATCCTCCTTCGCCCAGTTGGTCTGGACATAGACCGCCTTCTCGACGCCCGAACCTTGCTGGTCGGCGAGGAATTCCTCGATCGGATAATCGCGGCGGATCGGCTCGTAGGGGCCAAAGATGCGCGGCACCATCGGCCCGCGCAGCCAGGGTTGGTCCTCTCGGCGCCAGATGTGGAAATGCGCGTCGATCGCCTTCTGCATCATGAAACCCTCGTCCAGATTGCCGCGGCCGCCGGAGCTGGGCGGGCGAGCGACAGGATGAAATCGGCGAGACCGGCGATCGACGAGCCGTCGACCAGATCGTCGAGCACCGGCAGGATGGCGCTAAGTGCTGCCGTGGCCGGCCGGAAGCGCGGATCGCCGGCCAGTGGCGTCGCCAGCGAAAGCCGAAAGGCGCGGGCGCTCAGCCGGCGCATCGCGGTCTCCAGCTCGGCATGATCGCCGCGCTCCAGCGCATCGGACAGGATGACGATTGCCGCCCCGCGTGCAAAGGCGGAGAAGCGCGGCACCGATAGAAACGCGAGCAGCGTCGGTCCCATACGGGTGCCGCCGTCCCAGTCGTCGACCTGGGCAGCGGCGTGGGCCAGCGCCTGATTGCGGTCGCGAATGCGCAGCGCCGAGGTGATACGGGTCAGCCGTGTGCCGAAAGTGAAGACCTCCGCCCGGTCGGCGCCTTGCACCGCCGCGTGTGCCAGCTTGAGATAGTCCGATGTGTAGAGCTTCATCGAGCCCGACACGTCGATCAGCATGAGAAGCTTGCGCGGCACTGTCTGCCGCCGGCGCAGCAGCGGCGAGGGGATATCGCCGTCGGCACTGACGATTTCGCGCAGCGAGCGGCGCAGGTCGAGCTTGCCGCGGGCATTCGTGCGCACGGTGCGGAAGGAGCGGCGGGCGGGCAACGCGGTGGCGAGCTTGCGGCGGAACGCGGCAAGCCCGTCGCTATCGCGATGGAACTCGCGGACGCTCAACTGTTCGCTGGCCGAAGACAGTTCGCCGCCTTCCTCCTGGCGGACCACCTCGATTTCTTCTTCGCCCGTTGCACCATCGTCCTTGATGCGGGTTTCCTCGTCGGCCTCGCCTTCGACCAGCGCCGCGGCGTCCCCATAGAAATGGCTCCGGAAATGCGCCTCGAATTCGTCGCGGCGGTCGGGCGGCGGCGCCAGCGTGGCAAGGGCCGCCTCGTGGATGTCGGCCATCGAACGGGGACCGAGCAACGTCACCGCCTGCATGAAGCCGGAGACCTGCTCGGGCGCCACCGGGAAGCCGTAGCGGCGCAGCAGCCGGCCGAAGCCGAGGAAGGGTGCTGCTCTTTGAGGCAGGCCTGCCGCGCTCACGCCAGCGCCTCCTCGACAATCTTGCCGAGCTCCGGCGCGATGCAGGATAGATCCTCCTCGTCCTTGATCAGCACGCCAATGGCCCGGCGAAACGCTTCCGGCCACGGGCTGCCGCCCTTTTCGAGGATGGTCGCGGCATTGGCCCATTCGACCGCCTCGGCGATGCCTGGTGGCTTGGCCAACGGACGGGCGCGAATGTCGCGCACGGCCGAGGCAACGGCGCGGGCCGTGGCCTCGGCGACATCGCCGGCGCGCAGCATGATGATCTCGGCCTCGCGCCCGGCGTCGGGATAGGTGATCCAGTGGTAGACGCAGCGCCGCCGCAGCGCTTCGGCCAGTTCACGGGTGCGGTTCGAGGTCAGGATGACGATCGGCTGCGCCGTCGCGCGAATGGTGCCGCGCTCGGGAATGCTGATCTGGAAATCGGACAGGAACTCCAGCAGCAGCGCTTCGAATTCATGGTCGGAACGGTCGATTTCGTCGACCAGCAGCACGCGCTTTTCCGGTGCCTTCAGCACCTGCAGCAGCGGCCGCGCGATGAGAAAGCGGTCGTCGTAGATGTCGATCTCGTGCTCGCCGGCGTGGCGGATGGCGAGCAGCTGGCGCTGGTAGTTCCATTCGTAGAGCGCGTGTGCTGCGTCGATGCCCTCATAGCATTGCAGTCGCACCAGCTCACGCCCGAGCACTTCGGCAATCGCCTTCGCCGCTTCCGTCTTGCCGACGCCCGGTGCGCCTTCGAGCAGCAGCGGCTTGCCCAGCCTTATCGCCAGGAAGATGGCGGTGGCCAGGCTCTCGTCGGCCAGATAGCGCGAGGCGGCGAGGCGCGACGCCACCGCCTCCGGCGATGTCGCGACAGTCTCGGCACTTCTCTTGGGCATTTCCAACACTCAGTTCGATGCTTGCGCCTTCAGCGCCCGCAGGATGCGCTCCGGCGTGATCGGCAGCGTATCGATGCGCACACCGACGGCGTCGAAGACGGCGTTGGCCACCGCCGGGATTTGCGGGTTGGCGCACATTTCGCCCGGCCCCTTGGCGCCATACGGCCCATCCGCCGAGGGCCGTTCCAGCACGATGATCTCGGTTTCGGCAAGATCGCCCGGTCCCGGCATCAGATATTGGTTGAAATCGGTGCCGCCATGGTCGCGGTTGGGATAATAGGGTTCGGTCGTCTCGTAGAGCGCATGGCTGATGCCCATCCATGAGCCGCCGACGAGCTGCTGTTCAACCATTTTCGGGTTCAGCGCACGGCCGATCTCAAATACGTTCTTCACCGTCAGCACGGTGACCTCGCCGGTCTCGTCGTCGACTTCGACCTCGGCCACTGTGCAGGCATGCGCATAGCAGGTCGACGGCTTCATCGCGCCGGTTTCCTTTTCCGGATAGGAGCGCGGGATCAAAAACATGCCGCGGCCGGAAATCGAACGGCCGCGCTTAAAATGCGCCGACAGCGCGACATCGAAGATCGAGATCGATTTCTGCGGCGCGCCCTTGACCAGGATGTTGCCCTGGCCGTCGGTCTCGAGATCCGACGCGTTCACTTCCAGCTCCTCGGCCGCCACTTCCAGCATCACCTGGCGGGCTTCCCTGGCCGCCTGGATGACTGCGTTGCCGGCGCGGTGCGTGCCGCGCGAGGCGAAGGTGCCCATGCAGTGCGGGCCGGTGTCGGTGTCGGCGGTGTCGACGACGACGCGGTCGGTCGGCACGCCGATCGTCTCGGCGCAGATCTGCGCCATGATCTGCTTCATGCCCTGGCCGAGGTCGACGCTCGACAGCGTGACCATGAAATTGCCGGTCGGCGTCGAATGCACCAGCGCCTGCGTCGGGTCGCCGCCGAGATTCATGCCGGTCGGATAATTGATCGCGGCGACGCCGCGTCCGCGCCTGATCGCCATCTCAAACTCCCTTCGCGTAAGACGACATCGCCATGAATTTTTCTGCCACGGGCCAGTTGGCGGCGCGCGAGGCTTCCTGCATGCACTCGATCAGCGCAGCCCCCTCGGTCGGCTGCCGATGTGCTTTCATGTCGCCATCGCGATAGGCGTTGATGAAACGGAATTCGAGCGGGTCCATGCCGATCAGCCGGGCGAGCTTGTCCATCTGTACCTCCAGCGCGAAATCGCCGATGGTGACGCCGAAGCCGCGCATCGCCGAGGACGGGGTGCGGTTGGTGTAGACGCAGTAGGTGTCGATCCAGACGTTCGGGATCGTATAGGGGCCGGGATAATGGCCGGCGCCCTTCTGCGCGCCGTAGGGCGAATGGCGCGAATAGGCGCCGGCATCGGTGTAGCCCGTGACTTTACGCGCGACGATGCGGCCGTCGTTCATGACGCCGTCCTTGATGACGACTTTCTCGGCGGCGCGCGGCGAGGAAATCTGCATCTCTTCCTCGCGGCTGTAGATAAAACAGACCGGTCGTCCTGTTATTTTGGCGCCAAGGATGGCGATCGGCTCGACGATGACGTCGACCTTGCCGCCAAAGCCGCCGCCGACAGTGCCGCCGACGAAATGCAGCTTGTTGCCGGGCACCTGCAGGATGATCGAGGCGTTATCGAGGGTGAAGAACATCGCCTGTGTGTTGGTGTAGCAGGTGAAGCGGTCGTTGCCCTCGGGCGCGACGATGCAGCCGGTCGTTTCGGTCGGCGCATGCTCGATCGGTGAAGACTGGTAGGTCTGTTCGAGCACGTGGTCGGCTCCTGTAAAGCCTGCCTCGACATCGCCGAAGCGCACCTTGCGGCATTCGCCGCTATCGTAGAGATAGTAGTTCCGGCCATGGTACTCATTGACGATCGGCGCGCCGGGCTTCAGCGCTTCCTCCATGTCGAAGACGGCCGGCAGCACTTCGTAGTCGACCTTGACCTTGGCGGCGGCTTCCTGGGCGGCGCGCTCGGTCTCGGCCAGCACCGCCACCACGGCCTCGCCCTTCCAGCGCACCTTGCCGTCGGCCAGCACCGTCTCGTCCTCCGGCCCGATCTGGATCAGGATCAGGATGGTGTAGACATTGTGCGGCACGTCCTTGGCGGTCAGCACCTTGACGACGCCGGGGTGCTTTTCCGCCTCTGACGTATCGATGCTGCGGATGCGGGCGTGATGATGCGGGCTGCGCACCATCTTCAGGTGCAGCATGCCGGGAAAATTGCGGTCGGCGAAATAGGCGGTCTTGCCGGTGACATGGCCGGGCGAATCCGAACGCGGCCGCGGCTGGCCGATCTCGTGCAGATCGTCCTTGCGCTGGTCGGCGAAATAGCTCTTGCGGAGTTCCATCTTTTTGACTCCCCTCAAGCCGCGTTCTGCGAATTGGAGCGCGCAGCGCTCAGCACCGCCTGGATGATCGGTTCGTAGCCGGTGCAGCGGCAGATATTGCCCGACAACGCCTCGACCACGTCCTCGCGGCTGGGGTTCGGCGTTTGGTCGAGCAGCACCTTGGCGGCCATGATCATGCCCGGCGTGCAGAAACCGCATTGCGTGGCGAAAGCATCGAGGAAAGCGCGTTGCAGCGGATGCAGCACGCCGCCTTCCGCCAGTCCCGAGGTGGTGGTGACGGTTGCGCCGTCGCAGGTCTCGGCCAGCGTCAGGCAGGAGAGCCTGAGCTCGCCGTCGATGATGACCGAGCAGGCGCCGCAAGTGCCCTGGTGGCAGCCGCCCTTCGGCGAGGTGTCGCCGATCTTGTCGCGCAGCGCATGAAGCAGCGTCGTGCCGCTGTCGATGAACTCGGCTTTCTCCGCACCATTGAGCGTGAACTGAACCGGGACCTTTGCCATCTTTTTACTCCTTGCGCCGCAGCCAGGCGGACATACGCGCCACGGTCTTTCAGGCGAGCAGCAGCCGGCCGAGATGGACCGGCAGGACTTCGTTGCGATACCAGGCGCTGGCGATCGGATCGGTTGGCGGCGAAGTGCCGTCGCGGGCAACAGCCAGTGCCGGTGCGATGCTCTCGCTCGTGAGTTCCCGGCCAATCAGGGCCTTCTCCGCCGCCCTGGCACGGATCGGCCGGTCGGCCATGCAGCCGAGCGCGATCCGCGCGGACGACACAGTGCCGTCCGGTGCGTGCTCCAGCACGGTCGCGATGCTCAGCACCGAAATGCCCTTTGGCTTGACCCTCGACACTTTCAGGAAGCGAAAGCCGCCTTCCTTCGGAATCGTGAAGCCGACCGCAGTGACGATGGCGTGGTTGCTCTCGCGCTTTGCGAGGAATGTTTCGATCGGCAGCTCGCCGTCATCGGTGCTGACAGTTGCATCCAAAGCCAGCAGCGCAACGGTGAAATCGCCGTAAGGCGTTGGCGCGAAGAGATTGCCGCCGACGCTCGCCATGTTGCGGATCGCCGGGCCGCCGACGGCGCGCGCAGCGTGGGCAAGGGGGGTGAGATCCGAGTGACGGGCGACCGCCGCCATGGTCACCGAAGCGCCGATGCGGACCTCGCCGCCGGAAATGCGGATAATTGACAGCGCCGGTTCGGTCGACCGGATGAAACCGGAGATCGACACGTCGCCTTCATTGGCGGCGCGCACGACCAGTGTGCCGCCACCGAGATAGCGGGCGCCGGCGGCTTTCAGCGCCGCGCCGGCGTCCTTCACCGTCGCGAAAGTCTGCAGTGCAAGCGCCATGGAACGCTCCCTTTTTCGGGCTTAGTCCGTCATTCAACTCTGGCCGGCAAAGTGGTTCTTCAGGGCGTTGAACCCGCCCTGGAAAACATTGGCGCCCATGCCTTCGGCCAGCTTGTCGGCTTCCTCGGGAGCGGCGTCGAAGCTGGCGGTCCATTCGGCATAGGTGCGGTCGCCGTCCGTCACCCGCCGCAACTGCAGCGTCGACTTGTGGTTGGTGAGCGGCTGCGGCGTCTCCAGGATGGCGTAGCTGACGAGGAAGTTCTCGTCGGAGAAATCGAGCAGCTTTTCGCGGAGGCGGGCGCCGCTGGCGAGCTGGAAATTGCGCACGCAGCCGATCGTGCCGGCATCCTTGCCGTCCTCGATATGGCTTTCGACCATGCGCGGGTGCCAGGTCGGCAGACCGTTGAAGTCGCGTACGCGCGCCCAGACCTTTTCGACCGGTGCGTCGATGACACTGGAGATGGTGACTTTCGCCATATGATCGTTCCCTTGCAAATCAGCTGCTTGGGAGGGTAGGACGGCAGGCTCGGCGGCGCTTATCAATGCGTCTTGAACGCCTATCAAATAGTCTGAAAAAACGGGCGCTCAGCTGATCGCCCGCGCCGCCTCGCGGTAAAGCGTCGGCGGGACGCCGACATGGTCGCGGAAGAAGCGCGAGAAATTGCCTTGCGTGGTGAAGCCGAGATTGCAGGCGACCGAGATCAGCGGCTCCTGCGACCACTGTAACTGCCGCACCGCTTCCTCCATGCGCAGCGTGTTCCAATAGACGTTGGGCGTCAGATTGGTCTGTTCCTTGAACAGGGCGAAGAAATGCGGCCGCGACAGGCCGACGCTGCGCGCCACGTCGTCGAAGCAGATACGCTCGCAGACATTGGCTTTCATCAGCTGGATCGCCTTGCGGACGCGGAAGTCCTGCATGGTGTTGACGCGGGTGCGCACCGTCTGCGGTGCGGACGCGTCGGCGGCGTCGAGTACGCTGTCGATGAAGCGCTCGATCTCGTAATTGGCGATGTCGTCGATGCTCTCATTGTCGCTGAGATGGTCGAGAAGGTTGGCCGCTGCCTTGTGCAGCCAAGGCTCGAGCGTGATTGCCGGGGCGGAGAACAGCGGCGCGGCGGAAGGCAACTCGCGGCGCCTTCGAGCCCAGTCCGGATCGATGTAAAAGGCGAGGAACAGGCCAGGCGTGCCGTCGCGGGACAGAGCGTGGCTGTGCGGCTGGAAGGAATTGATGCCGGCGGCGGTGCCCGGTCCAAGCCGCACCGTCTCGCGGCCGATGGTCATCTCGCCGGCCGTGCCTTCCAGCCAGATGATGATATGCGCCTCGACATGGGCATGGGTGACGAAGTCGCTGGCGACGTTCAGGACAGAAACATGTCCGAACCGGCCCCAGTAGAGCCTGATCGCTTCCGTCATGGGTATATCCTCCCGCAGGCGACTGGCCTCCCTTCGCCTGCTGCGAGCGATTGTGCGGCTCAGTTTGGGCTTGCGTCAAGACGGATGTGCACGTCCGGGCGCCGGCCATGCGCCGCAGCGGCGGATTTTCAGACTCGGCGATAGGAGCGCGTCCCCTTCTCCCCCTGTGGGAGAAGGTGGATCGGCGCGCTAGCGCCGAGACGGTTGAGGGGCGTTGGAAGAAATGAGGCGATGCCAAGCTGGAGCACCCCTCATCCGTCGCCTTCGGCGACACCTTCTCCCACAAGGAGGGCTTTGCACGGGAAGCGAAATCCTGGTTGGTGAGTTAATGGGGCTTTTTTTGAAGGCCGGGAAAG
>NZ_JAMYQW010000070.1:0-15796 GCF_040321085.1 Mesorhizobium sp. M0522
CTCCAGCCGAGTCCGAGCAACCCCGCAAGAAGCGGCGCAATCAGCAGCAGCAAACAGAATCCGCTCCGGCCGAGCAGATCGCTCCGGCCGAGACCGAGCAACCCCGCAAGAAGCGGCGCAATCGGCAGCAGATCGAAGCGGCCCCATCGGAACAACCGGCCGAGCAGGCAGCGCCGGCAAACGACAACCAGCCCAACGTCAATCCGCGCAAGAAGAAGCAAAAACAGAACCAGCAGATCGAGGCTGCCCCGGCAGAACAGGCTCCGACTGTCGAGCCCGGACAAAAGCCGGGCAAGCGCAAGAAGCCTGCTGAATTGACCGGACCCGCCACGGAGGCGGAAGGCCAGCCGGCGCCGACCAATAAGGAAGCGACCCCACAGGCCCAACCGGCTCCGACCGAGCAGCAGGCCGCTCCCGTCCAGGGCGAACAGCCCCAGGACAAGATCAAGAAACGTGGCAAGAGGCCTGTCGGCGAACAGCCGGTGACAGGAGAGCAACAGCCCTCGACCGGCGAACAGCCTTCGACTGGCCAGGCCGCGCCTGTCCAGGGTGAAAATCCGGTCCAGGGTGAAGCCCAGGCCAATCCGAACGAGGCACCTGTTCTGGACAGCCAGAAGGATGTCTTGCGCAAGCGCAAGGGTGGCAAGGAGCGCGGCCAAAATGCCGGTAAGCAGCAGGGCAACCAGCCCGCCCAGCAGGGCGAGAACCAGGTGGAAGCCCCGAAGCCGGCTCCGGTCGAGGAGGGATCGCCACCTACCGACGATAAGGCGGCCCAGCAGGCGATCAAGCCTGAAAAGATCGTTCCGGTGACGGAGGAAAAGGGCAAGCGCGTCGAGCGTGCGCCGGACATCGAGGATGTTCACCGCCGTCCGCGCCCCCAGGGCACCAACGTCGTCAGGGAATTCGGCGACCGCGTCATCCTCCAGTTCAACAACCAGACGTTCGTCGAAAGCAGCGATGCCCCGCGCATGCACCGCGGCGCCAGGAATGTCTATTATGAGGACCTGTCGGGCGATCGCACCCGGGAAATCGTCGAGCGTGACAATGGTGTCCGGATCGTCACCATCCGCAACCGCTACGGCGACGTCATCCAGCGTTCACGCATCGCGCCAGACGGCCGCGAATATGTGCTGAGCTATGTCGACGAGCGGAACTATGACGATGATGCAGACTGGCGCGACCCGGGCGACGACCTGCCGCCGATGCGCCTTACCATCCCGCAAGAGGAATACATTCTGGATTCCGAAGAGGTCGAGGATCCGGACGACTACTACACGTTCCTCGAACGGCCGCCGGTCGAGAGGGTCCAGCGCCTCTATTCGATCGACGAGGTCAAGCGCTCGGCCCGCGTGCGCGACATCGCCCGCCGCATCGACCTCGACACGCTCAACTTCGAATTCGGTTCGGCCTCGATTTCCGACACCGAGGTCCAGAAGCTGGAGGGTGTTGCCAACGCCATGGACAAGCTGCTGAAGAAAAACCCGGCCGAGAGCTTCCTGATCGAGGGCCATACCGACGCTGTCGGCACACCGGAAGCGAACCTTGCTCTGTCCGACCGCCGCGCCGAGGCGGTCGCCGAAGCCTTGACCAATGCCTTTGGCATCCCGCCGGAGAACCTGACGACGCAGGGCTATGGCGAGGAGTATCTCAAGGTCAACACGTCGGGACCCAACCGCGAGAACCGCCGCGTCGCCATCCGCCGGATTACCCCCCTGGTAGCGCCGGTGGCCAGCGCCCAATAGACCGCAATGTGAACCGCGCGATTTGATCAACCATTGAATCGCGCGGTCATCAATCTTGAAACGCGCGGTTACCCATCCCAGATTCTGGAAAGGGCGTTCCCTGCCCTGTCCCGACTCCAGCGGGACACACGAGCCCCGCCGGTTCCCCTCCCCGGCGGGGTTTCGTTTTTTTGCAACCTTGCAAACCGCCGCAGCCTGCCCGAAATACGGCACTCCGACAACGGAGCCCGAATCGCCGCATGAAGCGCCTCGAACTCGCCATCGAATCGATCATTCTCGCCTCGCGCTGGCTGCTGGTCGCCTTCTATCTCGGACTGGGTGCGGCACTTGCCATCTATGCCGTGTCCTTCGGCAAGAAGCTGTTCGAGTTCGTCTCCGTCGCCTTCACGCTCGATGACACCGACACCATCCTGAAAATACTCGGCCTCATCGATGCCGCGCTGGTCGCCTCACTGGTGGTGATGGTGATCATCTCGGGTTACGAAAACTTCGTCAGCCGCTTCGATGAAAATGACGGCAAGGTGCATTGGCTGGGCACGATCGATGTCGGCTCGCTGAAGGTCAAGGTCGCCTCGACAATCGTAGCGATCTCCTCGATCCACCTCTTGCAGGTGTTCCTGAACTCGGTCTCCTACACGACCGACCAGCTGATGTGGCTGACCATCATTCATCTGGCCTTCGTTCTGTCGGCACTGATGCTTGCCTATATCGACCGGCTGATGGGTCTTGGCAAAGCCAAGAAAGCCGAGGAGTGAGCACGCGTCTGTGCCGGTCTTTAAGAGATATGCCTGTCAGCTAGATACTGTCCGTCAGTAGATACCTTTGATTTTGGTATCCGACCGGCCGAACACCTCGTCCGGCACAAAAAAGTCGCCGGCGAGCGGGCCTGTCGCACCCGGCGCATAGGCCGAGAAATCGCTGACGCCCTCAGCGCGCAGCACTTCTTCGTCAATGTAGAAATTGCCGGTCGCCTCACGCGACGGCCTGACCAGGATGGCGTATGCCGCATCGGCCATGATGTCGGGCGAACGGCTCATCGCCGCCACCGTCGCCCCGCCCAGGAGGTTACGCACCGCCGCCGTGTCGATGGTCGAGATCGGCCATAGCGAATTGACCGCAATGCCGTCCCTGGCGAACTCGGCGCTCATGCCCAGCGTGCACATCGACATGCCGAACTTTGCCATCGTGTAGGCGACATGGTTTTTGAACCACTTGGCCTTCATGTCGAGCGGCGGCGCCAGATTCAAGATGTGAGGATTTTCCGCCAACCTCAAGTGCGGAATGCACATTTTGGAGACGAGAAAAGTGCCGCGCGTGTTGATCTGGTGCATCAGATCGTAGCGCTTCATATCGGTCTCCAGCGTGCCGGTGAGTTGGATGGCACTGGCGTTGTTGACGCAGATATCGATGCCGCCGAACCTCTCCACGGTCTTGGCGACCGCTTCGGCGACCTGTTCTTCATCCCGAATGTCGCACAGCACCGGCAGCGCCTTGCCGCCGGCCTGCTCGATCTCGTGCGCCGCCGTGTAGATCGTCCCGGGCAGCTTCGGATGCGGCTCGGCGGTCTTGGCCGCGATCGTCACATTGGCGCCATCGCGCGCGGCGCGCAGCGCAATCGCCAGCCCGATGCCGCGCGACCCGCCGGAGATGAAAAGCGTCTTTCCCTTGAGCGACATCCTTGCGCCTTCCTTCAACATGAAAGACACGATCCTTGCGCGGCCGAGAACCGCCGCGCAAGGCCCAACACACCGGATGCGGGTTACGCTGCGTCGGCCTTGAGACAATCTGAGCTAGACCAGCACCAGGCCCTGCCGCATGGCGATGGCGATCGCATCGGTGCGGTTGGCGGCACCGAGCTTCGTCAGGATCGCTGCGACATGGAACTTCGCCGTATGCACGGAGATGTTCAGCCGCCGCGCGATGACCTTGTTGGGGGCGCCCTCGGCCAGCAGCGCCAGCACCTCGCCTTCCCGCGGCGAAAGCGTCGGCCGGACGATATGCTCGTCAGTCGGTTCCTCTTCGAACCGGTCGCTGTCATGGAAGGTCAAATCGTGATGCTGATCGGATAGAGCATGGCTGTCGCGCGAAATCCGGTAGCCCGCAGCCGCCAGCCGCGCGGCGGCGGCGATCAGCAACTCGTCCGCTTGCACCGGCAGCACGGCAAACACTGTATCGGCCGGCCGTTCGCGGGCCGCTCGCGACGATAGCAGCACGCGAGGCATAGCCGCGTCGACGAGCCCGCCTTGTAGCCCATGATCATCGACGATGGCGACATCCGCCGCCTCACGCCCGTCGACTTCGCCGGCCAGAACCGGCCGCAGATCATCGGTCGCGGCGAGAACGGCGGACAGACTTCGCGCGCGCTCGACGTCACCGAGCGCGATCAGCACCGTCAGCCGTCTGCCAGCGACCTCACCGCTTACCATCTATCCCTCAGCTCAGTGGCTTTTCACCGATGGTCAGGGAAACCTCACGGTTCTCGCCGCCGCGCACCACGCCGAGTGTCACCGAGGCACCGGCGCTGTCCGGCCCGAGCTTGCGGATCAGCTCGCGCGGCCCATGCACCGTCTCTGCGTTCCACGACACGATGATGTCGCCGAGACTGAGACCGGCTGATTTCGCCGGCCCGTTATCGTCGAGGCTCATCACCATGGCGCCCTGGGTATCACCATTGCGGACCGGATGCAGGCCGGCGCCAAGATAGCCGCGCGCCACATGACCCTTCTCGCGCAGCGTCGTGACTGCCCGCTCGATCGTTTCGTAAGGCATGACCAGCGCCCGCCGGCGTGGCCCGAACAGCAGCATGCCGATCAGTCCACCCTTGGCGTCGAGCACAGGGCCACCCTCGAAACGGCCGCCGGCATTGACGGCAAGGTTGATGCGCCGGTCGATCGTGCCGCCGCGCATTGAACGCCAGGCCGGGCCGACCTCGCCGACCGTGCCGAGGGTAGCGAGCGAGGTGCCGTCGCTATTGCCCGCCACGACCGCCAGGTTGCCCGGCCGCACCGCATCCGCCTTTACCAGTGACGGGGCGCCCGGCGCGCCGGCCGGTTTCAAAACGGCCGTGCCGGTGGACGGGTCGCGGCCGACCAGTTCCGCCTTGACGGCTTCGCCCGAAGAAAACGTCAGCTCGATCTCCTCGCCGGCCTCGACCGCCTCCTCGGCAGTGACGAAATAGCCGTCCCGCCAGTGGAAAGCAGTTGACGTCCGGTGGTGGGTCGCGAAGCTGGCCGTCGCTGGTGCCGCGGCTGCCGCGATGTCGGCAATGGCGTCGGAAAACGTGCTCAGATTGAAATCGCTCATGATCTGTCTCCTGGGTTCTTCGTGACCCAGATATCGCCCGGCAGGACGTTGGCGGATACTCGCCTGACGGCTAGTTTGGGCATGTGACTGGCCATCTGGTCAGGTCGCGGCCGGTCCGGCCGCTCCGCACATATAGGCATTGTTCATCTTGTTCCAAACGGAGCCCTCGGATGGCCCTGCCCGCCCAGCAATTGCAATATGACGATGCCCTTCTCGATGCCTATTCGGCGACGGTCGCCGATGCCGTCGACCGCATCGGGCCCGCCGTCTGCCGCATCGAGCGCATCGGTGGCCCGGGCGGCCATGGCTCCGGCTTCGTCATCGCGCAGGACGGGCTGGTCGTCACCAACTTCCACGTCGTCGGCGATGCGCGCAGCGTGCGCGTATCAATGCCGGATGGCGCCTCCAGGGAAGGCCGCGTGCTCGGCCGCGATCCCGACACCGACATTGCGCTGGTGCGCGCCGACGGCAACTTTGCCGACGTCGCGCCGCTTGGCGATTCCAAGCGATTGAGGCGCGGCCAGATTGCTATTGCCATCGGCAATCCGCTCGGCTTCGAATGGACCGTCACCACTGGCGTCGTCTCGGCACTCGGCCGCTCGATGCGTGCCTCCACCGGCCGGCTGATCGACGACGTCATCCAGACCGACGCCGCGCTCAACCCCGGCAATTCCGGCGGACCGCTGGTGTCCTCGGCTGGCGAGGTGATCGGCGTTAACACCGCGATGATCCACGGTGCGCAAGGCATCGCCTTCGCGGTTGCCTCCAACACCGCCAATTTCGTCATCTCGGAAATCATCCGCTTCGGCCGTGTGCGCCGTGCCTTCATCGGCGTTTCCGCCGACACCACCAACCTGCCGCGCCGCGCAGCCCTTTTGTCGCAAGTATCGAGCAGCACGGCGGTGCGCCTGCGCACCGTCGAAAAGAACAGCCCGGCGGCCAAAGCCGGCCTCAGGGAAGGCGACATTATTGCCGCCATCGACGGCCGTCCGGTCACCGGCGTCGACGATCTGGTGCGCATGCTCGACGTCGAGCGAATCGGCCGCGAGACACTGTGCACGGTGGTGCGCCGCTCCGGCATTACTCAGGTCACCGTGATGCCGTTGGCGCGGGCGAGTTAGCGCGCCGCAGCACCCTGCGCATATTGCGCCATAAATTCTGGGCTCGGCGGGATCGGCCTGATCACGTCGATCAGCACGCCATTGGGATCCCTGGTGATGAAATGGCGCTGGCCGAAGGGTTCGTCGCGTAGCGTCCGCAGGATCGGCAGGCCAGCGGCGGTGATCCGCTTATAGATGGCATCCGGATCCCTGACCTCGAAATTGATCAGCAGGCCAGATGTGCGGCCCCGCCCTTCCTCCGGGATCGTCTCATGATCGCCCTGGACGATGCCGAGGTTGACGCGACGGTCTTCGGCCGAGCGCAGATGCACGTACCAGTCGGCCTCAAACAGCGGCTTGAAGCCGAAATGCGCAACATAAAAGGCTGCCGTGCCGGCAACGTCGCTCGTCATCAGCACCGGATAATAGCTCGTCGTCCTCATCTTTCCTTCTCCCGGCAAATAACATACAGTCTGCAGGTAAATGGAATTAACATACAGGCTGCATGTATGCAACAAGGATCCGCTCGTCGCTCCAACCGTGATCGCACCGCCGCGACACGCGCCGAGCTCATCGCCGCGGCTCGCAAACTGTTCACCGAAAAGTCCTATGCCGAGACCGGCACACCCGAGATCGCCGCCGCTGCCGGCGTCACGCGCGGCGCGCTCTATCATCACTTTGCCGACAAGCAGGCGTTGTTTGCCGCTGTGGTCGAACAGGAGGCGCAAGCCGTCTCGGAAGAGATCGAACGCGCGTCGCCGCCTTCGCTATTTGCCCGCGATGCGCTGATTGCCGGCTCGGATGCCTATCTGGCTGCCATGCGTGCGCCCGGCCGTACGCGGCTCTTGCTGCTTGATGGCCCGGCCGTGCTGGGCCGCGCCGCCATGGATGCGATCGACAATCGCCATGGCAACCGTTCGCTGCGCGAAGGCCTTGTTGCCGCGATGCGCTCGCACTCCATGACGAGACTGCCTGTGGAAGCACTGACCGCTTTGCTCGCAGCCGCCTTCGACCGCGCAGCGCTCGCCATCGAAACTGGAGCATCGATCGAGGACTATCGCGCCGTTCTCATGGCGCTGATCGACGGCCTGTCTCCGGCTGCTCCTCAGGTATCTCACCCGGTTCGAACTCGTTGAAACAGCCTAGCTGGCGCTTGAACTGGTCGATCAGCCAGGCGGCCGCCGGTTTCGGGCTGCGATCGGCGCGGTGCATGGCATAGAGCGGCGAGCGGACTTCGCTGTAAGGCTCGAGATCGAGTTCGACGAGCCGGCCGGTCGCCAGATCATCGGCAATCAGCCATCGCGGCAGCCCGCCCCAGCCCAGCCCCTCGCGCATCAGCACGTGCTTGGTGCGCACATCCGTCAGCCGCCAGGTGCGGTAGGCGAAGACGCCATAGTCACGCCCGCGCGTACGCTCGGACTGGTCCGAGACGACCAGTTGGATGTGTTCGCGGACATCCTCTAGCGCCACTGGTCTCGGCAGCAGCGCCAGGGGGTGATCAGGCGCTGCGGCTGGCACCAGGGAGAAGAAGCCGATGCGAAGCAGATTCACGTCCGTCTCACCCAGAAGCCCCCCGATGCCGAGATCGGCCTGTCCGCCGACAACATGATCGAGGATAAGGCCAAGCGAGCCGATATGCAGACGCAGCGTCACGGCCGGGAACTGCGCCTCGAATGCCTTTAGCACCCGAACCAGCACCGGCGACGGTAGCGTCACGTCGACCGACAGCGTAACTTCCGCCTCCAATCCCTGCCGGTATCCGTCGACACGCGAGCGGATGCGTTGCAGCACGCCGACCATGCGCCGCGCATCTTCCAGCGTCGCCTTGCCGACATCGGTCAGTTGCGGTTCACGCGTGCCCTCGCGCTCGAACAGCTTCAGCCCGAGTTGCGCTTCGAGGTTGGCGATGGCGTAGCTGATCACCGATTGCGCGCGATTCAATTTGCGCCCGGCGGCCGAGAAGCTGCCGGTCTCGGCCACCGCAACCAGGATCTGCAGTTGGTCAAGCGTCGGGTTCGGCTGCATCGTTCAATCCACATTTTAGATGGATAATATACAAAATATACCAGTTTTTCAAATGGGTCCGCGCACACATATCTGCCGGGAGATTTTGATCCAACCCTGGAGACCCCATTATGTCCATCCTTCTTGTCACATCGAGCCCGCGCGGCGCTGCCTCGCACTCGACCCGAATTGCTACTGAATTCGCTGAAAAGCTTGTTGCCGCCGATCCGTCGAACATCCTTGTCGTGCGCGACCTCGTCGCCAATCCGTTGCCGCACATCGACGCCGATTATGCGACCGGCATCTACACGCCGGCCGAAGCGCGCACCTCACGCCAGGCTGAAGTCGTTGGCGTTTCCGATGTGGTTCTGGATGAACTGTTCGCGGCCGATACGGTGATTCTCGCCACCGGCTTCATCAACTTCAACATCTCCTCGACGCTGAAGTCCTGGGTCGATCACATTGCCCGTTCCGGCAAGAGCTTTGCCTATGGCGAGAACGGCCCCAAGGGGCTCGTCACCGGCAAGAAGGTCTACATCGTACTGGCTTCGGGCGGCATCTATTCCGAAGGTGCGGCCGTGCAGTTCGATCACGCCATTCCCTACCTGCGCAGCGTGCTTGGCTTCCTCGGCATGACCGATGTCGAGGTCATCCGCATCGAAGGAGTCGGCATGGGCGCCGATGCGGTGGCAGCAGCGCTGGCCAAGGCCTCGACCAAGGTCGACGCCATTGTGGCCGCGACCGGTAATGCCGAGCGCGTCGCCACCGCGGCGTAAAGCGTCAGCATCATCTGAATTGTACAAGGGCAGGCGCCCGGCGCCTGCCCTTGTTTTTCGTTAGCGACAGCCTGTGGTGGGCCACACAACCGCCATTGGTTATTCCGCTTGTCTGCGCTATCGGTCGCGGATGTTCCTGTCCGTTGCCACAACGCACCGTCCGGCCACCGATCTCGGTTTCTTGCTGCACAAGCATCCGGATCGCCTGCACGAGACCGACCTGTCTTTCGGCAAGGCGTGGCTGTTCTATCCCGAGGCAACCGAAGACCGTTGCGAGGCTGCACTCCTGCTCGATGTCGATCCTGTGGGACTGGTGCGGGGCAAGGGCCAGGCAGAAGGCCTGCTCGACCAATATGTGAACGACCGGCCTTACGCAGCATCATCCTTCCTGTAGGTGGCGCTGAACAAAATGCTGCGGACGGCGATGACCGGTATATCGAAGGAGCGCCAGGAACTGGCCGACAGCGAACTGCCGCTGGAAGCCGTGGTTACGCCACTGCCAATGCGCGGCGGTGAGGTTCTGGTTCGAAGTTTGTTCGAACCCTTGGGCTGGACAGTCGATCTGACGCCAATCGAAGGAATCGGGGGTGCTGCAGGCGAGCCCCGATACGGCCATCTGAAGCTGACCGCCACGGGCCGGCTCCGCGCCTTGTTGAATCACCTCTATGTGCTGGTCCCGGTGATGGACGATGCCAAGCATTACTGGGTCGGCGAAGCAGAGATCGACAAGCTGCTGTCCAAGGGAGAGGGCTGGCTGGAAAACCATCCGGCCAAAGACCTGATCGTGCGCCGCTACCTTGGCAATCGCCGGGCTTTGGCCCGCATCGCCCTGGAGCGGCTGGCTCCCGAGACGGCTGGCGAGGCACAACCTGCCGAGCTGCGCGTTACGCCCGAGGAAGCGCTGGAGACGCCGATCCGGCTCAACGATCTGCGCATGGAAGCTGTAGTCCAGGCCATTCAGGCGACGGGGTCAACCTCGATTGCAGATTTAGGATGCGGCGAAGGCAAGCTGCTCGGTCGGCTCGTGCGCGAGCGATGGGTTCATAAGCTGTTCGGGCTGGATCCGGCGGTACGCGAACTGGAATGGGCTGCAAAGCGTCTCAAGCTGAACGAATTAGGCGGGCCGCCCGAGGGCCGGGTCACGCTGCTGCATGGATCGCTGACCTACCGGGACAGCCGTTGGGCCGCAGCCGACGTCGCCGTTCTGGTCGAGGTCATCGAGCATCTCGACGAGGACAGGCTGCCCCTGGTCGAACGCATCGTTTTCGGTGAGACGGCGCCCAAATCCGTCATCGTGACCACTCCGAATGCGGACTACAACGCTCTGTTTCCAAGACTGGTCCCTGGCGCATTTCGCCATCCCGATCACCGTTTCGAATGGAGCCGGGCTCAGTTCCAAGCCTGGGCGGCCAAAATCGGCGAGATCTATGGCTATGCAGCCACCTTCAGCGGTATCGGAGCCGAGGACCCGACCCTCGGCGCCCCCACACAGATGGCGGTGTTCACTCGATGAGAGAACCCGATAAGACCAACCTCACCATTCCTGACTTCGCCCTCGTCGTGCTGATCGGCTCGACCGGATCGGGCAAGTCGACTTTCGCCACCAAGCATTTCCTGACGACCGAGATTATCTCCTCGGACCAGTGCCGGGCGCTGATCTCCGACGACGAAACCGACCAGGACGTCTCTGCGGATGCCTTCGATCTGGTTCGCGAAATAGCCGGCAAACGGCTTAAACACCGCAGGCTGGCCGTCATCGACGCCACCAATGTGCGAGCCGCCGACCGCAAGGCCTGGATTGAGCTGGCGCGCAAGTGGCACGCTTTGCCCGTCGCCGTGGTCCTCAATCCAGGCGTCGAGGTGTGCGTCGCACGCAATGCGGTGCGAGTCGACCGGCCGTTCGGCGCCGGGGTCGCCCAGCGCATGACAACCGAGATCCGCAAGGGTCTTGGCGCCCTCCAACGCGAGGGCTTCCGCCAAGTCTGGAAGCTTACCAGCGAGGCCAGCATCGACGCGGCCGAGGTGTCGCGACAGCCGCTGTGGACCGATAAGCGCGACGACCATGGCCCGTTCGATATCATTGGCGACATCCACGGCTGTTCGGATGAGCTTCATATCCTGCTCGCTCGATTGGGCTACAGCATCGTCTGGTCTGAGCATCAGGGCGACCGAACGGTCACCGTGGTCCCACCAGAGGGCCGCAAGATCGTCTTTGTCGGCGACCTCGTCGATCGCGGCCCCGACTCGCCCGACGTGCTGCGCATTGCCATGAGCATGGTCGCGGCTGGAACCGCATACTGTGTCCAGGGCAACCATGAACGCAAACTCAGCCGCCGGCTAGAAGGCCGCAAGGTCACGGTCGCTCACGGCCTCCAGCAGACTGTCGATCAGCTAAGTGCACAGGACCGAGGCCTGCGCGAGGCGCTGCCGGCCTTTCTCGACGGCCTGCGCAGCCATGTCTGGCTCGATGGCGGAGGCCTCGCCGTCGCCCATGCCGGCCTCAAGGAAGAGATGATCGGACGCGGTTCCGGCGCTGTGCGCGAGTTCGCTCTGTACGGCGAGACCACAGGCGAGACCGACGAGTTCGGGCTGCCCGTCCGTGCCGACTGGGCTGCGGCCTATCGTGGCAAGACGGCCATTATCTATGGACATACGCCCACGCTATCGGCCGAATGGGTCAACAACACCCTGTGCATCGACACCGGATGCGTATTCGGCGGCAAGCTGACGGCCTTGCGCTGGCCGGAACGCGAACTGGTCGAGGTGCCGGCAATCGAGACCTGGTCGGAGCCGATACGTCCGCTGGGCGGGTCCGGTCCCGGTAAATCGGCACAGGCCGACGCCGACGGCGTGCTCGATTATCAGGATGTCTCCGGTCGCCGTTGGATCGAGACCGGACTGAGGGGCCGGATTGTCGTGGCCGAGGAGAACGCGTCGGCAGCACTGGAGGTGATGAGCCGCTTCGCGCTCTCGCCGCAATGGCTGATCTATCTGCCGCCGACCATGTCGCCGTCCGAGACCAGCAGCCAGGACGGCTGGCTGGAACGTCCGGAGGATGCCTTCGCTTACTTCCGCGAGCGCGGCGTTGCGCAGATCGTGTGCGAGGAGAAGCACATGGGTTCGCGGGCAGTGATCGCGCTCTGCCGCAACGCGCAGGCGGCACGCAGCCGCTTCGGGGTCCCTGGCGACGAAACCGGCGCAATCTGGACCCGCACCGGACGCTCCTTTTTCAACGACAGTGCCATGACGGAGGGCCTGCTCGCCCGTCTCCGCGCCGAGGTCGACACGGCGGACCTGTGGAAAGAATTGAACAGCGACTGGCTGCTGCTGGACGCCGAGATAATGCCTTGGTCGGCCAAAGCCGGCAGTCTGATCGAAAGCCAGTATGCGCCTGTGGCCACATCCTCTGCCGCCGGTCTCAAGGCCAGCAGCGAGGCGCTGGCCCGTGCGATGGCGCGCGGCGTCGATGCAGCCGGCCTGAACGCACGCCTTGAAGGCCGGGCCGTCCGCGCAGCCAAATACGCCACCGCCTGGGCGCCCTACGTATGGCCAGTTTCGGGCGTCGAGGACCTTAAGGCCGCGCCTTTCCACCTGCTGGCCAGCGAGGGACGTGTTTGGTTTGACCAGGACCATGTCTGGCACATGTCGCTCGCGGACCGTCTGGCTGCCCGTGGCGGCGTGGTCACGCCGACTCGATGGCGTATGGTTGATCTGGCTGACGGCAGCGCGTGTGCCGAGGCCGTCGCCTGGTGGGAAGCGCTGACTGGCTCAGGCGGCGAAGGCATGGTGGTCAAACCACGCGACTTCGTCAGCCGTGGCAAGAAGGGGCTCATCCAGCCGGCGCTGAAGGTCCGCGGCCCGGAATATTTGCGCATCATCTATGGTCCCGAATATGACGCGCCCGACAATCTCGTCCGCCTCCGAGAACGCGGCCTGGCCGGCAAGCGCAGCCTGGCGCTCAGAGAGTTCGCGCTTGGACGAAGCGCTAACGCGATTTGTCGCCAAACACCGCTGCGCCGGGTTCACGAGTGTGTCTTCGCCGTGCTGGCGTTGGAAAGCGAGCCAATCGACCCAAGGCTGTAGTAGCCGATCTATCCGAAGATCTTCTCGCCTTGCTCGTCGACCAGCTGGATGCCCTTTTTGATCGAGATGTCGACGGCATCATCAAGCCCGGCAAAGCGGTCGGCGCGGATGAATTTGTGCTCCTTCATCACGCCGTCGATCTCCTTCGAAACCACGCCGCAGGTCTGGTACTGGCCCTCCGCCTTGTAGGGCGTGGCGCTGATCAAAAATCCCTTGTGCTCGATCTGCTTTGCCGGCGCCGCTGTCTTTGGCTCGGCGGCTTCGTTGCCTCCGCCGAAAAGACGCTTCAGAAAAGACATGGGTATCCTCCAACGGCAATCATCCTGCACCACATAGCGCGGTGCAGGATGATTTTCAGTACCGGTCCTTGGCCGAGCGGGCAAGGGCCGCAGCTAGCTTGGCACTCAGAGATCAGTCGCGCGACAACGCTTCCAAGGCCTCTGCGGCAGCTTCCAATATGCTGATTGCCTCGGCCTGCTTTGCTTCAGGCGCATCGGCGATTTCGCCGAGCGCGGCGCGCAGCCGGTGGCGCACGGCGCGAAACTCGTCGCGCTTTTCCGAGCGGCCGCGGCCGCGCCGGCCGCCGTCCTCGTCATCGTTCCAGCCGAACCAGTCGCGCGCCTTCGCCATCTTGCGGCCGAAGCGCTCGAGATGTTCGAGCACGTGGTCGATCATCTCGCGATTTTCGTTGAGGTGCGCCTGCCCAGCCTCGGTGATTGAAAACACCTTCTTGTTGCCTTCCGCCGCAGAAACGGCGTAGCCGGCCTCTTCCAGGAAGGTCAGCGTCGGGTAGACCACGCCGGGGCTCGGGCTGTAGAAGCCGCTGGTGCGCTCCTCCAGCGCCTTGATGATGTCGTAGCCGTGCCGCGGCGCCTCGGCCAGCAGCGACAGCGTGATCAGCTTGAGATCGCCGTCGGCCAGCATGCGGCCGGCGCGGAACATGTCGCCCGGCCCACCGCGTCCGCCGCCTCTCATGCCATGCCCGAACGGGCCAAAGCCGCCGCCACGTCCGCCGAACTTGCCGGCCATATCCATGAAGACGCGCTCGGCGCGTTCGCCGAAACGGTGACGGCTGAAATGTTTGTCTTTGTGCATTGTCTGCTCCTTGAGTTATGTCTTACGATATATCTCAACTAAGTGCCCGCCACGGTCGAGTCAAGATATATCTTACGATGTATCTGAAAATGGCACCAGCAGGATTGATTTCGCCAGCGAGGGCAGCTAGAGGGTGCATGAGGGCCGAAGGCCGCTCCGTAAGCGTCTGACGTGAAGCAACGCATCCACCCCGGTCGTTCCGGGCAGTTACGCCGACAATACCGGCGAATGGATGCAAGGCGACGAACCGGATGCTTCAGGGAAATCCAAATGACCATGAAAACCCCGCGCAGCAAGCTGCCTGCGCGCTATGCCGCCGTGCTCGGCCCGCTGGTGCTGTCGTTGCTGATGACGTTCATCGTGTCGTTCATCTCGACACTGAAAAGCCTTGGCTTCCAGCCCGACATGCTGGCCACTTGGCTGACGGCTTGGGGCCTGTCCTGGCTGGTGGCCTTTCCGACGCTGCTGCTGGTGCTGCCGGCGGTGCGCCGCATCGTTGGCTGGCTTTGCGAGCCCGTGGCTCGATAGCAGGGCACGCGAAAGGCCTGGAAACAATCTCCGGACCTTTCGGTGCGGAGCGAATAATACCCATTACCAGCGGCCTTTGCGCCGGTTCCAGGCATAGAGCAGATCGGCAAAGCGATCATAGCCATAGCGCGTCAACGGCAGTGCGCCGGGATTGCCGAACAGCGTTGCGAGCCAGCCTTCGCCGGGCGTCGTCCGCCATACAGCAATGGCAACATCGGCGCCGGCCAGCAATTTGCCGTCGGCGTCGATCGCATACAGCCGGCGCCGGATGTCCTCCAGCCTTATGCCGTATCCGGCCAGCGCCGCCGGTTCGGCATTGATGTCGCGAAATTCGATCCGCCCGGCCTTGACCGCCTCGATCAGCCGCCGCTTCTGCCGGTTGATACCGGCATCACAGACCGGACAGCGCGTATTATACCAGACGGTAAGCAGAGGCTTGCTCATATTTCGAAACGGCACCAGAGGACACGCACGGATTATCCGAGAAATGCCGTTGCGCCGCAACGTGACACGATACCGGCGGAATGGCCGGTTTCGCTGATCCAGGTCGCCCAAAGGGTACGCAGCGGTTTTACGATAACGACATGCATAAAAAGAAGAGCTTAAAGCGCGTCGCAAAGGCCGTTCAGCGCGACGCGCTTCAGGAGCAGCGGCTCACCCGAGCGAGGTGATGATCTCGCGATAGGCATCCTCCGGGAAAGCCTTGAGCGTCCGAGTCCTGACGTTGCCAGCCGTCGCCAGCATTAACGAGAAACGAGCCAAGACGGCATCGTCGGGCGCTTCGAGCACCGCCACCATGTCGCAATCCCCCATGGTGAGATAAAATGCCTTGAATGATCCGCCCATGTCTCCCAGCATCTTCTTGGCGGCATCGAGCCGCTTCGGCGACTCGCGCACGTTTTTGGCGCCTTGTTCCGTCCAGTTGATCAGCACGATGTAAGTTGTCATGGCACACCTCCCTCCGGGGCCACGGAGCACGGCGTCAACCGCCGGGGCGGGCATCCGGGTTTGTCGCCCAGAAATGCATCCGATACGAAATTATCCTCCCGCAAGCCGCAGGCCGCAAGAGCGATAGCGTCGAATGTCGTAAGCAGATGAGTTGTCCGGGTTAGGTAGCAGACGAGTTGTCCGGTTTGATCTTCAGCGAACGGAGGCTGGGGATGAG
>NZ_JAMYQW010000071.1:0-15569 GCF_040321085.1 Mesorhizobium sp. M0522
CACAAAAGCCCTTCATCATCGCCTGGTCGCTATGGCGACGACGACATCAGGCCGCGGCCACCATCTGTCACTACAAACGGCATCGGCATCCGCAACTGTAGTACTAAGGTCCGGACTCATAACCGTTGGTCGACTGGCGGCTCTGGTTGCCGTTAATCGCGGGGCGCTGAGCGGGGCTCGATAGGATCAACCGAACCTGCGATACTCAAGGCAATCTGTTGGACTCATGATGCGCATCGTAACCCGTCTCACTGATCGGCTTAAACTGCAGCATCCGATCATCAGCGCGCCGTTGGCATTCGCATCGGGCGGGGAACCCGCAGGTGCGGTCATACAGCCGGAGGGCTTGGGCTTATCGGCGGCGGCTATGGCGACGCTGATTGGCTGACGCGAGAGTTCGAGCGATCTGGCAACCGACCTGTCGGCTGCGGCTTCGTAACTTGGTCACTCGCCAGGAACCCGCGCCTACTGGATAAGGCCCTGGAGCCGCGACCAAGTGCGATTTTCCTATCCTTTGGCGACCCGGCGCCTTTTTCGCCGGCGATACGGGCCGCCGGGGTCCCCTTGATCTGCCAGGTCCAGAGCCTCGACGCCGCGCGCCGCGCTCTTGATGCCGGAGCCGACATCGTCGTCGCCCAAGGCGCGGAAGCCGGCGGTCACGGTGAGAAGCGAGCGACATTCACATTTGTTCCGGAGGTCGCGAACTTGGTACTGCGACGGGCGCCGGACACGCTCATCTGCGCGGCCGGTGGCATCGCCGATGGTCGTGGGCTCGCAGCGGCGCTGATGCTTGGCGCTGATGGCGTCGTGATGGGATCACGTTTCTGGGCCTCGTTGGAGGCTCTCGTTCATCCAAATCTGCACCAGGCTGCCCTTGCCGCGACCGGAGACGACACGGTTCGAACCTCGGTGATGGACCTAGCGCGCCGCCTGGATTGGCCACCGCGGTTTTCACTGCGCGTTCGGAAGAATGCTTTTACGGAAGCCTGGCACGGCAATGAGGCCCATCTCCTCGCCGACATTGACGCGCAGTCCGCTGCCTACCGCGAAGCGTGGGCAAGCGGCGATCCCACGATAGCCGCGATCATGATTGGTGAGGCCGCCGGCCTCATCCACGACATCGAGCCGGCGAGTGACATACTCCTTCGCACCGTTTCTGAAGCGATCACCCTGCTTCAGGGCGCAAGTTCGCTTCTGCTTGTCGAGGACAACTGTCACAGCCAGTAACCGACCGTAGCGGCGAGGCAGACGGCAGCGAGGAAGTTAGTGGCCGATCGATCGTAGCTGGTGGCAATGCGGCGGAAATCCTTGAGCCGTCCAAACATGGCGTTGCGATCACGGTAGAGGAAGGGGAGAAGCAGTTCTTCCAGCGCCGGTTGGCTTTCGACGGAATGTTCGGCATCGCCCCTTTAGCCTCGACCTTGTGGCGAATGGCATTGGTGTCATAGCCCTTGTCGGCGTGCAGGATCGGGCTCTCGGGCATCTGCTCCAGAAGCAAATCTCCGGCGCTGCAATCGGCGACCTGGCCACCGGTCAAGAGGAAAGCGATCGGGCGGCACAGGCCATCGGTCAGGGCGTGGATCTTCGTGGTTCGCCCACCGCGCGACCGGCCAATCGCCTGATTTTGCTCCCCCCTTTGCCGGCAGAAGCGCAGCGATGCGCCTTCACGGCCGAAGAGTCGATCAGGACCTCAGCCGGAGGACCGCCAGCGCTTGCCGCGCGTGTCGGTTGGCAGCAGCGCCTGCAGCCGCGAAAACTGCTCCTCGGTCAGCCAGAAATAATCGCGATTCATCGGTGGCCTCCCTTTGGAGACCGTGAATCATAAAACCACCGTCAGTGGAACCCTTTATGGGTCCGGACCCTAGCAGGTTGTGACCATTGCTGTGGCAATGCAGCAGTCCTGGATAATAAGTCCAAGATGCCCCGGGTGCGCTTCCACCGCACCACCGGGACCTTCGCTGCAGCTAAATGCAGAAAATCCACGCGCGCGCTGAAGCCCGAAAAGGCGGCGGCGCTGGCGGGTTGAAACTCCAGTCGGGCTACGCCCTCCCTGCGTTCCAACCCGCCAGCATTCTCATCTTGATTGAGGCAACGCTCGCAGCTTCATTGTCGCGCCGCAGGTGGCGGATTCCTCCGTCTGCCCGCTTCACTCCGTGCCCGGCGAGACCCCTCCGCCCCCCTTGCTCCCCGCTGCTCGCCGCGATGCACGGGGACAGGCGACCTGAACCCGTCCCCAAGCCGATCTGATGGCAGAGGCGGTGGGGCTGGACATGGGCCCGTGGTGGACATACGTGCCACACAAATCCTCATGCTCGCCTAACCGGCCGCAAGGTATGGCAATCCGGGCTGACCCGACGAGAGAAGGAGTAGGTCTCGGCCATTCCCGTGTCCGAGCCCAGAAAAGTTACTGGTTTCCTTACGGGCGCGATACAAAGGGCACAGGCTGGACTTGGCTGCCGGGGGCGGGGCTTGTCGACCGCTCGATCGAAAGTGAGAGACGAGGAGGAGAATCACCGACCCGCAGAGCGGCAAGGCGCTCGCCTACCTCCCTGTCAGTCACCGTTAGCCGATGGTTTAGACGAAGATAGTCCGTCCATGTCGGCGTGCGGAATGTCTCGGTCCAAAGAGTCGAGTTCTGAAGATCGCGCTGGAGGGTCCAGTCCCGCGCACCGGCACGGCTCTGAACGCGCCGCCTTTCGCGCATGCAGCTCAGAAATTCCTCGATATTCTCCTCGGGGATCGAGTACTCCACCTTGATCACGATCGGGCCGCTCCTGGGCTTCAAATCGAGGGCCAGTTCTGGTGGCCTGAAGTCGAAGGCCCCTTGATCCGATTCCTCCCATAGCCGTACCGGCAATAGCTTTCCCACAGCTGCAACCAGCAACAGCGCCGCTGCAGCACCTTCCAAAGCCCACGTCAGGGAATAGTACTGCGCGACAGCACCCCAGATCCAGCTGCCCGCTGCCATGCCGCCGTAGGTCAGGGCGTAATAGATCGACAGGGTGCGACCAACGACCCACCTTGGGCTTGCCAACTGCACACACACGTCGGTTCCGGTCCAGGTGACAACCCAGCCGGCGCCAGCGATTGCAAGCGCGATCGCTGCTACAGCCACCGATGATGTGAGAGCCAGTAAAAGGCAACACGTTGCGCAAGCAACGGACGCGAGCGTGATCAATCGATTTTGGGACGTGATGCGTCTCAAGTAGCTATTGCCAATGCCCGCGATGAAGGCGCCTGTGCCGAAGCCGGCCAACAGGACGCCGTAAACAATTGGCCCCCCCGCCAGTTGGTCGCGAACCAGGAGGGGGAGCAGAGCAAGGATCGAGATGCTTGACAGCCCGAACAGGGTTGCACGCACGATCGCCACTCTGATCTCCGAGGAGATTGCCGTGAAGCGCATGCCATCATGAATGGCCGTCGTCATCCGCTCGCGCGGAAGAGGCGAAGAACGAACTTGCCACTTGGAGCGCAGGACAGCGCTCAATGGGACCAGGTCGGTCAGCGCAGCGAAGGCGAAAGCCGTAAGGGGGCCCAGCAAAGCCAAAATTACACCGCCCAGCGCCGGTCCTATGCTCCGAACCACGTTGTACCCCACCGACATCAGCGTCACTGCAGCGGGTATGTCGCGCTTTTCCAGGATGTCGCCGACCGAGGCGTGCCAGGCTGGATCATTCAAGGCAAAGCCGCATCCCGCCAAGAAACTCAGTCCCAAGATCAGCCATGGACTGACAAAGCCCAGTCCAACAGAGAGAGCCAGCGCCGTGGATGCCAATGCGATCAGGCAATGTCCGGCAAGCATCACGCCGCGGCGGCTGAAGCTGTCTGCAATCGCTCCAGCAAGGATCGACAAGAAGAAGGCGGGCAGTGTCGATGCAGCCTGCACGAGCGCAACCATCAGATCGGAGGCTGAAATCGTTGCCATAAGCCAGCTTATAGCCACGCTCTGCACCAGCCAGCCAAGGCTGGATATCTGCGTGGCTGTCCAGATCGAACGAAAGACCGGATTCTGAAGAGGGATCAGTGTGTTTGCCGCAAAGGGCGGGGAATCTTGACGCCGCATGACTTCTCACCTCCACCACGTAGTTCTTTCGCTCACTCACTTGCTGACAGCGGTGCGCTTACGCACAGCTGCGTCACAACCAAGTTCCGATATCGCGCTCGCAACAAAGTAAACAAAGTAGATGTCGCATCCACGGTGCTGATGCGCGATGAGTGTGCCAGTTGGGCGTCAGCTGGTCTGGGTCGCGCAGCCCGATGGGGTGCGGTCTGCCCTGCGACTCTTGGTCTTGGACGGTGCTACCGCCCCGATGGCCGGGTTGTCAAACTGCCACGGTGCTAGCAGCGCCCATCCCATCCTGACAGGCATGAGCATATGACGCAGCGCATCGCTGGTATCGGAGGCGGGTGCAAGATCAAGGGTGGCATCGTCCTGACAAGTACGAGCTGGTGGACGCCTTTGCCCGACCTATCACATCGGCGATTTATGGGGCCGCCGTTCAACTCGTTGGTCTATGCACAAAAAACATAATACGCTTGAAAAGACGTTTCGGGCCGGTGCCGGGGCCGAGGAGGGGGCTGAAGCCTTCACTATCGTCATCCCGCCGCCGAATGTCACCGGCTCGCTGCATATGGGCCACGCGCTCAACAACACGCTGCAGGACATTCTGGTGCGCTTCGAGCGCATGCGCGGCAAGAACGTTCTTTGGCAACCAGGCATGGACCATGCCGGCATCGCCACGCGATGGTGGTCGAGCGCCAGCTGATGCAAAATCAGATCCACCGCCGCGACCTGACGCGCGATGAGTTCATCGACAAGGTGTGGGAATGGAAGGCAGAATCCGGCGGCGCCATCCTCAACCAGCTGAAGCGGCTCGGGGCCTCGGCCGACTGGAGCCGGGAGCGCTTCACCATGGAGGAGGGCCTGTCCAAGGCCGTGCTCGAAGTGTTCGTGACGCTCTACAAGGAAGGGCTGATCTACAAGGACAAGCGCCTTGTGAACTTGGACCCGAAGCTGTTGACCGCCATCTCGGATCTCGAGGTCGAGCAGCAGGAAGTCAACGGCAACCTCTGGCACTTCCGCTATCCGGTCGAAGGCATGACCTTCGATCCGGAAAATCCGAAGACCTTCATCACCGTTGCGACGACCCGGCCGGAGACGATGCTGGGCGATACGGCTGTCGCAGTCCACCCCGACGACGAGCGTTTCCGGCATCTCGTCGGCAAGAACCTCATCCTGCCGATCGTCGGCCGCAGGATCCCGGTGGTGGCGGACGAGTATTCCGATCCCGAAAAAGGCAGCGGTGCGGTCAAGATCACGCCGGCGCATGACTTCAATGATTTCGAGGCCGGCAAGCGCCACCGGCTGCCGGCGGTCAATATCCTCACCGTCAATGCGGCGGTGAGCCTCAAGGACAATGAGGACTTTCTCGCCGGGCTGGAGGTGACGCCGGAGCGCTAGGCGGTCTGGGGCGAGCTCGACGGTCTCGACCGTTTAGTCGCGCACAAGAAGATCGCCGAGCTGATGCAGACCGGCGGTTTCCTCGAAAAGGTCGAGCCGCATCGCCAGGCCTGAAGCGGCGGTTGCGGCGATCCTGAACAAGGTGCGGTCTCTCCGCGCCAACGCATCCGACACCGAGATTTTCGATCGAAATCTAAGCATCGTCGAAGATGCTTTGCCTGATCTAGGCGCCCAACCGTAGCAGGCCGCATTGCTGCGCCAGCCGCCACGTAAAGCGCTGCCAGAGTTCTTGCACCCGCGTCATTCGGCTGCCGCTTTGAAGGTTCCGCCTAGGGCCTGCATCAGATCATCGACAATGTCCTGAGGATGCTCAAGTCCCACTGAGATTCGCAGTAATCCGCCTGGCGCCTTGGACTTGGCACCCTCGACGGATGCGCGATGCTCAATCAGAGAGTGCGTCCCGCCAAGGCTTGTCGCCCGGGCAACAACCTCGAGGCGGCCGGCCACAGCCATCGCAGCATCGGCTCCGCCTTTGACGATAAAGGATAGCATCGCTCCGTAATGGCTCATTTGCCGCTTAGCGAGATCGTGTCCCGGATCAGTTTGCAGGCCAGGAAAAAGTACTTTTTCGACACGCGGATGAGACGCCAAAGCCTCAGCAACCTTCTGGGCGCCTTCGCAATGCGCGCGCACGCGTACCGACAATGTCTGCAGGCCCCGCAATGCCAGCCAACAGTCGAATGGCGCTGCGACGCTGCCCTTGTGTCTCTGGACCATCCGCAGTGGGCGACCGAGGGGTGACGAGTGCGGGACAATGACGACGCCCGCCATCAAGTCCGAGTGGCCGCCGATGTACTTTGTCGCCGAGTGCATGACCGCGTCCGCCCCAACTTCGAGGGGCCGTTGAAGCACTGGAGTTGCCCACGTGTTGTCCACTACGGCCAAGGCGCCAGCCTCGTGCGCGATTTTGCAGATGGCCGAAATGTCGACAACGCGGATCATCGGGTTTGACGGCGTCTCGACCCAGACGAGGCCAGTCCGCTTCGACGTGACCGCGGCGCGCACGGCATCCAGATCGCGCATGTCGACGGCCGCAAAGTCGAAGCGAGATCCAATGTCGGTCTCGTCAATCAGCGAACGAATGCCGAAATACATGTCATCCGGCAGAACGATCCGACCCGTCGACGGATGGCTCTCAAAGACTGCAGCGATTGCAGCCATGCCCGACGCGAAGGCAATGCCATCTTCTCCGCCCTCGAGCGCGGCCATGGCCATTTCGAACGCGTTGCGCGTCGGATTTCCATCCCGCGTGTATTCGAATCCGGAAGGAAACGAGCCGTCGACGCTACGTCGGAACGTCGTGCTGGTGTGCAGCGGCAGGGACACCGCCCCTGTGGAAGCGTCGACAGCTCGGCCGCAATGGATCGCCTTTGTTTCAAAACGCATCGGTCATTTCCTCGCTAACGGGGCAGTTGCACAATTTCAGGCCGGTCATTATATTGACCGTAATAAGTGAGCCGAGGCACTAAGTCAATATAATGACCGATGTTACGACAGCGTTGGACCCCGAGCGGGTGCTTGGCCAAGCGATAGCGGTTCGGATCCGACAATTGAGGCGCGACCAAAACCTGACCCTGGATCGACTGGCAAAACTGAGCGGCTTATCCAAGGGAACCGTCGTCACGCTGGAGCAAGGCAAGGCGAACCCCAGCATCGGCATACTTTGCCGACTGGCGGCGGCGTTTTCGCTTTCGGTGGCCGATTTGTTGAATGACCATCCTTCCACAGTTCGCCTTCCTATTGAGCGGACAGAGACGAGGACGCTTTGGACAAGCGCTAAAGGAAGCTTTGCACAACTTCATTCATCGATCTCGGGACGAACGATGTTCGAACTGTGGAGCTGGGCCATTATGCCGGGCGACGTGTTTTCCGCAGATGCTCATAGTCCGGATACGCGCGAGCTGATCTCGGTGACTCAGGGGTCCCTAAGTGTCGTGGTGGGTACCCACGCAGTAATTTTGAGCCAAGGCGAGAGTGTGCGGCTTGTCACTGACCAACCGCACTCATACGCGGCGGCATCTGATCTGCCTGCCCACTTCTCGATGGCAGTTCTTGAGCATGGTGGACAGCGAGATCCGGGGCCCTCTTCGCCGGCAACGAAGATGCCCGGGCCCGTTCCGCAAGACACCGCCGCTCGCTAACGACCGCCCATTCGCGACAGGAGATCCACCGTTGTACGTTCCGCCCCATTTTGCCGTCCCCGATCACAACACCCTGCTTGACCTAATCGGGAGACATCCGCTCGGTATCCTGGTCACCCACAGCAAAGGCACACTCGACGCGAACCACATTCCCTTCGAGCTTGACCGCTCGAAGGGAGACAAAGGCGTCCTCAATTGCCATGTTGCACGCAAAAATCCAGTCTGGGAGGAAGTTGCCAATGGCGATGAAGTCCTCGTTATCTTCCGTGCGGCCGACGCTTACATCTCGCCGAACTGGTATCCAAGCAAGCATGAATTCCATAAGCAGGTGCCCACATGGAACTATCTCGTCGTCCACGCCCACGGACGCATCACTGTCCGGGATGATGAGCGCTATGTGCGCCGTAACGTGGCGAAGCTCACTCACATGCATGAAGCCTCGCAGCCTGCCCCGTGGAAGATGGGCGACGCGCCGAAGGACTTCATTGACACGATGGTTAAGGGGATCGTCGCCCTGGAAATCGAGATCACCGGCCTGGTTGGTAAATCAAAACTCAGCCAGAACAAAGAGGTGCGCGACATTCAGAACGCTGGTGAAATGCTGAATGCCCGAGGCGTCAATGGGATGGGAGAAGCGATGCTCGCGGCTGCGGCGGCCAAATCCCGATAGCATCTATCTTGTCCCGACAAGCCGCTGGTGCTGGATTTCCAAGGGGTGACCTTGAGAGACAAATGCTTCGGCCAGCACCTGACCACCCGCTATGCGGCAGATGGACAAGAACTCAGGCCGCCATCGCCAGCCACATCCGCAATGCCGCCGGATCGATGGAAGCTGCTTACCCCGCCAGCCTTTCCGGTCATGTCGCCTGGGTCGTCAATACCTCGAACAGCAGCCTGGCGCTTAAACCGAGTTGCGTGTTCGGTATGGCGGCGCAGCGGTTTCGAGATCGGAGCCGACTGGCAGCGAACGCCACCCCCACGGTGGCGATGCCTCGCAGCCAGGTTGGATGACCAAGCAGCCGGAATGTTCGGCAGGCTTGCACCCGCTTCAGATGCGAGACGGGTCAAGACGATCATCCTGCAAACGTCACGCGGCGGTGGGCCGGTTTCGAAAAGGGCCGGCCCCGGCCGTTCATACAAGTGGAGTTGGGGGCGGGGCCGGATCAAGCCTATCGGGTCGAACCCGCCGGGACCGCGCGTACATCATCCCGGCAACGCCAGGCGCTCGTCCGGGGCCATGCGGGCTTCGGCTTGGCGCGCCGAATGTCTGGACCGGCATCGCGGAGCATGGCGCACCAGTCTCCCACATTGTACGTAGTCGCCATGCTGCCCCTGGCCAGATCGCAAATGACGCACGGCTTGTTCGCGATGGCGAGCTGAAGCACGTTGACGGCCGTGCCGGGCGATGCGCCGTCCCAGACTATCATCCCAAAGTCCGCGCGTCGCGCCATCTCCCGGTCTTTGGCGGCTGGATCCAGTATCCTCTAGCGCCTTCACGAGACGGGACCTGGTAGGCAGCCCAGTCGCCCAGATTATTGCTAGCTTCCTCGCTCTGACCGCCGTCTCCCTCTGGCCCTGCGTGAGGGATCGTCATCCGGCTGCAGGCCGGCGCGCCCGGACGCTGCCGCTACGGGAGGCGCTACGCGCGTGGAGCTAGTGGCCTTTGTCGGCCAGCCAGAGGCCCACGTCCTGGATCGAGCGCATGAGCACCGACGGATTGTCCCGCGCGGGAATGAAGCCCCAGCTCTGCCAGTAGCGCTCGGCCTCGGCGTCGATCGCCCGCACCACCACTGCGCGGCCGCCGACGATGTCGGCGCCGGCGACGCAGCGATGCAGCGCGTCCTTGACCAGGCCGCTGCCGATGCCTTGTCCGGCATAGCGATGGTCGACGGCGAGTTGTCCAATCAACAGGCAGGGGATCGGATCGGGCGGGCGTCCGGTGCGGATGGCGCGCGGTGCGCTGTTTGGCTGGATCACGCCCGGCGCGAGGCCGTAATAGCCGACGACTGTTCCCTCATCGTGAACGACCAGGACCCGGGTAAAGCCGCGGACCTGGTTCGTTCGCGCGAAGCCGGCCAGCCAAGCGTTCAGCGCCGGCTTGCCGCAATCGAAGCTGTCGAGGCGGTGCGCGTCGTCGAGGAGTTCGATGCCTGAAAGCGCCACCTAGCGGTCCCAGGGCGGGGACCGACGCAGCCGCTCGGCCGCCTTCGGCGGGGGCGCAGCGGCGGGGGCTGAGATCGCCTGCATGAAGGCGTCATAAGCTTCCGGGGACACGCGGATGACGGTTTCGTTGAGGATGGCCGTCTGCGCCTCGTGCAGCGCGGCGCGCCGCATGAACTCCGTGCGCGACAGGCCGAGCAGCTCCGCGCCGCGGTCGATGATGGTGAGATCATCGTCGCGAAACCGCATCGAGACGGGTGTTTCCTTCCTGGTGGCTGTGGTGGCCATGGCGCGCTCCTGTGCTGCGGACGTATATACGGTAGTGTAACGCGGAACGCAATACTTCGTTCCCTGGTGACGTCTCGTGGACGGATGGCCTCAGGACTCCTCGCGGCATCGGTTCTTCTCGGCTTCTCGCCTGCAATCGCCATTGCCGCAACCCAGAGCAAGGTGGCTTTGGTCAGCTCCGGCGGATCAATTACGGCTTAGGACGCGCATGTGTTCTTATCGGCCGGATGAGCGGCTCCAGAAGCGAAGTCGCTGCCATGACTGTCGCCGGACGAGCCCCGGCTATGCCGAACCCTGATGAACATCTGACGCGATGGCGACTTTCGGGCCGTCACGCCACAAAGGAGGAACGGCTATGAAGGCTGGGCGGCCGGCACTTTCATTCTCAGGCGCCGCTCTATGCCACCTGCCGGCCAAGCGCAGTTGGCACAAATCTTGAACCTCTCTTTGCGCGGCGGCAGGAGCTGCAATCGCACGTTCGGCCTCACGCAATGAAAGACCGGTCACGACCGCGGCACGTGCAGCCTCAGACAAACCAGTCTGCATTTTATTCAACGGCTTAGCTGCGAGTGCGGCGGCGCGCGGCCGAACATCACCGTGTCGCGGATGCGACAAACCCGACAACAGCGGTTTCAACGCAAGCGGCGACGAGTAGATGGTGCAAATCCCGCGATTCCCAGTCTGCTGTAGCCGCGCAGGCCAAGCGCGATCTGCTCGGCCGTCCTGACAAGCCGCGCGTGGCTCTGGGCGAGGTCGGTCGAGGCCCGCCGAAATCCCGTCGGCACCCGCCGCCAGGCCTCTTCGCTCGTCTCGCCGCATCGCGGAAACTTTGTTCGAAATCTGCCAGCCCGGTTTCCACTCCTTTGCCGGCGACCGGAACAAGTCAACGCCTCGAAGAGCATCTGAGTTTTGAATTTATTCGGCTTTTTAACTCTGGCATCGGACTTGCTCCGCCTTCGCATGTCCGCGGCACCAGGAGACGCCGCCGCCTGTGGAGGAAGGCCTGATGCAACAAACATTCTACGAGGTCATGCGCCGACAGGGGATCACCCGCCGAAGTTTCCTGAAATTCTGCAGCCTGACGGCGGCTTCCCTCGGCCTTGGACCGGCCTTTGCGCCGAAAATAGCTTACGCGATGGAGTCCAAGCCGCGCATTCCGGTGCTGTGGCTGCACGGGCTTGAATGCACTTGCTGCTCCGAAAGCTTCATCCGCTCGGCGCACCCGCTCGCCAAGGACGTCGTGCTGTCGATGCTTTCACTCGATTATGACGACACGCTCATGGCGGCCGCCGGCCATCAGGCCGAGGCGATCGTCGACGAGGTCGTCGAACAGTACAAGGGCAACTACATCCTCGCGGTCGAAGGCAATGCGCCGCTCAACGAGGACGGCATGTTCTGCATCATCGGCGGCAAGCCCTTCGTCGACCAGCTCAACCATGCCGCCTCCAACGCCAAGGCGATCATCTCCTGGGGCTCCTGCGCCTCCTGGGGCTGCGTGCAGGCCGCGCGGCCGAACCCGACGCGGGCCACGCCCGTCCATAAGGTTCCGGGCCTGCCGGACAAGCCGATCATCAAGGTTCCCGGCTGCCCGCCGATCCCAGAAGTGATGACGGCCGTCATCACCTACATCCTGACCTTTGAAAAATTCCCAGAGCTCGACCGGCAGGGCCGGCCGAAGATGTTCTACAGCCAGCGCATCCACGACAAATGCTATCGGCGCCCGCATTTCGACGCCGGCCAGTTCGTCGAGTCCTTCGATGACGAGGGCGCGCGCAAGGGCTATTGCCTCTACAAGGTCGGCTGCAAGGGACCGACCACTTACAACGCCTGCTCGACGGTGGGCTGGAACGGCGGCCTCTCCTTCCCGATCCAGGCCGGCCATCCCTGCATCGGCTGCTCCGAGGACGGCTTCTGGGACAAGGGCGATTTCTACAGCCGCCTGACCCGCGTCCACGGCTTCGGCATCGAGGCCGATGCCGACAGGATCGGCACGACGGCCGCGACCCTCATCGGCGCCGCCGCGGCCGCGCATGCGGCGGCGAGCGTGGTCAAGCGGATGCGCGAAAAGGGAGGGAACAAGTGATGGTCATCCAGACGCCGAACGGCTTCAATCTCGACACCTCCGGCCAGCGCGTGGTCGTCGATCCGGTCACGCGGATCGAAGGCCATATGCGCTGCGAGGTGAACATCGACGAGAACAACATCATCCGCAACGCGGTCTCGACCGGCACCATGTGGCGCGGGCTCGAGGTCATCCTCAAGGGCCGCGACCCGCGCGACGCCTGGGCCTTCACCCAGCGCATCTGCGGCGTGTGCACCGGCACGCACGCGCTCACCTCGGTGCGTGCGGTCGAGGACGCACTGGGCATCATAATCCCGGAGAACGCCAATTCGATCCGCAACATCATGCAGCTCTCGTTGCAGGTGCACGATCATCTGGTCCACTTCTACCACCTGCACGCGCTCGACTGGGTCAATCCGGTTAACGCATTGAGAGCCGACCCGAAGGCGACGTCGGAGCTGCAGCAGGCGGTTTCGCCGAGCCACCCGATGTCCTCGCCGGGCTATTTCCGTGACATCCAGAACCGGCTGAAGAAGTTCGTCGAGAGCGGCCAGCTCGGGCCGTTCAAGAACGGCTACTGGACCAACCCGGCCTATCTGCTGCCGCCGGAGGCCAATCTGATGGCGGTGACGCACTATCTGGAAGCGCTTGACTTCCAGAAGGAGATCATGACGACGCGCACGATCTTCGGCGGCAAGGACATCCATCCCAACTGGCTGGTGGGGGGCGTGCCTTGTGCGATCAACATCGACGGTGAGATGGCGGCCGGCGCGCCGATCAACATGGAGCGGCTGAACTACGTCCGCAGCGTCATCGAGCGCGCCATCGCCTTCGTCGACAACGTCTACATCCCCGACATCATCGCGATCGGCAGTCTCTACAAGGGCTGGCTCTATGGCGGCGGGCTGTCGGGCAAGAGCGTTCTTGCCTATGGCGACATCCCCGACAAAGCCAACGA
This sequence comes from Mesorhizobium sp. M0522, assembly GCF_040321085.1. Classification (NCBI taxonomy): domain Bacteria; kingdom Pseudomonadati; phylum Pseudomonadota; class Alphaproteobacteria; order Hyphomicrobiales; family Phyllobacteriaceae; genus Mesorhizobium; species Mesorhizobium sp. M0522. Next base: position 13,131 of record NZ_JAMYQW010000071.1, read on the forward strand.
CTATTCGGCAGCCAACCTGATGATGCCCCAGGGCGCGATCATCGATGGCAACCTCAAAGAGGTGCTGCCCGTTGACGTGCGCGATCCCGAGCAGATCCAGGAGTTTGTGCCCCACTCTTGGTACAAATACCCGGACGAGGCGAAGGGCCTGCATCCATGGGATGGTATCACGGAGCCGAACTATCAGCTCGGGCCGAATGCCAAGGGCACGCGCACCGACATCCGCGAAATCGACGAGAGCGCGAAATATTCCTGGATCAAGGCGCCGCGCTGGCGCGGCCATGCGATGGAGGTAGGGCCGCTCGCCCGCTATGTCGTCGGCTACGTCCAGGGCCACGAGGAGATCAAGGAGCAGGTCGACTCGACGCTGCGGGCACTCGGCGTACCGCTGACGGGGCTGTTCTCGACGCTCGGCCGCACCGCTGCGCGCGCGCTGGAAGCACAGTGGGCGGCCCGCAAGCAGGTCTACTTCATGGACAAGCTGATCGCCACCATCAAGGCTGGAGACAGCTCGACGGCCAATACCCAGAAATGGGATCCGAAGTCCTGGCCCGCCGAAGTCAAGGGGGTCGGCTTCACCGAAGCGCCGCGCGGGGCGTTGGGCCACTGGATACGCATCAAGAACGGCCGGATCGAAAACTACCAATGCGTCGTGCCGACCACCTGGAACGGCTCGCCACGCGACCATGCCGGCAATATCGGCGCCTTCGAAGCGTCGCTGATGGAGACCAAGGTGGAGCGGCCGGAGGAGCCGGTCGAGATCCTGCGGACGATCCACAGCTTCGATCCGTGCCTTGCCTGTTCGACCCATGTCATGGGTCCGGACGGACAGGAACTTGCCAATGTCAAAGTGCGCTAGGGGAGGAATCGAAATGAGACACGCTATCCTGAAACTTGGCGCCGCAGCTTCGCTCGCGGTCCTTGCCAGCCCGGCGCTCGCCCATGTCGGCGCAGGGCATGCCGACGGGTTCGCCGCCGGCATCGCCCATCCGCTGATGGGACTCGACCACCTTCTCGCCATGGCGGCGGTCGGGGTCTGGTCGGCGGTGGCCATGCCGTCGCGGGTCCTGGTGGCCCAGCAACCTTCGTGGCGATGATGATGACGGGTGCGGCGTTGGCCTTTGCCGGCATCCGCCTGCCAGCGGTCGAAGGCATGATCGCGCTATCCGTGCTTGCTCTCGGCATCATGATCGTCGCCGGTGCCGGCCTTCCCGGCATGCTCGGCATCGGCCTTGCCGGGTTCTTCGCCCTCTTCCATGGCCATGCCCATGCGAGCGAGACGACCGGCGCGGCACTTGCCTATATTGCCGGCTTCACGCTCTCGACCGCGGCGCTGCATCTGGCCGGCACCGGCATCGGCCTCAGGCTCGCGTCGTCGCCTTGGGCGCGCGCCGGGCTCGGCATGGTCATTGCCGGCTCGGGCGCTACGCTCGTGTTCGGCGGCTAGGGGGCGGCCATGAGCGCGAGCCAAACTCCGCATGGCGAAGAAGGGGTCTATGTCTACGAGGCGCCGCTGCGCCTCTGGCACTGGGTCAATGCCTTCGCCATCCTCATGCTTGCCGGCACCGGCTACCTGATCGGCTCGCCGCCGCCGGCGGTTGGCGGCGAGGCGAGTTCCAGTTTCCTCTTCGGCTGGATACGCTACCTGCATTTCGTTGCGGGCTATGTCCTGATCGTCGGCTTCGCATTCCGCATCTACTGGGTCTTCGCCGGCAACGAGCATTCCCGGCAGATATTCCTCCCGCCTGTCTGGAACGGACGGTTCTGGAAGGAGCTCTGGCACGAGGTGCTCTGGTACGCCATGCTGGTGAGCGAGCCGATGAAGTGTTCCGGGCACAACCCGCTCGCGACGCTCGCCATGCACTTCCTGTTCGTCTGGTTCACCATCTTCATGATCGTGACCGGACTGGCGCTCTACGGCGAGGGGGCCGGCATGGGGTCCTGGCAGTACGACCTGTTCTCGAGCTGGGTCATCCCACTTCTCGGTCAGAGTCAGGACGTGCATACCTGGCACCATCTCGGCATGTGGGTGATCATCTGCTTCGTGATCATCCATATCTATGCCGCGGTGCGCGAGGACATCATGTCGAAGCAGTCGATCATCTCCTCGATGTTCTCCGGCTGGCGGACCTTTCGCGGCAACGGCGCGCCTCGTGATTCCCACTAGGACTTTCGCGACCTCACCTGCCGGGGGGGGGGGGGGGGGGGCGGCGGCGGGGGGGGTGGGGGGGGGGTGGGGGGGGGGGGGGGGGGGGCGGGGGGGGGGGCGGGTCGGGAGGGGGGGGGGGGGGGGGGGGGGGGGGGGGGCGGGGGGGGGGGGGCGGGGGGGGGGGGGGGCGGGGGGGGGGGGGGGGGGGGGGGGGGGGGGGGGGGGGGGGGGGGGGGGGGGGCGGGGGGGGCGGGGGGGGGGGGGGGGGGGGGCGGCGGGGGGGCCGGGGG
>NZ_JAMYQW010000072.1:0-15134 GCF_040321085.1 Mesorhizobium sp. M0522
TGCAGACCTCGAAGCCGCTGGTCATCATCTCGGAAGATGTCGAAGGCGAGGCCCTGGCCACGCTGGTCGTCAACAAGCTGCGTGGAGGCCTGAAGATCGCTGCCGTCAAGGCGCCGGGCTTCGGTGATCGCCGCAAGGCCATGCTGGAAGACATCGCCATCCTCACCGGTGGCCAGGTCATTTCCGAAGACCTCGGCATCAAGCTCGAGAATGTCGGCCTCAACATGCTCGGCCGCGCCAAGAAGGTGTCGATCTCCAAGGAGAACACCACCATCGTCGACGGCGCCGGCAAGAAGGAAGAGATCCAGGGCCGCGTCGCCCAGATCAAGCAGCAGATCGAAGAGACCACCTCAGACTACGACAAGGAGAAGCTGCAGGAACGTCTCGCCAAGCTGGCAGGCGGCGTTGCCGTCATCCGCGTCGGCGGTGCGACCGAGATCGAAGTCAAGGAAAAGAAGGACCGCGTCGATGACGCCCTCAACGCGACCCGTGCGGCCGTCGAAGAAGGCATCGTTCCCGGCGGCGGCGTCGCCCTGCTGCGCGCTTCGCTGGCCATCACCGTCACTGGCGCCAACTCCGACCAGACCGCGGGCATCAGCATCGTGCGTCGCGCGCTGCAGGCTCCGGCCCGTCAGATCGCGGCCAACGCCGGTGCGGAAGCATCGATCGTCGCCGGCAAGATCCTCGAGAACAAGGGCGCGACCTTCGGCTACAACGCCCAGACCGGCGAATATGGCGACATGATCGCCATGGGTATCGTCGATCCGGTCAAGGTTGTGCGCACGGCTCTGCAGGACGCGGCCTCGGTCGCCGGCCTGCTGGTCACCACCGAAGCCATGATCGCGGAGGCTCCGAAGAAGGAGTCGGCTGGCGGCGGCATGCCTGGCGGCATGGGCGGCGGCGGCATGGGCGGCATGGGCGGTATGGATTTCTAATCCAGCCCCTATCAACCTACAGCGGAAAGGGCGGCAGCAATGCCGCCCTTTCCTTGTGTGCCGAACATGATCGACAACTTGGAGTGCGTCCCGAGGATCTCCTTCGAGCCTCACCGCATGGTCGAGAATTAGGATCTTGTCCGATCGAGCAATTCGCGGGCTCAACCTGGTCAAACCGGCGCCCCCTACGAACTGCCCGATCCTTGAGGATTCCGCTGCGCGACAATCACGATGATTCATTCAGTTGGTAGCTATAGGCGGTGAATCATGAGGGGCATTGAGGAGCGTGGCAAGGCGCCCATCTCGGCATTTAACCCCATCGAGCGTGATATCAGGGACAATTCTCTCATCGGACCGGCGGCTGGCGTTGAAGGACCCGGTGAATCATCCTGTTCTATAGTGGAGCAGACGCGCTCTGAGCCTCAAGATCAAGGGTTTCCTCCTCTGAGTATCCTTGATCTGCCGCTGGACATTCTCGTTGATATTGCTGAGCGGCTCAGCCCGATGGATCTGCTGAGGATGTCGCACACAAATCAAGAGCTGCGTGTCGCCGCGATGATAGTCGCAACGCCTCAAGAAAGGCGGATCCAGGTTCAGGCCATCTGTGGAGCCCTTGCAACCGGGCTCCAGCAGCGTCTCGTCGTCGTGGCAGAGGGGCCTCGTGACCCCGACGACTGCGCTTCGGCCTTGTGGGGCCTCGGAGCGGGCGTGGCAGCGCTTGCACCCGAGCTCCAGCGGCGTCTCATTCTCCTCGCCGAAGGGCTTGAGCCCAGGTCTCAGACCATTGCCCTGGAGGGCCTCGGAGCAGGCGTGGGTGGCCTTGCCCAACTTCAGCCGATCCAGGATTGCGATCAGCAGGTCATGATCTAGCGTCGTCATCACCAGCTCCCTCCGACCACCGCTTCGTACTCGGCGAGTGGCCGCAGCAAGGTGGCCGGGGGTGATCTTGATGCGCTCGGCGCGCACCGGCCCTTCGAAGCCGGCAACGCCGACAAAAGGCTCTGTCGCAAACCTGGAAATGGGGGTGTGAACGGCCATTTCGGCCTGTCCGTCAGGCAGCGAGGATATCGAAACAGCGATCGACAGACTTGTAGGCATACCTCGCCTGTCGCTTGCCCATCATGTGGATCATCTCGATGCCGGAGAGGATAACCACGGCGCTCGCCTGCGACTTGAAGCCGAGCATGGATGGAATGCGGCGCTTGATACGCCGGTGATCCTGTTCGATCCGATTGTTGAGATACCGGCTATTGCGGATGCGGATCGGCTTCAGCGGTCGCCGCGATCGCTGCCGCAGCCGGCTTTCAGCGTCGCAGGAAAGGATCGCTTCGTAATTGGTCTGGCTGCCGTCGGTGACGATGCGCTCCGGCCGGCCATGGCGCGTCAGCGCCTTGTGGAGGAAGCGTTGGGCCGCCACCAGGTCACGGTTTTCGCTGAAGAACAACTCGACCGTGTCGCCGAGGCTGTCGATGGCGCGGTAGAGATACATCCATGGCCGCAGACCTTGATGTACGTCTCGTCCATATGCCACTTGCTGCCGACCACACGCTTGCGCCGGTTGAAGCGCTCCAGCAGCTACGGCGAGAAGTGGGCGACCCAGCGATGCACGGTGGAATGGGCGACCTTCAAGCCGCATTCGGCCATCATCTCTTCCAGATCGCGCAGGCTCAGAGTGTAGGCCAGGTACCAGCGCACGCACAGCAGGATCACCGACTGGTCGAAATGGCGGCCGTTGAACATCACGTGCTCCTCCACAGCTGAGGCGTTTTTCTTGCCATGCTCCGCTTACCAAAAGGTTTGCGACAGAGCCGTTCGAACCGCATGCCGACACCATCGTCAAGGGCGGCCGCGATGTCCATTATGGCCACAAGCTCAACATGACGACGGGCAGGCAGTCTGTTCTTTCAATTTAGACCAACTATGCGGATGCCGCCTCAGTCAATTCAAGAAGGTAACCAATGCCGCGCACGGTCGTGATCCGTGGCGTTGCACCTGACCTACTCAGGTGTCCACGTAAGCGATAGATTCCGACTTCAAGCGCGTTGGCAGATACCTCGTCGTTGAACGAATAGAGGTGATCTTCCAACTGCGCACGAGGCACGATGCGGCCTGCACGGATAAGCAGATGCTCTAAAATACATAGTTCGCGGCGTGCGATCTTCAGAGGATGACCCGAGACGGAAACCTGTCGGCCGATCGGATCGAAATTGAGATTGCCAAATACAACGATGGGGTCGGTCACCTGTGTCGACCGGCGCAGAATGGCTCTCATTCTGGCGATGAGCTCATCGAAAGAGACGGGCTTGAGCAGAAAGTCGTCCGCGCCACCGTTGAAAATTGCAATTCGCTTCTCGAGATCGTTGATGCTACTCATAATGAGGGTTGGAACTGAATGCCCGTCGCTCCTTAGCTGTCTCAGCCAGCCCAAGCCATCGCCATCTGGCAGAGCCAACTCCAGCAGGAGAATTTCATAGGTTGCGCAACAAAATGCCCTCGACGCCTGTTCCAGGTTGCCAACTACATCAACGGCAAAACCGCTATCCCCGAGCGCAACTCGCACAGCGCGCGTAAGATCCACATGATGATCAATGAGCAGCGTTCGCATTTCACGTCCTATCAAGGTCGGACAGGTCACCGTCCGCTGTAAGACCGGGGCGACAGCGGAAGTCGCGCAACTCTTCGTAGTGTTCGTAACGCTCTTTCCGATGGGTGATCGCGGGAGCATGCAAGCCGCACGCCTGCAATAGTCGGGGATGGAACACGTGAAGACCTGTTGACGGGCTGAAACCGTCGGTCGGCCAGCCCACAATGCCACCGACTCTGCCTGCGATTTCTCTGCGCATCGATCCTCCTATGGGTTGCGTCGCAAACTCCAGCTGAGGTCGCAAGGCAGGTTGCGGCTTTGTTCATTGAGAGGACCCCCTGGAGGCAATACCAGGAGGATTCCCTATATGGCACTTCCCGATTTACCACCGGTCATTCCGAACCACGTTCGGCGGCTTTGAAGACACTCATTGAGCGCGGCTAGGTAAATCAAGGGTACGACCTGCCGGGTGTGGATGCCGCTTTTGAAGCAGGCATCGGCACCAGCTCGGTGAGCGTCGCCCGCGCAATTCAGCGGACGCGCTCGATACACCCAGTCGAATCGTGCCGCAACTTGCCGCGCCGAAAGGGCGCCCGAAGACTTCAGACTTGTGACCGAAGGTCTACGCCCAGTCCTCCTCCCATTATCCACCTCCCTCAAATCAAAGTGGACGTTCAATCTGAACAAATTACGCCATCGTATCACAAACGACTTACCGATCCCCGACGTGCTCTAGCCTTAGTGCTTGTTAAGAAGGTCGGCTACTGTCTCTCCGCGTCGCCGGGCATCGGCGGCGAGCCACACCTCCCCCACCTCATACACGTCGCCGTGGGTACTGAACGGCACAATGACGTCAATGGCAGCCGACAGCAGGTCAAGAAGCGTGTGGTCTTCCAAAGCAGCTCCTTGCGGGCTGCTCTTGACGAGTGAAAAGAGCTTTTTAAAGCCTTGGACCGGATCCGCCCCATGAATCGTTGATATTGATCCCGCATGGCCGGAGACGACTTCGCTAAGGTAGGCCCAAGCAGCATCATCGCGCATCTCGCCAAGCAATATTCGATCAGGGCGCATGCGCAAGCTGGCTTGCAACAGTTGCTCGGCTGTCACCGCACCTACGCTTGCTCGGTCCTTCGGATAGAGTAACCGGACATGGTTCTCGTGCGGGATTGCAAGTTCGAGCGTGTCCTCGATACTTATCAGCCTCTCTTGCGGGGGTATAGCGTTGATCAAAGTCTTGCTCATTGTCGTTTTGCCGCTTCCAGTAGGTCCGCAAAGCAGCATCGTGAGCCGCCCGCAAACGCATGCTCGCAAAAATTGCTCCAAGTCACCATGGTCGTAGTGCTGAAGAATCGTTTCGTCCTGCCGCTCTTGGCGCTCCTTTCGTGACCGCCATTGATTCCAACGCGAGTATTCGTAGCGAGAAGAAACTTCCTTGAGTTCGGTCACACGACTTGAGGGACGCCGTATCGTCAGGCTTATTGTTCCTGAGGGAACAGCGGGCGGCAAACAGATCTGCAGCCGCTCTCCGTTCGGCAGCTCAGTCGCACAGAGGGGGCTTTGCGGTCCGACATCTTGCTTGCGCAGCGCTCCAGCGAGGATCGCGATGTCCTCCAGATCGTCATAAGATAGCGGTAGCGGATGTTTCGTGAAAACGCCGGCCTGTCGGACAAAGGCTTCCCCAGGCCGGTTGATAGCGACCTCTTCGGTCCTTGGCTCCTCAAGCCATTTCAAAACAGGGTTGAGAAGCAAACGCAATTGAGGGTCAGCCTCCGGTCGCATTGTTGTCTCTCCGGCGTTGGCGATGTTGGGGGGCTGGCGCCACGGCGATCGGTCTAAGATCGTATACATCTGAGAAATCGAGGTCCCGAGCCACAAAGATCGATACAGCATCTCCCTGGTTTTTCTTCAGAGTTGGCGGAACGTTGATCGTTGCTCTAAGGGTCGTGTCAACGGCTTGTCCGGCGTTGCTCTGGAAGCTGTTGATGCCGCTTCCTCCACCTGAGCTGCCAGCGTATTGACCGGCGGCCTGAAACGCGCCTTGAATGACGCTCATGAGCATTGCTCCGCCAAAGCGCTGCCAGAAGTGATTATCCACCGTGCCAGGCATTCCGGAGCGGCCGAGCTCGTCAGCGCCCGGCGACGCTAGCGAAACGAGGGCATGGTCAGGCGTTTCGATGCGCGTCCACAGCACGAAGACACGCGCATCCCCCTGTTGGAGACCACGCTGGATCTCGCCAATCACGGTCGTCCCGCGATCCAAAAGCACCACGTTGTTGGTGGCGCCGCGGACGTCTTTAGGTAAGACGCACTTCACATAACCCGGTAAATTTGTGTCGACTGCCGTTTGCAAAATGCAGGGAATTATCGTTCCTTGGGTAATCACGAGATCAGGGTGCGGCAAAAGTGTGGCCCGGCTTGGCTCCTGTATATCTGGCTTCAATCGCCCCGTCAGATCGCCAGCGTCTGAAATCTCATGCGAGGTCGCGGGAGCATCCCTATGGTTGTCTTCGCTCCGCTGACCGTCGTTGGGCATTTGACCGCTGCCACTGTAGGCGAAAATTGGTGTTTCCTCCGGCGGCGGATCAGCTGGCGCCGGAGGCGGCGTGGATGGCGCAGGATCTCCTGCCTGCGCCGCCTGTACGGGTGCTGGAGCTTCGGGAGCAATCTCAATCGGCACGGGGCGGAATGGCTCGGCGTCGGCGACAATTGGAGGTTTTGGCTGAGTTGGCTCGTCTTGTGTGCTGGGACGACCGCCGAGCCAGATGAGCGATAGAGATGAGATGAGAACAAGAGCAGCGACGGCCAACTTCTGCAATCCCGAAACATGCCGGCGGGCCGGCTCCGAGACCATCGATCCTGAGGCATGGACATCATGTCCCGACTGTGGGCCGGTTTCATTCATCGGCCGGGCCTTTCAAAACGCGCCACACGTCGGGTGTCACTGTACCGGTCCCTGGCGCTCGTCCCACAGGGTCATAAGCCCTGTTGAAAATGGACAAGACCGTATTGCCATCTCTCAGACGCCATTCCCGGGCGACTGCGGATACTTCAACATAGTCTCCTTTGACCGTGTAATTGGCAGCGGCTTCCTTGCCGTCGGGATTGATAATGTAGAGGGAGGGTATGCGGGAATTGCTTGCGAAGCCAAATACGGTGGTAAAGCCATTATCGAAAACTTCCAGCGGCGCCAGCGATCGATCGCCCTTTGCGACGTAGTGAAAATTGCTTTCGTCCGGACTGGTAGTTGCGGCGGGCCGATTCAACAAATCCTGAACTCTCTCGTCGCGCAGCACTTTCGCCCGGGCCTGACCAAGAATCGAGCGCCTTTCTGCGTCCTTTCTCTGAGCAGCAGCCTCATCAGCAGGATAGGTGAACTGCACACTGTAGTATAGGTCAGGTTGCTGCTCATCGAGTTTTGGCATCGCTCTCGTTGAAATACTGAAGACGTATCTCCGTGTACCGGACTCACTCTCGGCCAGCACGATGACCGGCTGCGGCGGGAGCATCCGGCTAGCCTTAAAAAAGAGATAGTTGGCGCGCGGGAGCGCAGCCAGGTCTTTGCTATTGGAAACGGCCACGGCTGCGACTGTCTCGTTGGCCGCGAATGTGACAACCAGCGTTGCCCCCACTGCGGTAGACAGGCGCACCACTTCGTCAGGACGGTAAGCCAGGTAGCGCATGCGCGCATCATGCTTGCCGGCAAGTGGTGTGTCTTCCGCGGACGCTTCCATCGTTAAGAAGAGTGAACAGACCAGCGCGAGAAACGCTCTTTTTGTCATGGCTGCACATAGCCCAGGTTCGATACGCTATCTTCCGAGCTTTGATAGGAAGTGACGAGTAGACCTCCCGGATTGGTGAGCCTCGATTGCCCAGGCAGACCCGTCAAGCGCTCGTAGCGGATGGTAGCTGTCCAGGTGGTCACTATCGGCATCTGCCCATCGACAACAAGCGTACGTTTGTAACGGATCTGTTGAACGTCCGGACTGATGTCGTTTGAAGAAATATGCCCGACCTCGAGCTTGCCGCGTTTGCCGACCGTGACTTGCGGCGAGGTGGGATTCGGATAGTTGAAGAAATCTTGATATTGCTGTCGCACAGCCGGCGCGCTGAAACTGGATACGAGGTCATAGGCGTATTGGGCTGTATCTGCTGTGTACCCCTCGCGCAGGCGTACATATTCCCACAGCGAAGCATTTATGACGGCTCGGTCTTGGGTTGCCGGCAGTCGAGAGACTGACACTTCGCTGTCGACGGTCCCATCCGGCCGGACCCAGAGGAACACAGGTACGAGCTTGGCCAACGGGACCATGGCAGCAATGGTAAATGCCTGGGCAACATTTCCTAGGACCGCCGCTGCGGCAAAGGCTATCAGGGCCTTTGACAGGCGCCGCGCAGACTTCGCTCGTGAAGTTTGAAACGCTTCCACCTTCTTATAGTGGGCGGCTAGCGTTTCTCTCTCCACCAGAAGGGCATGTTCAGGAACTTTCACTTTGGCTCTTCCGCGCATTCGACCTGAAGATCCTCAGGGGTGGTTTCCCATTGTCCCACGTTCAGTTGGAATGGGGCACCCGCGCATGTCGCAAGCCCATGGCTCGTCTTGCAGGCGGCCAAAGCGAGGATTGACAGAAGTAGGCAATATTTCATGTTTTTGGCACCGAGCTTGTCGATTGATTAACCACCCGCCGTTTTGGCAAAGTGGCGATTGAGGCTGTTAAGAGGTCGGTTCGCACCTCCCCAAGAGCCGCCGGCGATGCTGCTGGCGATCGTCGGAAGCGCGACGATCAGAGCGTCACCAGCTAGGAAAAGCATGTCGAGCTCGTAAAGCCCGATGATCTTGGCTGCTGTCGTGCCCGAGAATTTGATCATCAAAAGCATGGCTGCCAGCGAGACTGCTTCGGCAGCGATTACTATCGTTGCAACGATGTTGAGGAGGAGAAGCAGCAGCCCGTACGAGAGCAGTTGGCCGATCCATCTGGTGGCTATGTCTCGAGTGTGATCAAAAAGGTAGCCTACAAGGACCAGGGGGCCGATCGTCAAGAGCACCTTCGTCAGAATTCCAACGGCATCGTAGATCTCGAACGCTGTCCACAGCGCGCCGTAGAAAATCCATTGCGCTCCCTCGAAAGCAAGTATGTCCTGGCCGTTCATAGGCCCAATTTCGGAAGCAATCAGCTGAAAGACATACTGGCTTGAAGCAAACATGAGATCGAGCTTCTGGGGGATTCCGATGAAGGGCAAGTCGCTGCCACTGATGTCGTGAGCCAACCTCGGAATCGTGTCGTCGAAGAGCGCTTCAATGTACTGCTGATAGTTGGCCTGCCCTAAGATAAGGGCAACGACAATCGACACCATGATTACGCGCGAGATACCCCCGCGCGCATCGACTTGACCACGCATGACCAGACAGCCTTGGATTATTATCCAGAGCGTGACACACGCAACCAGAGGCGCACTGACCGCCTCTTGGATGTTTTCAAGCACTTTGTGCAGCCCGGACGTGAAGGCCCCATGAAAGATCGTGTGTATAGTCGTGAATGGCGCGGGAATTTTGAAATTCATGGCGTGAGCCTGATGTGTCCCTGATCAGCGCAGCTTAGCAGGATGAACTCTGTGTGGTTTACGGGAGGATGCTAAACATATTAGCGGTGTCCTGATGTTCGCGACGCTGCGTGGCGGCCTCCTCCACGGCGTGAAGGCTCCCTTGTGCAGTGGCCATTGTCAGCAGACTCGTGGCCTGGACATTTTGGATCATCGCATCGTGAATCTGCTTGAGGACCAGACCGTTGGTCACGGTGGCCTGCATAATATTTCCCGAGCGGGAAAGCTGACCAAGCGTGCCGGCGTTATCCTTAAGGCGCTTGTCCATCATGCCCAAAGTGTCGGCTGCAATAGCTGCGGCATTGGCGGCCCCGGCGATTTGTCCCTGTAACAGTTTCGCTTCTGAATCGGTGCCGTTGACTATCCGATTTGGGTCCTTCGCAATGTTACGGGCCATAATCGAAGCTGGCGCCCGAGCATCAAACATCTGCTCCTCCAGCTTATTGCTCGACGGGTAGTGATTTCCTTGGTTCAGTGAGCTTAGCAGTCCCGTGACAGCGAATGACGACGTTAGAATTGTCACCATTTCAATCGTGGTAGCGAGCGTCTCGATTGACCTCTCAAGGATCGCCGCATTGGAAAGGGCTGTTAAGGTCGCTTGTGTTTCTGTTACAGGGTCGCTGACGATAAATTGCGAACGGGCCTGTCCGTGAAGCAGAAGGGAAGCAGCAAGGGTCGTTACTGCAAGTTTGGCAAATTTCATGAATATTCCTCCGTCAGTCTTGAACTTCGTGGTACCGGGCCATGAACTTGTCGAGCCACCCACTTGGGGCGTCTCCGTGCTGGTTACGAAGCTGGTCGGCAAAGCGCACTGTGTTGGCCCGCCCCGAGAGTACGGCTACGTACTCGCGCATCTGCCCAAGATCGAATTCGCAAACAATACTCCCGCTATCGCGCTTGAGCAAAAACTTGCGGCTGCCGATTGCCATTCCCTGGCGGATTGCCTCGAACTCCTGCGCAGTGCACTTCAAGCCATCGACATACGCAGAGCGGTCCGCCGTCGGTGATGGGTAGAAAATTTTCGTCATACATTGCGCAACGAGACTAGCTCCGAGAGGCGATTCCAGAACGTGTTCAGGCTGCTGCGTTGCGAGTATCAACATGCCGTTGTTTTTGCGGACCGTGAGCAAGAACTTGTCGATAACGGCCGAGAATTGGGGGTTTAGTAGATAGAATCGAAATTCGTCGCAGCTCATGACGAACCGACGACCATCGACGATAGCGCCCACTCGATGCAGAAGGTATGCGGCGGCCGGTGCACAGACCTCCTCATATTCCAGGAGCTGCGTCATGTCGAAGCCCGTAATGGAGGCATCCAGCCTTACTTCGTCCACGTCGCCGTCAAAAGCCCATCCAAGCGCCCCCCCTCTACACCACCGCTGCAGCCGTGCTCCTGCGCCCTCGGAGGGGCTGTGCAATAGGAATTCGCGCAGGCCCGCAAGTGAGCGCATAGGGGGTTCGAACGAAAGCTGACGAACAATGCCGCGTTCCAGCCGACGGCTTTCCTCCGGCGAGATCGGACCACGGCCGTCACTCTCGATCAGGGCCATCAACCACTCGCGTAGAAAGTCTCGCGAGGCGGAGGTGTTGTCCAGTCCACGCAGAGGGGCCAAGCCGCTCGGAGCGCCTCTGCGCAACGCAAGATATGTCCCTCCCGTGGCTCGCACCAGCAGTTCACCACCCCGATCCTTGTCGAAGAAGACGATCGCACCATTGCGATCGACCAGGCTTTGCTCAAGCATCGCGAGGACAAAGGTCATCAGCGTCGTCTTGCCTTTGCCAACGGGCCCGAATATTGCCGTCATGCCGACGTCATTCTCATGGGGGATGTAGTCGAAAGAAGTTCCACCGTTTGTGCGAAAGCGCGCAACAGCATTGCCCCAGTGGCCGGAACTGGAACCGCTTGGGAAGTTCTCAAATGAGACGAGCCCGGCAAAATTGTGTGAGGTGATCGCCCCCGGGCGCGTGCGCCACCTGTTGTTCCCCGGAAGTTGGGACCAATATGCGGCCTCCATGCCGATGCCCTCTTGGACGATAACGGCGCCCGCGTCGGCCAGCCGTGCGCGGGCACTTGCTGCGCGATCTGCAAGGGTATTGAGGCTGTCGGCATAGACGCACAGGCTCAGATGATGCGAACCCATCACGAATTCGTTGCTTGCCAGTGCGTCCTCTGCCTCGGCAAGTTCATTGATCTGGGTGAGGGCCTTGTCGCCGGCACTCGTCATCTGGCTGGACTTAAGGCTTAGTTTGGCATGAGCTTGTGGGCGAGTGAGGAAGGAAAAGCTCTGGCTCAGGACAAGCGGGAAGTTGGCGGACAGCAAGGAATTTAGCATGCCCGGCCGCGTCGTCGCCGGATATTCACGGAACGAAAACAATGATCCGACGGAGCTATCCCCGGGCCTTCGAATCTCAAGCGCCCGCTTCCCGCAGATGACCTGGTCAGTGTAGATCGAGGCGCCAAGTGAGCCGGTAACCATCGGAACCGGAAGAAACCGGCAAGTCATCATGAGCCGAAGCGCCTCGCCGATTTCCGTGAAGAGCACGTTGCCTTTCTCTCGAATGCCCAACCGGCGCAGACCGTAACCGCCGAGTGCGCCAGCAATGATGTGCCAGAGGTCTTCCAGGCTCCGCATTTGGGTGGCTAGATCGTGCTCATTCCGTCTGCGGGACTTGGCAATCCGCAAGCCGATCTTGCCGATTGCGGTGCGGGGGGACACGATCAAAGTGAGGAAGTGATCGTTGCGAAAGAGCTTTCCCGACAGCACACGACGCTCGTAGGCCTCGCTCAGACTGCCAGCGAATGCACTTTGAAACTGGCGCGGCGCCGGCGCCGGCACATCGTTGTGTCTCACAAGATGAGCGTATATCGAGACATTGTCGTCGGCGATGTTGCGCAAGAGAGTGTTGAACGCGCGGCAGCGCGAGTTGCGCATCTCAGTGTCTTCCAAATCAAAGGGCAGACCGTTCACATGTGCCATGGCCATGATCGATCCGTCTTCCAGAATGACAACCTGATCGCTTACGTGACCAACATACGGAAGGTAGATCTCGCCAGACCTCTCGGTCCGGCCGCTGGCGCCGAACATTACACCATTCCTCTTCCGCGTTTCGGCACTCTGATCGGATTGGCGCTGACGCTTGCGCCTCCCCAGACCGGCCCGTCCACGCTTCTGCCGGCCGTCTGCAAATAGAGCAGCACGACGCTTGCCGCGTTATAGTCACGCTCAACAACCAGCCGTGCTCCGAACCAGAGTGGCGCGAGAACGATTTCGTAAAGCGGGTTCTGAAGGATAATGATAACAAGCCCAGCCAACATCATGAGCAATCCGGCCAGCGTCAGCGGCACCCCCAGAAACAGTGCGGGGCGCGTCGCCGCCACATAGAGGGTGCTCACTTCCAACCGGTCGCTCATCAGCCACCGCCTATGAGCGCCTTGCCCAGGAAGCTGGCCCCGAACATGATGACGATCCCTCCAACGACACCCGCAACCAGGCCAAGTGAAGCACGACCGAACATCCAAGAGATACCGATGGCTACGAGCCCGAGCACGGCCAGTGATTGTCCAAAGGGGCCAAGTATGAACGTGCAGATATTCTGGACCATCTTGGCAGGATCCGTCCCTCCGGTCACCTGAGCCGCGGCTGGCCCGCTGTAGAAGACCGTCCACGCCGCGCCTGCAGCAGCGGCCGGTACATATTCAGCCGCTATGCGCAGCATGGAAAAAGGCGAAGGAACACGCGTTTTAAGCGCACGAAGTATCTTGAGTGGCGTCATCATTGCATCTCCATGTTTCAATCGAATACGAGTTTGTTCGGGTTCGAGGGTTCCCGTGCTTTCGCAGCCTGGCTACCTGTCGGATCGGAGGGATCGGCCCCGGAGCGGTCTGGCTGATACGAGCCCCAGATGTCCCAAGAATCTTGGTTGGGCTGCTTCTTTCTATTGGCCTGTTGGCTCTGCTGGAGCAGAGGCGGCACGGCTTTCCGACCGGGTGCCTCAAGGTGCGGCACATCTCGAGCAGTCGGCTCCAGCGTTCTCTCAAGGAGACTTGAGATGTCCTTTGCGGCCGACTCGACCTTGCGTACATAACCGTTGGCGAAGCCATGCGTGACGTCGCCCGTGTTATAGGCCGAGATGGCACGGCGAAGCGCCAGTTGCTGTGCCACAGCAGTGGTGCCGCCGGCATACCGGCTTTCAAGCAAGTGGGCGGCAGCCGAAAGCGAGGCGCAGGGCTCGAAAGCCCTTTCCGGCGTGAGATTGAGCATGGCAAAGTTCTTGCTGTTTATCTGCATCAATCCAACATCGACAGAATGTTGTGCTTCGAGGCGTTCCTTGATGCCCCGCGTGGCTTCCAGGTGGTCTATCCAGCGAAGCTGCTCACCTGTGGTGTTGTCATGAGCCACCAGCGTTTCAAAGCCACTTTCAATCTTGGCAATCGCGGCGAGGGTGGACGGCGCAACCCAGGGGGCGCATTTGCGCGACAGGCTGCGGAACTCACGCGGAGAAAGTGGCGCGGGCTCGGCTGGGAGTGACATGGATGTCATCAGGACGATGGCCAGCGGCCAAGCTGCAATAAACATTCCCTATCACCTACCTTTCCAAGCCGCCGGACGGGTTCTGGCCCTGTCCGGCACGCGCTTATCGGGGAGGTTTGTTACTGTGTGATGTTCAAGTTCAGCTTTTCGGTTTCAATTGAAGCAAAGACCGTGTTCGTATCAGCGTGGGTGAGCATCTTGCGCATGCGTGGGTGGCGCGGGCCCGATCAGCCAGCGACATCCGGAGCATCTTGGTACAATGACTCCTGTACAGGATTGCTCGTCCCGGCCGTCCGTTGCTCCTGGAGTGTGGGCCGCGACTTTGGCGTCATGGATGGTACTTCTGTCAGCGCCAAGCCAAGGACAAAATGGGGAGCTTGGCGGGCTTGTTCAGGCTCGGGATCACCGTGGGGAATCGACTAAGGCGATAAAGCGGCCCAACTTTGCCGGTATGCTGCCGGTCCTTAAAGAGCAGCCATGCGCGGCCCTGCACACTCAGATCATTGCTTGAGACGCGAGCTCGTCCGTGAAGCTGGCTCGAAGGCGCAAATCCGCGGCGGCGAGGGTCAACTGGGAAGACGTGGCGGCGCAGCCCATCCTGGTGCGAGCCTCGTTCAGCTGTTCGGCCGCCGCCGCCAAAGGGTGGATCATGCACAGTCCCATCGGCAGATAACCGCACGTCATTGACGGAGTCCGACGGCGCAATGGACAAGCATAGTGACACGCTCAAGATGGAGGAGTTGCAGTAACTGAGAAATGTTAGCCCGGACGTTCACCGCAACCGGCGACCTGCCGGTCGCCGAACAGCATTTGAGGCCGCCGGCCACCTTGGACGAAGCCGGCTTGGCAGGAGACACACTATTTTGCACAAGGCCGCTGCAGCGAATCACGGTCTTCTTCCGCCGACCGCCTCTCCGATCAAGCCAAACGCCGCGCTGCTCAACCATGTCCGAGCTGGATCCACGAGCCGGAGGATATCGAGATGATCCAGGTCCGCAAACTCCAGGATGACCAGGATGCAACGGCATAGCAGGAAACTTGGCATCCATGAGGTCGAACTTGAGTGATATTGGCAGGCCTGCACCAACGGGGGAGCTCGAAGCGAAAAAGCGAAGGACCACACGGCAGGGTCATGTCGGCGCTTGGACCTGTCTGGTGGCCACGGGCTGCCTTGGTGCGGTCAATTCGCTGGGGATGAAAAGAACAGGACGAGCACGGCCTCACATTGGCCGCACGCAACGGCGAGTGGTATCAAGGAGCAGCTGTTCTGGGTCGGTGCCCCAGGGTTGCTCGGCAACAGGTTTAGACAAGGGGATTCAAGATTGAAGGTGCGCCGTTGAAACATGTTCTTGTCATTGACGATGATGCCGCAATGCGGCGCCTCATCGCCGAGTATCTCACGATGCATGCCCTGAAGGTAACCGCAGTCCACGATAGCAAGCAGTTTGACTATGTTCTTTCACGTGAGCCAGTCGATCTCGTGGT
>NZ_JAMYQW010000073.1:0-14867 GCF_040321085.1 Mesorhizobium sp. M0522
CGCGCGTCTGCGGCATCGGGCCGTCGGCGGCCGACACCACCAGGATCGCGCCGTCCATCTGCGCAGCACCGGTGATCATGTTCTTGACATAGTCGGCGTGGCCGGGGCAGTCGACATGGGCATAGTGGCGGTTGGCGGTCTCGTATTCGACGTGGGCCGTCGAAATGGTGATGCCGCGCGCCTTCTCTTCCGGCGCCGCATCGATCTGGTCGTAGCGCTTGTATTCGCCAAAATACTTGGTGATCGCCGCCGTCAGCGACGTCTTGCCATGGTCGACGTGACCAATCGTGCCAATGTTCACATGAGGCTTAGTGCGCTCGAATTTACCTTTTGCCATGTGATCTCTCCATTCCTGCCAGCCCGTGCGGGCCTTGAATTAAGTTACTGATGCAACTCGTTTCGAGTTACGCGTATTTCTTCTGGACTTCCTGGGCGACCGCGGTCGGGACCGGCTCGTAGTGGTCGAACTGCATCGTGTAGGCCGCGCGGCCCTGGCTCATCGAGCGAAGGTTGTCCACGTATTTGAACATGTTGGCGAGCGGCACCATCGCGTTGATGACCACAGCCACGCCACGGGCTTCCTGGCCCTGGATCTGGCCGCGACGGCCGTTCAGGTCGCCGATAACGCTGCCGACGTAATCTTCCGGCGTCACCACTTCGACCTTCATGATCGGCTCGAGCAACTGCACGCCAAGCTTGGGCGCTGCTTCACGGAAGCAGGCGCGGCCGGCGATTTCGAAGGCCAGAACCGACGAGTCCACGTCGTGGTAGGCGCCATCGATCAGCGTCGCCTTGACGCCGATCATCGGGAAGCCGGCGAACGGGCCCGAGGTCATGACGCTGTTGATGCCCTTTTCGACACCGGGGATGTATTCCTTCGGCACAGCGCCGCCGACGATCTTGGTTTCGAACTCGAATTCGCTGCTTTCCGGATTCGGCTCGAACAGGATCTTGACGCGGGCGAACTGGCCGGTACCGCCGGTCTGCTTCTTGTGCGTGTAGTCCTGCTCGTGCTTGCGGGTGATCGTCTCGCGGTAGGCCACCTGCGGCGCGCCGACATTGGCCTCGACCTTGAACTCGCGGCGCATGCGGTCGACGATGATGTCGAGGTGAAGCTCGCCCATGCCGGAAATGATCGTCTGGCCCGATTCCTCGTCGGTCTTGACGCGGAAGGACGGATCCTCGGCGGCCAGGCGGTGAAGGGCGAGACCCATCTTTTCCTGGTCGTTCTTGGTCTTCGGCTCGATGGCGATCTGGATGACCGGATCGGGGAATTCCATGCGCTCGAGGATGACCGGATGCAGCGGATCACTGAGCGTGTCGCCGGTGGTGGTGTCCTTGAGACCAGCGAGGGCGACGATGTCGCCGGCAAACGCCTCTTCGACGTCGGCGCGCGAATTCGCATGCATCTGCAACATGCGGCCGATGCGCTCTTTCTTGCCCTTCACGGTGTTGTCGACCGAGATGCCCTTGGTGAGCTTGCCCGAATAGATGCGGGCAAAGGTGAGCGAACCGACGAACGGGTCGTTCATGATCTTGAAGGCAAGCATCGACAGCGGCTCGTTGTCGTCGGCATGACGCTCGATCTCGGCGTCGGTCTTGGCGTCGACGCCCTTGATGGCCGGGACATCGGCCGGCGACGGCAGATATTCGACGACGGCGTCGAGCAGCGGCTGCACGCCCTTGTTCTTGAAGGCCGAGCCGCAGAACATCGGATAGAACTTCACCGCGATCGTGCCCTTGCGGATGAGCGCACGGATCTCGTCGTTGCTCGGCATCTTGCCTTCGAGGTAATTCTCGAGCGCCGTTTCGTCCATTTCGACGGCGGCCTCGATCATCTTCTCGCGGTACTCTTCGGCACGAGCCTTGAGGTCGGCAGGGATCTCGACGATGTCCCAGGCAGCGCCCAGCGTCTCGTCGCGCCAGACCAGCGCGTTCATCTCGACGAGGTCGACGACACCCTTGAACTCGGTCTCGGCGCCGATCGGCAGCTGCATGACGACGGCATGCGCACCGAGGCGCGATCCGATCATCTCGACCGAGCGGTAGAAGTCGGCGCCGATCTTGTCCATCTTGTTGCAGAAGATCATGCGCGGCACGCGGTACTTGTCGGCCTGGCGCCAGACGGTTTCCGTCTGCGGCTCGACACCGGCATTGGCGTCGAGCAGCGCGATGGCGCCGTCAAGCACGCGCAGCGAACGCTCGACCTCAATGGTGAAGTCGACGTGGCCGGGGGTGTCGATGATGTTGAAGCGGTGCATCTTGCCGTCGCGACCCTTCCAGAAGGTCGTGGTCGCGGCGGACGTGATGGTAATGCCGCGCTCCTGCTCCTGCTCCATCCAATCCATGGTGGCAGCGCCGTCGTGGACTTCCCCGATCTTGTGCGACTTGCCCGTGTAATAGAGGACGCGCTCGGTGGTCGTCGTCTTGCCGGCGTCGATATGCGCCATGATACCGAAATTGCGGTAGTCTTCGATTTTATATTCGCGGGCCATGGGAGGTGCCTCTTCAGTCTCGTTCGCGCTTTACCAGCGGTAGTGCGCGAAAGCGCGGTTGGCTTCTGCCATCTTGTGGGTGTCTTCACGCTTCTTGACGGCGGTGCCGCGGTTGTTGGCCGCATCCATCAGCTCGCCGGAGAGGCGGTCGACCATAGTGGTCTCGTTGCGGTTGCGGGCGGCGGCGATCAGCCAGCGGATGGCCAATGCCTGACGGCGCTCGGGGCGCACGTCGACCGGAACCTGGTAGGTGGCGCCGCCGACGCGGCGCGAACGCACTTCCACATGCGGCGCGACATTGTCGAGCGCCTGATGGAAGACGGTGACCGGCTCCTGCTTGGTCTTGGACTGAACCTGGTCGAGCGCGCCGTAGACGATGGTCTCGGCAACCGACTTCTTGCCGTCATACATGACGGCGTTCATGAACTTGGTGACGATCAGATCGCCGAACTTCGGGTCCGGATTGATCTCACGCTTTTCTGCACTGTGACGACGGGACATTTTTTCTCTGCCTCAATTCTACGCGGTGGCCTGGATCCCGGATCGTCGCTTGACGCCGCCCGGAACGACCTTGGCTACGCTTCGGTCACTTCGGACGCTTGGCGCCGTATTTCGAACGGCGCTGCTTGCGGTTCTTCACGCCTTGCGTGTCGAGCACGCCGCGGATGATGTGGTAACGGACGCCCGGAAGATCCTTGACGCGACCGCCGCGGATCATCACCACCGAGTGCTCCTGAAGGTTGTGGCCTTCGCCGGGGATGTAACCGATCACCTCAAAACCATTGGTCAGGCGGATCTTGGCCACCTTGCGCAGCGCCGAGTTCGGCTTCTTCGGCGTCGTGGTGTAGACGCGCGTGCAGACGCCCCGCTTCTGCGGGTTCTGCTGCATGGCCGGGACCTTGTTGCGCTTCACCGGCGCAATGCGCGGCTTGCGGATCAGCTGGTTGACGGTAGGCATTAAACCCTCTTGTCTCTCAATTCCGTGTCTCGCCCGGTCAGGGCCGCTCAAAGCGTCATTTCCATACGCAAATTCGGGCCACAAACCGCGCCTCGCGGTCTTGCCCGAACAAATGGCAGAGGAAGCGGAAGCCGCTTCATGCACGCCGGAAATGTCTTTTCGCTCGTAAAACGAACCCTGTTTGAGGCAAACTCCAAAGCGTGTCGCTTCGGAAGCAAGAGCCTCACATCGGTTCTGACTGGGCGGCTTCTACTCGTATGACCACTGTCCGTCAACCCCGGAGCGGCAAATATTGCGCTGAACCCGAGGCGTGGCAGCCATGCGAAAAGCGCATGTAATTTTCTTGCGCCGTTTTTCAAGAGGAAGCCAGAAAGTGACCGGCTTGCGGCTGTTTCCAGGCCGTGCTTCGTGCGAAAAGGCGGCATGAGCAGCCCAAACCCCCTCGCCCGGAGGTACGAACCCGTGAATGACAATGAGGAGCGCCCGGTCACCATTATTACCGGCCGGGTGTGGAAGCGCAAAGGCGGCAAGCCGGAAGGCGTGCATGTGATGCTGGTCGCGCCGGACGACGATTCGGCGGTGCGCCGCGCTCTCGAATCGCTTGCCGCCGAAGGTTATGCCGAGGCCGAGCTCGATCAGATCGGCGACATGGACGGCGTGCCGGACGAGGAGCCGCATCTGTCCGCCTATCAGGGCGCGCTCGAAGGCGAAGTGTCGATCGTGACGTTCGATGTGCCGATCTGAAGAGATCTGAATCGCGGTCGATCTCACGGGCCGGCGACAAAGCCCGGCGACTTGCCCGGCACAAGTTCTCTGCTAAGAAGCGACCTCTGGCAAAACCAAGCACACTCAACCTGCGGAGCTCCCATGTCCTCTAATCCCATCAAGCTCGGCATCGTCGGCGTGGGGAAGATCGTCCGTGACCAGCATCTGCCGGCGCTGGCGAAGGACCAGGATTATCGCCTGGTTGCTGCAGCGAGCCGGCATGGCAAAGTGGAGGACATCCCGAACTTCCCGACGATCGAGGCGATGCTCGACGCAACGCCAGAGCTCAAGGCGGTGTCGCTGTGCATGCCGCCGCAGTTTCGTTACGACGCCGCGCGCTTGGCGCTCACGGCGAAAAAGCATGTCTTCCTGGAAAAGCCGCCCGGCGCCACGGTCAGCGAGGTCGAAGACCTGAAGACGCTGGCGACAGCGAACGGCGTCTGCCTGTTCGCCAGCTGGCACTCGCGCTATGCGCCAGCTGTCGAAGCTGCGCGCGCATTCCTTGGATCGACAACTATCAGGTCGGCCGCTATCAACTGGAAGGAAGACGTGCGCCGCTGGCATCCGAACCAGGAGTGGATCTGGGCTCCCGGCGGTTTTGGCGTCTTCGATCCCGGCATCAACGGGCTGTCGATCGCTACCCACATCCTGCCGCCGATGTTTATCAGCTCGGCAGAACTCGATTTCCCCGAAAACCGCGCGGCCCCGATCGCCGCCCATATCGCTTTCCGCACTTCGAACGGTCTGCCGGTGACGATGGAACTCGACTGGCGTCAGACCGGCCCGCAAAGCTGGGACATCCTGGCCGATACCGAGGCCGGATCGATGGTGCTTTCTGGCGGCGGCTCAAAGCTCGCCATCGATGGCCGCGTCGTTCACGAGGAGCCGGAAGCCGAATATCCGATGCTCTACAAGCGCTTCGCCGAGATCGTGCGCGCCGGCACCTCCGACGTCGATCTCGCGCCCCTGCAGCACGTCGCCGACGCCTTCATGCTGGGCAAGCGCAATGTGGTGGAAGCTTTTTTCGATTGACGAGTGGGCGCCGGCCGGATCGCAGGTCTGGTCGGCGCACCGCACAAAATCAATTGACGATCGCTATTGCAAAGCCGTCATAGCCCTTGGCGCCAACAGTCTGGATCGCGGTGCCTTCCAGACGCTTGTCGCTGCCGATGAACGAGAACGCCGCGCGTGCCCCTTCGACATTGGCGTCGCGACCATCTTCATTCACCACCGCGCCGTCACGGATGACATTGTCGCAGACGATGACGGTCCCCGGCCTCGAAAGACGCATGGCCCAGGACAGATAGTGCGGGTTGTTCGGCTTGTCGGCGTCGATGAAGATAAAGTCGAACGGCCCGGCATTCTCGGCGCCTAAGGCCGCAAGCGATTGAAGCGCCGGTCCGACCCGCAGTTCCACACGGTCAGACACCCCTGCCCGTTCAAAGTTCGACCGCGCGACACTGGCGTGGTGCGGATCAAGCTCGAGCGTCACGACCTTGCCGTCCATCGGCAATGCTCGCGCCATCCAGATTGTTGAGTAGCCGCCCAATGTGCCGATTTCGAGTACCTTCTTTGCTCCCTGCATTCGCGCAAGAAGTGAGAGCAGCTTGCCTTGTGCCGGGGAAACGTCGATAGGCGGCAGGCCCTGATCATGGTTGGCCGCCAGAACGGCATCAAGAGCGGGATCCGCCTCGAAAAGAGCTTCGACAATGTAGTCGTCGACAGAAGCCCAAATCTTCCTGCTCATCGTTTCTTCTCCGATCCGATTGAGGAACCAAAAATGCGAAAAGGGGCCACTTAGGCCCCTTTTCTATCTTCTCTTGCTTGCGCGCTTACTGCGCCGCGTTAACCATGTCGGTCAGCATCGGCTCGGCGACCTCGACGCCGGACGCCTTGCGGCGCTCGTCGATGATCAACTCGTCGCGCGAGGTGGCGATGCGCCGGATCTGGCTCATCGTACCGCCGGTACCGGCCGGGATCAGCCGGCCGACGATGACGTTTTCCTTCAGCCCCTGCAGCATGTCGGTCTTGCCCGCAACCGCAGCTTCGGTCAGCACCCTCGTCGTCTCCTGGAAGGAGGCGGCGGAGATGAAGGACGGCGTCTGCAGCGAGGCCTTGGTGATGCCAAGCAGCACCGGCTGGCCTTCGGCCGGCTTCTTGCCTTCCTCGACCAGGCGCTCATTGACCTCTTCCAACTCGATCACGTCGACGTGGTCGCCCGGAATGTAGGTCGAATCGCCCTGCGTGGTGATCTCGACCTTCTGCAGCATCTGGCGAACGATCACCTCGATGTGCTTGTCGTTGATCGACACGCCCTGCAGTCGGTAGACCTCCTGGATTTCGTTGACGAGGTAGGAGGCAAGCGCCTCCACGCCCTTGATCGCCAGGATGTCGTGCGGCGCCGGATTACCGTCGAGGATGTAGTCGCCCTTCTCGATGACGTCGCCGTCCTGGAGATGGAACGGCTTGCCCTTCGGGATCAGGTATTCGACCGGCTCAAGCGTCGAGTCATGCGGCTCGATGATGATGCGGCGCTTGTTCTTGTAGTCGCGGCCGAAGCGGATCGTGCCATCGATCTCAGCGATGATGGCGTGATCCTTCGGACGGCGTGCCTCGAACAGTTCGGCCACACGCGGCAGACCGCCGGTGATGTCCTTGGTCTTGGCGCTTTCCATCGGGATACGCGCCAGCACGTCGCCGGGGCGAACCTGTGCGCCCGGCTCGACCGAAAGAATGGCCTCGACCGAGAGCAGGAAGCGGGCGTCGCCGCCCTTCGACAGCTTGCCGACCTTGCCCTTGGCATCCTGGACGACGATCGCCGGCTTGAGGTCGTTGCCGCGTGGCGTCGAACGCCAGTCGATGACCTCGCGTTTGGTGATGCCGGTCGATTCGTCGGCGGTTTCCTGAACGGAAATGCCATCGACCAGATCCTCGAACGCTACCCTGCCCTCGATTTCGGTGAGGACCGGGCGGGTATAGGGATCCCACTCGGCAATGCGCTGGCCGCGCTTCACCTTGTCGCCATCGTCGACGAAGATACGCGAACCGTAGGTGACGCGGTGCGTGGCGCGTTCCTTGCCGGCCTCGTCGAGGATCAGCACCGCCATGTTGCGGCCCATGACCATCAGCTGGCCGTCGGAGTTGCGCACCACGTTGCGGTTGCGGATCTCGACCTTGCCCTCATAGGAGGCTTCAAGGAACGAGGAATCCACCACCTGCGCCGTGCCGCCCATGTGGAAGGTACGCATGGTGAGCTGGGTGCCCGGCTCGCCGATCGACTGCGCCGCGATGACGCCGACAGCTTCGCCCTGGTTGACGGGAGTGCCGCGGGCCAGATCGCGTCCGTAGCAGACCGCGCAGACGCCGACCCTGACCTCGCAGGTCAGCGCCGAACGGATGCGAACCGACTGCACGCCGGCCTTTTCGATCAGTTCCACGTCACGCTCGTCCATCAGCGTTCCGGCCTTGACCAGAACCTCGCCGGTGACCGGGTGGGTGATGTCGTCGAGCGAGGTGCGGCCGAGAACGCGCTGACCAACCGAAGCGACGACCTGACCGGCATCGACGATCGGCTGCATGGTGAGGCCCTTGTCGGTGCCGCAGTCGAGCGAATTGACGATGCAGTCCTGCGCCACGTCGACAAGACGACGCGTCAGGTAACCCGAGTTCGCCGTCTTCAAGGCGGTGTCGGCCAGCCCCTTGCGGGCGCCGTGGGTCGAGTTGAAGTACTCGAGCACGGTGAGGCCTTCCTTGAAGTTCGAGATGATCGGCGTCTCGATGATTTCACCGCTAGGCTTGGCCATCAGGCCGCGCATGCCGGCGAGCTGGCGCATCTGGGTGGGCGAGCCGCGCGCACCGGAGTGCGACATCATGTAGATCGAGTTCATCGGCTTCTGACGGCCGTTGTCCTCGAACTCGACCGCCTTGATGCGGGCCATCATTTCGTCGGCGACCTTTTCCGAGCACTTGGCCCAGGCGTCGACGACCTTGTTGTACTTCTCGCCCTGGGTGATCAGGCCGTCATTGTACTGCTGCTCGTATTCCTTGGCCAAAGCCTCGGTGTCGGAGACCAGCTTGATCTTGGCGTCCGGGATCAGCATGTCGTCCTTGCCGAACGAAATGCCGGCACGGCAGGCGTGGCTGAAGCCGAGAGCCATGATGCGATCGCAGAAAATGACCGTCTCCTTCTGACCGCAATGGCGGTAGACGGTGTCGATCATCTTGGAGATGTTCTTCTTGGTCATCTCCTGGTTGGCGGTCTCGTAGGGCACGTTGTGATTCTTCGGCAGCAGCTCGCCGATGATCATGCGGCCAGGCGTGGTGTCGTAGATCTTCGACACGACCTTGCCGTCGGCGTCGACCGTGCGGAAGCGCCCCTTGATCTTGGCATGCAGCGTCACCGCCTTGGTCTCGAGCGCGTGCTGGAGTTCGCCCATGTCGGCAAACACCATGCCCTCGCCCGGCTCGTTCTGGTTAACGATCGAGAGATAGTAGAGACCGAGAACCATGTCCTGCGACGGCACGATGATCGGCGCACCGGAAGCCGGGTGCAGGATGTTGTTGGTCGACATCATCAGCACGCGGGCTTCGAGCTGCGCTTCCAGCGACAGCGGCACGTGGACCGCCATCTGGTCGCCGTCGAAGTCGGCGTTGAAGGCCGTGCAGACCAGCGGGTGAAGCTGGATCGCCTTGCCTTCGATCAGGATCGGCTCGAACGCCTGGATACCGAGGCGGTGCAGCGTCGGTGCGCGGTTCAAAAGCACCGGATGCTCGCGGATGACCTCGTCGAGGATATCCCAGACCTCCGGACGCTCCTTCTCGACCAGCTTCTTCGCCTGCTTGACGGTCGAGGAGTAACCCTTGGCGTCGAGACGGGCGTAGATGAAGGGCTTGAACAGCTCGAGCGCCATCTTCTTCGGCAGGCCGCACTGGTGCAGCTTGAGCTCCGGACCGGTGACGATGACCGAGCGGCCGGAATAGTCGACGCGCTTGCCGAGCAGGTTCTGGCGGAACCGGCCCTGCTTGCCCTTCAGCATGTCGGACAGCGACTTCAGCGGACGCTTGTTGGCGCCGGTGATGACGCGGCCACGGCGGCCATTGTCGAACAGCGCATCGACGGCTTCCTGCAGCATGCGCTTTTCATTGCGCACGATGATGCCGGGCGCGCGCAGCTCGATCAGCCGCTTCAAGCGGTTGTTGCGGTTGATGACGCGGCGATAGAGGTCGTTCAGATCCGACGTGGCGAAACGGCCACCGTCCAGCGGGACAAGCGGACGCAGGTCCGGCGGGATCACCGGAACCACCTTCATGATCATCCATTCCGGACGGTTGCCGGACTCCATGAAGTTCTCGACGACCTTGAGCCGCTTCAGGTACTTCTTATGCTTGATCTCGGAGGTGGTCGAAGCCAGTTCCGAGCGCAGATCGCCGGCGATCTTCTCGAGGTCCATGCCGGCCAGCAGGTCGTGGATCGCCTCGGCGCCGATCATGGCGGTGAACGAATCCTCGCCATACTCGTCGACGGCCATCATGTACTCTTCCTCGCTGAGCAGCTGGTGCTCCTTCAGCGCGGTGAGGCCGGGTTCGGTAACGATGTAGTTCTCGAAGTAGAGGACCCGCTCGATGTCCTTCAGCGTCATGTCGAGCAGCGTGCCGATGCGCGACGGCAGCGACTTCAGGAACCAGATGTGGGCGACCGGTGCCGCCAGCTCGATATGGCCCATGCGCTCGCGGCGGACGCGCGACAGCGTCACTTCGACGCCGCACTTCTCGCAGATGACGCCCTTGTATTTCATGCGCTTGTACTTGCCGCACAGGCACTCATAGTCCTTGATCGGGCCAAAAATGCGCGCGCAGAACAGGCCGTCACGCTCCGGCTTGAAGGTGCGGTAGTTGATGGTCTCCGGCTTCTTGATCTCGCCGAACGACCAGGACAGAATCTTCTCAGGGCTGGCAAGCGAGATCCGGATGGAATCGAACACCTGCGCAGGCGCCTGGGGATTGAAGAGATTCATGACCTCTTGGTTCATGCCGTTCTCCTTTTCGGGGTCCTCGAAAACCCCTTGCATCTAGCGCGGGCCAAACGCCCGCCGACTTGATCGGCCATCGGCCGAGAATTTGGTGCGTCCGGTCGCGGGAAGACCGCGGCCGGACGTCTTGCTTACTCGGCCGCGTCGGGCAGCCGGATCGGGTTGTCGTCGAGCTTGGTGTTCTCCAGCTCGACATTGAGGCCGAGAGACCGCATTTCCTTGACGAGAACGTTGAAGCTCTCGGGAATGCCGGCCTCGAATGTGTCGTCGCCTCTGACGATCGCCTCGTAGACCTTGGTGCGGCCGGCGACGTCATCCGACTTCACCGTCAGCATCTCCTGCAGCGTGTAGGCGGCGCCGTATGCTTCGAGCGCCCAGACCTCCATCTCGCCGAAGCGCTGGCCACCGAACTGCGCCTTGCCGCCCAGCGGCTGCTGGGTAACGAGCGAGTACGGCCCGATCGAACGCGCGTGGATCTTGTCGTCCACAAGGTGGTGAAGCTTGAGCATATATATATAGCCCATCGTCACTTTGCGATCGAACGGCTCGCCGGTGCGCCCGTCATAGAGCTGCGACTGACCGCTGGTGTGCAGGCCCGCCTGCTCCAGCATGATGTTGATGTCGGCCTCGTGCGCGCCGTCGAACACCGGTGTCGCGATGGAGACGCCGCGGCGCATCTGCTCGCTGAGGCGAACGATGCTCTCGTCGTCATATTCGCGGACCGGCTCGTTGCGGTCGTTGGAAGGCATGAAGCTCTCGAGCGTCTTGCGCAGCGGCTTGATGTCGCCCGCCGTCTTGTACGCGTCGATCAGATCGCCGATCTTCCTGCCCATTCCGGCGCAAGCCCAGCCCAGATGCGTTTCCAGGATCTGGCCGACATTCATGCGGCTCGGCACACCCAGCGGGTTGAGCACGATGTCGGCATGCGTGCCGTCCTCGAGGAAAGGCATATCCTCGACCGGAACGATCCGCGACACGACACCCTTGTTGCCGTGCCGGCCGGCCATCTTGTCGCCGGGCTGCATCTTGCGCTTCACGGCCACGAAGACCTTGACCATCTTCATGACGCCCGGAGGCATTTCGTCGCCGCGCTGCACCTTCTCGACCTTGTCCATGAAGCGCTGCTCGAGCGCCTTCTTGGAATCGTCGTACTGGCCACGCAGGGCTTCCAGTTCGCTCTGGAGCTTTTCGTTCTCCACGGCAAACTGCCACCACTGCGAACGCGGATACTCGTCGAGCGTGTCCTTCGACAGCTTCGAGCCCTTCTTGAAGCCCTTCGGCCCGGCAATCGCTTCCTTGCCGACGAGAACGTCGGAAAGACGCGAATAGACGTTGCGGTCGAGGATCGCCTGCTCGTCGTCGCGGTCCTTGGCGAGGCGTTCGATCTCCTCGCGCTCGATCGCCATGGCGCGCTCGTCCTTCTCGACGCCGTGGCGGTTGAAGACACGCACTTCGACGACGGTGCCGAAGGTTCCCGGAGGCATGCGCATCGAGGTGTCGCGCACGTCCGAGGCCTTTTCACCGAAGATGGCGCGCAGCAGCTTTTCTTCCGGCGTCATCGGGCTTTCGCCCTTCGGCGTGATCTTGCCGACCAGGATGTCGCCCGGCTGCACTTCCGCACCGATGTAGACGATGCCGGCCTCATCGAGGTTCTTCAGCGCTTCTTCCGAGACGTTGGGAATGTCGCGCGTGATCTCCTCCGGCCCCAGCTTGGTGTCGCGGGCCATGACTTCGAACTCCTCGATGTGGATCGAGGTGAAGACGTCGTCGGCGACGATGCGCTCGGACAGGAGGATGGAATCCTCGTAGTTGTAGCCGTTCCACGGCATGAACGCGACCAGCACGTTACGGCCGAGGGCCAGATCGCCGAGCTCGGTCGACGGGCCGTCGGCGATGATGTCGCCCTTGTTGACCCGGTCGCCCATGCGCACCAGCGGACGCTGGTTGATGCAGGTGTTCTGGTTCGAACGCTGGAACTTCATCAGCCGGTAGATGTCGACGCCGGACTTGCCGGGATCGAGATCTTCCGTGGCGCGGATGACGATACGCGTCGCGTCCACCTGGTCGACGATGCCGCCGCGGCGGGCGCCGATGGCGGCGCCCGAGTCACGGGCGACGATCGGCTCCATGCCGGTGCCGACGAACGGCGCTTCGGCGCGCACCAGCGGCACGGCCTGACGCTGCATGTTCGAGCCCATCAGCGCACGGTTGGCGTCATCGTTCTCGAGGAACGGGATCAGGGCCGCGGCCACCGACACCATCTGCTTCGGCGACACATCCATCAGATCAACGTTTTCGCGCGGCGCCATCATCACTTCGCCGGCGTTGCGGCAAATGACGAATTCGTCGACGAAATGACCATTCTTGTCGAGCTCGGCATTGGCCTGCGCGACGTGGTGCTTGGCCTCTTCCATAGCCGAGAGGTAAACGACCTCATTGGTCAGCTTGCCGTTGACGATCTTGCGGTACGGGCTCTCGATGAAGCCGTATTTGTTGACGCGCGCGAAGGTCGCAAGCGAGTTGATCAGGCCGATGTTCGGGCCTTCCGGCGTCTCGATCGGGCAGATGCGGCCGTAATGCGTCGGGTGCACGTCGCGCACTTCGAAACCGGCACGCTCGCGGGTCAGACCGCCCGGTCCAAGCGCCGAAAGACGGCGCTTGTGGGTGATCTCCGAAAGCGGGTTGGTCTGATCCATAAACTGCGACAGCTGCGAGGAACCGAAGAACTCGCGCACGGCGGCAGCCGCCGGCTTGGCGTTGATCAGGTCCTGCGGCATCACCGTGTCGATCTCGATCGAGGACATGCGTTCCTTGATCGCGCGCTCCATGCGCAGCAGGCCGACGCGGTACTGGTTCTCCATCAGCTCGCCGACCGAGCGCACACGGCGGTTGCCGAGATTGTCGATGTCGTCGATCTCGCCCTTGCCGTCGCGCAGTTCGACCAGCGTCTTGACCACGGCCAGGATGTCGTCCTTGCGCAGCACGCGCACGGTATCCTCGGCCTTGAGCTCGAGGCGCATGTTCATCTTGACGCGGCCGACGGCCGACAGATCGTAGCGCTCGCTGTCGAAGAACAGCGAGTTGAACATGGCTTCAGCGGTTTCCAGCGTCGGCGGCTCGCCGGGGCGCATGACGCGGTAGATGTCGAACAGCGCGTCCTGGCGGCTCTCGTTCTTGTCGACGTTGAGCGTGTTGCGGATGTAGGCGCCGACGTTGACGTGGTCGATGTCGAGGACCTTGATCTCATCGTCACCGGTGCCAAGCAGCACTTTCAGCGTCTTTTCGTCGATCTCGTCACCGGCTTCGAGGAATATCTCGCCGGTCCCGTAGTTGACAATATCCTCGGCAAGGTAGTTGCCGAGCAGATCCTCGTCGGTCGCCTTGATCGCCTTGAGACCCTTTTCGCCAAGCGCCCTGGCCTGGCGGGCGGTGATCTTCTTGCCGGCCTCGACGACGACTTCGCCGGTGTCGGCGTCGACCAGGTCACCAACGGCCTTGAGGCCGCGGAAACGCTCGACGTTGAACGGGATGCGCCAATGGTCGCCGGCGCGCTTGTAGGTGATCTTGTTGTAGAAGGTCGACAGGATCTCTTCGCCGTCCATGCCGAGCGCCATCAGCAGCGACGTCACCGGAATCTTGCGGCGGCGGTCGATGCGGGCGTGCACGACGTCCTTGCTATCGAACTCGATGTCGAGCCACGAGCCGCGATAGGGAATGACGCGCGCGGCAAACAGAAGCTTGCCGGACGAGTGCGACTTGCCCTTGTCATGGTCGAAGAAGACGCCCGGCGAACGGTGCATCTGCGAGACGATGACGCGCTCGGTACCATTGACGATGAAGGTGCCGTTCAAGGTCATGAGCGGCATGTCGCCCATGTAGACGTCCTGCTCCTTGATGTCCTTGATCGACTTCGCGCCGGTATCCTCGTCGATATCGAACACGATGAGGCGCAGCGTCACCTTGAGCGGCGCCGCATAGGTCAGGTCGCGCTGACGGCATTCGTCAACGTCGAATTTCGGTCCCTCGAACTCGTACTTCACGAATTCCAGCATCGAGGAGCCGGAAAAATCGGAAATCGGGAAGACCGACTTGAAAACTGCCTGCAGTCCCTCGTCAGGACGCCCACCCTTGGGCTCCTCCACCATCAGGAACTGGTCATAGGATGCCTTCTGAACCTCGATCAGGTTCGGCATCTCCGCAACTTCCGGGATCTTTCCGAAAAACTTGCGTACGCGTCTGCGGCCATTGAAAGTCTGGGTCTGGGCCATCGTCGCTCCTTAGCTCAATTCTCGGGACGAGCCTCGCCGCGGCTCGCCTTGCATCTCGGGCCACCTCGGCGGCCCTGTCTTGTTGCCCGCCGCCTGTCGGCGGCTTCTTGTCTTTTCACCCACCACCAATTTGGCGGCGGGCCAGAAACGGGAGAAAACCCGTTTCCTGAAGGCCGGTTTGCGGCCCTCAGGAAAGAGGTTTTCGCACTCTTCGCGTTACGCAGCCTCCCTTCGACGCGAAAGGAGTGGCGGGGGGGGCGGCCCCCGGCGGCGGGGCTGGACCCGGTATTTAAGTTGGCCGGTGGGCCGGCGGGGTGGGGGGGGGGCGTGGACATTTGGGCGGGGGGCGGGG
>NZ_JAMYQW010000074.1:0-14867 GCF_040321085.1 Mesorhizobium sp. M0522
GTCTTTTGCCCCCCCCCCCCGCCCCCCCCCCCCACCCCCCCCCCCCCCCCCCCCCCCCGCCCCCGCCGCCCCCCCCCCCCCCCCCCCCCCCCCCCCCCCCCCCCCGCCCCCCCCCCCCCGCCCGACAGGATCAGGCCAAGGCCGGTGATGCCCGAAAGCGTGCCGAGCGTCACCACGAAATCGGGAATGCGCCCGGCGGTGATGAGCACGCCGTTCAGGAATCCCACGGCACTGGTGGCGGCGACGGCAAGCACGCAGGCCAGCAAGATGCCATAGCCGGCGGCATTGACGAGGCCCAGGATGATGGCGCCCAGCATTACGGCGGCCGCGAGCGAAAGATCGATGCCGGCTGTCGCGACGACGAAGGTCTGGCCGATCGACAGCACGACAAGGATCGCCGCCGCCAGCAGCAGGGCCTGCAAATTGGCGACGCTGAGAAAGACCGGTTGGGCGATGCCGAACACGATGACGAGGCCGACGAGGCCGACGACGGATGCCCAGTCGGCCCAGAAGGAAGGATCCAGGAGGAGAGCCGTCAGGGAGGGGCGGCTCTCCTCCAACGCGCCCGCGTCATGCGCAGGCGCGTTTTGTTCAGGAGTGGTCACTGCAACATCTCGCGGAAGGGATCCGGATAGTCGCCACCCGGGCGCGGGAAGTTCTTCAGCGAGGCTTCCGCATTGTCCTTGTTGATCAACAGCACTGGCGCCGGCACGTTGGCGGGAAGCGTCTTGCCCTTGGCCGCCGCGGCACAGGCTTCCACGCCCATGGCGCCGACGACATAGGGATATTGCGCCACGGTGGCGGAGAGTTCGCCGGCGGCAACCGATTTCAGCGCGTCGACGATGCCGTCAAGTCGATCACCTTGACGTCCTTGCCTGCCGTCTGCACGGCGCGTTCGACGCCGAGTGCCATGATGTCGTTGGCGGCGAAGAAGCCGGAGAGATCGGGGTGCGCTGCCAGGATGTCGGTGGCCGCGGTGAGAGCCTTCTCGCGATCCCAGTCGGCGCTCACCATCACCACGACTTCGAGCTTGCCTTCGACGGCCTGCTTGAAACCCTTGATGCGGGCATTGCTGCCGACATCGCCGACGATGCCTGCCACCAGGGCGACCTTGGAACCCTTCGGCACCAGCTTCAGCATCTCCTTCCCGGCCAGTGCGCCGGCAGCGACGTTGTCGGTGCCGATATAGGTTGAGATGGCAAAGCCCGCCGCCTTTGCCTGCTCGGCATCGATGGTGCTATCGATGTTGACGATCGGCTTTTTCTTCTGGGCGACGGGCACCAGCGCCTGCACCAGGTTGGAGACGCTGATCGGATTGACCAGGTAGCAATCGAAATCCTGCATAGCCATGGCGGTCAACCGATCGGCCTGTCCGGTTGCGTCGCCCATGTTGGCGGCGGCCCGCGACGCGCGCCGCGTCTTCGGCATGGGCCGGCACTGAAACGATGATTGCAAACAGACCTGCGCCAAGCGTCAGGCAATTGAACATGCGCATGCGTCGTCCTCCTCCTATTTGGTGGGTGCGTTGCATCTGGTTCGTTTTCGGCGAACGGAATGCCTGATGTGGCGCGGGCTGCCTCAAGGTTTGCGATGACAGGCTGCCGACCGATCGGCGATCGCCATGCAATTCGTGGGTCAGGGCCCGTTTGGGGCCTTTTTTCGTGCCAGGCATTGCTCCTCCCAGAGCGCTGATTGATGCCTTGTCAGCGTTTCCGCATGTTTGAGAAAAATTTGACACGCGTCAAGTTTGAAAATGGTGTGCCGCGGGTTTTGATGTGCTGCATTGCAGCAAACCGGTGTCGAGCTATCGCGGCATCAGATGGCGAAATCCACAAGGCAGGGGATGCCGAGGCCAGGCTAGAAGCCGGCTTGGTCAGCAGTCGGATTCAACTTCCGAGTGCGCCACTCAGGCAGCGGCGTCAGCGCCGGGCCATCCGGGCGAAACAGGTGGCAAACCGCGGGAGAGATGTCGAGCGCGATCGGGCTGTGCAACGGCGTCCTGTCGCCGCCTTCGGCCTGCACGACCCTCGACGTGTAGGATTTGGCATAGCGCTGGCGCTGTCAAAGACCGGACTTTCGGGGCCGGAATGGGTTGATGTGTTCAGCAGCGAGCAGCGAACTGGCAGTCAGTTTGCTCAGCTCTTCACCGACCCGGCGGCCAGGCCCGCGAGGAAGTAACGTTGTGCAATCAGATACAGGATCAGAAGCGGGAGTGATCCCAGCACGCTCATCGCCATCATCTCGTTCCATTCGAACGCATGTTGGCCCATAAGCAACTCGATACCGATCGGAACGGTCCGCATGTCCGTCGACTTCGTCAAAGTGAGCGCAAAAAGGAACTCGTTCCACGCCAACAGAAACGTATAGACCGCGGTCGCGACGACGCCGGGGACTGAAAGAGGGATAATCACACGCCACAGCGCTGTCCAACTTGACCCCCCATCGACCAGCACTGCCTCATCGAGTTCCTTTGGCAGGGTATTGAGATAGCCGGTCATCAGAAGGATTGCGTAAGGCAGGGTGAATACCATGTAGGTTAGAATCAGCGCGAAATAGGTGTTGAAAATGCCGAAGGCGACGACCATGCCGAAATAGGGGATCAGAAGCGTGATCGGCGGTACGGTCTGTGTGCTGATGATGAAGACGTTAAGCGTATTCTTAAGCCGGAATGAATAGCGGCTGAAGCCATAGGCCGTCAGAATGGCGATCAGTAACGTCAGAAGGGTTACCACTCCCGCGACCAGATAGCTGTTGAGAAAGAAGCGCACCTTGGTCGGATCATTGAAGATCGAAAGATAGGCTACGTTCGTGAAATGGTCGGGCAGCAGTCTCGGCGGCAGGGCAAAGATCTCGGTGTTCGATTTCAACGAAGTGAAAAACATCCACAGGATTGGAAAGCCTGCAAAGACCAGACCGGCCGCGAGCCCGAGATATGTCAGTACGGTCGGCAAAACGGTGTTTTTGAAGGAGCGCTTTGCCATTGCCGGTCACCTGGCCTTCTGGTGTTTGATGTAGAAGTAAGTCGCGCCCATCGAGATGATCAAGATGAAGATCGCGCTCGCCGAAGCCTGTGAAAATTCGTAACTCGAAAACGCAAGCTTATAGGTATACGTGCTCAGCACCTCGGTCGAATGGATCGGTCCACCGCCCGTTGTCATCCAGACCAGGGGGAAGACTTGCATCGTCCAGATGAAATCCAGCAGGGCGATGCTGATGATGATCGGCATCAGCTGCGGGATCGTGATGTACCGAAACTTTTGGAACTCATTGGCGCCATCGATGCCGGCGGCTTCGTAAAGGTCCTTGGGGATGCCCTGGAGACCGGCGAGCAAGCTGACCATATATAGAGGGTATCCCGCCCAGATGTTCGCAAACGTCAACGCATGGATCGCGGTTTTCGTCGAGGAGAACCACTCGACCTTGAAGTTGACGATATGGAGCGTCATCAAAATGCTGTTGACCACGCCATTGGGATCCAAAAGCAGCCGCCAGATGATCGCGATGATGACTGCCGTAAAGAGCCATGGCAATATGTAGAGAACACGCAGGATGCTTCTAATCATCGGATGGACGCGTTGGGTGTTCAGCAACAGGGCGAAGGCCAGGCCGATTAGAAGGTGGAAAATGACGCTCATCACCGTGAAATAGAGGGTCTGCCCGACCGACTGCCAGAAGACTGGATCTGTGAAGATCGTCTCGTAGTTCTGCAACCCTATGAAAGCAGCGTCCTTTTTCATGATTGCGCCGTCCATCAGCGAATAGCGCAGGACCGTGATCATGGGAAACAGCATTAGCAGACAAAACAAAAACGTGGCGGGTGCCACATAAAACAGCGGAGTGAGCCGCTTTCTCGTCTTGTAAGAAAGCATGCCACGCTTGCGCATTTTCGTTCGCGTGACGATCAAACCTTCGTTGGCGAGGCTCATGAGGTACAATCCGCTGGGTCATCGACCGTATGGTCCGGTTCCGATGCAGCGGCAGCGCGATAGATCTTATCGCGCTGCCGAATTGTCTGAAGCAGCGCCTACTTGGCGAAGTCAACCAACCACTGCTTTTGCGTGTTGGCAGCGGCCTCCTTTGCGGTTTGCTGGCCGTCGAACATCTTTTGCACTTCGACGTTCATGTCGCGCATCAGGTCTTCGGCCACCGGCAAGCCCACGAATTCATTGGCCAAGTGACCGCTTTGGAAGATCTTGAAGGCTTCCTCGAACAGCGGGTCCGATTTCGAGAAGTCAGGCTTCGCTTGCACGTTGCCCGGAAAGGCATTTGCGAGCGATACCAGGCGGCCGTTCACTTCCGGGCTCATCAGATATTCAACAAGCTTCCAGGCTTCTGCCTTATGCTCGGTGCTGTTGCTAATGCCGATGCCCCAAGAGGCATAGGGCAGTCCGCGCTTACCCGTATAGCCGTCGACCGCAGGAAGCGCAGAGATACCGAACTTGAGATTGGGGTTACGCTGGCGGATAAGATTGATATGAGCCAGCGAGTCGATCATCATTCCGACACGGCCGTTGACGAACTCTTCGACCTTGTCCTGTTCCTTCTTGGCAAAGATGCCTGGCGATATGACGCCGGCGTCCTGTAGCGACTTGACGTATTCGAGTGTACCGACCACGGCCTCATTTTCCACGTCGGGCTTGCCGTCCTTGAGCATCGATGCTCCGGAAGCCCAGACCCAAGACATCACGTCGTTCTGGATGCCGCCGGGGTTTTGCAGCGATAGCGGCAGCACCCACCCGTACTCGTTCTTGTCCGCATTGGTCATCTTCTTCGCGGCAGCGGCGAATTCTGTGCGGTTGGCCGGCATCTTGTCGACACCAGCAGCCTTGGCCAGATCGAGGTTGACGAAGACCGGGTATACGAACGAGGCGAGCGGGAACATGACGCTTTGGCCGTTGACCTTGATGATGTCAGCGATCTGGCTCTGATCATATTTGGCGTCAGCCATCAGGCTGTCCATGGAAGCGATTGCGCCCTGCTTTGCAAGGCCATTGACCCATGCTCCGTCCAGGCCGACGACGTCGCTGAGCGTCCCCGACGCGGCGCCGACTACGATCTGATCATGGGTGGCGGAATAGGGACCGCTGACGAGCGTCACCTTGATACCAGGGTTTTTGGCTTCGAAGTCGTCCATGATGCTACGCAGAGCACCGGCGGGCATTTCCGGCTCCCACCATTGGATGAATTCGAGATTGGTCTCAGCAAAGGCGCAGGTAGCAGACAGTGCCCAGACAGCCACAGCGGACGTGGCCGCAGCAATATATCTTCTGACGTTCATGTTTTCCTCCTAGGAGCGACGTTTGGCTCGATCCTCCCGATCGCGATCAAACTAGGTTCTTTTCCGGGTCTTTGTGTCAATCAAGAACTGCAATCGTGAAAAATGGGTAGGATGCCGGGACGTTATGACTGAATGTAAGCCATTGATTGGTATATGGTTTTCTTAAGTTCTCTGGGGTTAGTTTTTCCCTTGTGCACATTGCTTGTGCCGCTTCTTTCTCTATTTTCGTAAACAAATGAAAGCCACTCCCCTAAAAAGAAAACAAATGAAAGTCGTATATTCGAAGAGAAAAAACGCCATTCGGTGGGGTCGCGCGCTCGCGTAGACGTCGCAATTCAGAGGCGTTCAGGCGATCGTTTTGGTTGTCGATGACAGGGTGCCGCCGGGCACAAGACGATCTCCACCTCCGGTGGAAAAATCGGCTGTCGCGCGCTGAACCGATGTCGAGCAAGTCTCACCATTTGCCAACGAAGACGGCCCGAGCTGTGATGGGCGAGCGAGAACTGGTCGGATTGCCCAGGAGAGCGAAGCCAGCGTCTGCCGTCACCTACGCCAGAAGACAGAAGCGACATTTGCGTCTCCGTCCCTTTAGCCGGGTCAACCATCGCGGATCACGCTAGATTGTGAGGTGCGTCTGGGGATCGAAGAAGTGCAACTTGGCCGCATCGATCGCCAGATCAATCAACGCGCCCGGCCGGACCGCGCTGACGGCTTCAAACCTCGCTACGACATTTGCTGCGCCGCTTAGATCTTCAACAGCATCTGGGTCGCCAGAATCGATTCGAACCGCGTCGACCTTCAAATGAACGATAAGCTCGGATCCCAATTCCTCTGTCGTCTTCACGATGGCCGGTAGAGTGGCATGTCGCGATCCCGATTCCAGACTGCTGTCGTAAAGATCTTCGGGGCGTATGCCGAAAATGAGCGTCTTGCCTTCGAAGGCGCTCAGACCAGGAGAGCGCTCAAACGCACTCGTCGGCACCGGTATCGAAAAGGTCGGCAGGTTGATCCTGCCATTGTGCAAACGGCCTTCGAACAGGTTCATCGACGGCGAGCCGATGAAACCCGCGACGAAGGCATTGACTGGTCGATTATACAGCGTCTTTGGCGTGTCGACCTGCTGAAGGACACCGCCTTTCAAGACCGCAACCCGGTCGCCCATGGTCAAGGCTTCGGTCTGATCGTGTGTTACATAAATCGTGGTCACCCCCAGCTGTCTTTGCAGGCTGACAATTTCCGCGCGCATTTGCACGCGCAGCTTGGCATCGAGGTTTGACAAGGGTTCATCCATGAGAAAGGCTGCCGGTTCGCGCACCATCGCGCGCCCCATGGCGACCCTCTGGCGTTGTCCGCCAGACAGCGCGGCCGGCTTACTGTCGAGCAGCGTG
The DNA here is from genome assembly GCF_040321085.1 of Mesorhizobium sp. M0522. NCBI lineage: Bacteria > Pseudomonadati > Pseudomonadota > Alphaproteobacteria > Hyphomicrobiales > Phyllobacteriaceae > Mesorhizobium > Mesorhizobium sp. M0522. The sequence continues at coordinate 6,667 of NZ_JAMYQW010000074.1, forward strand.
TGCAGCTGCAGGGTCTTTGCTATTTCATGGACGCGCTTCGTCCGCTCGGCCTTGCTCTTCCCCGCAAGCTTCATCGAGAAGCCTATGTTGTCGAACACTGTCATATGCGGATAAAGGGCATAGTTCTGAAAGACCATCGCAATATCCCGGTCCTTCGGCGCTAGATCCTCAACATTCTCTCCACCAATGGTCAGGGTTCCGCTGCTGATCTCCTCCAGCCCCGCGATCATGCGCAAGGCTGTCGATTTTCCGCATCCCGAAGGGCCAACGAGAATGAGGAACTCGCCGTCGTTTATCGTCAGGCTAAGATCCTTGATGGCTTGGAATTTCGTCCCGTAGGTCTTGCAAATTTTGTCCAACACAACAACAGCCACGTCACATCCTCCCTATTGTCAGCGCTACCTAAACATCGAATAGCCTCCGCGCGGCGCGACTGCAGATCGAACCGGCATTGCTATCTGCGCGGTTAACCGCGCGCCTCGGACGTCCCACCAGCAGCGGCAATATCCGAATGATGAATTCTCAGTCTGGCGACGTAATCGGTATGGGCACAGGTGCATTTTCTTTCGCCATCCACGCGACACAGGCGTTGTGATCCGGCAGAGCCATGCGGCCACCCCGGCCCGTCACTGAGATCGCGGCCGCGGCAGTTGCATAAACAGCGCAGGCGACAGGCTGCTTTCCCTGCGTAAGGGCGAAGGCATAGGCGCCATGAAAACAATCCCCCGCGCCGGTCGTGTCCACTGCCCTGACCTTGTAGGCCGGAACGTGCCACAAAACGACATCGTCCTTTTGCCGGATATAGGCTCCTCGATCGCCTTCGGTTAACACGACCGCGGAGCGGTCATCTGACCACAGCTTGCGCAGGATCGCTGTCGCCTTGGCCTCGCCAGTATAGGTTTGGGCAAATTTCAGAGGCAATACCAGGTGATTTGACAGGCGGATCAATCGTTCGGTCGCAGGTCCGACAGTCCACTCAATATCGGCCACCACCGCCAGACCCAGCTTACGGGCACGAGCAACAATCATGTCAGCGTGCGTGGCGTAACCGTCGATCAGCAGCACCTGGGCTTGCGCAAGGACGCTATCGGCCAGCGCATCGGAGGTCCCGTGCGGCACATCATCATCATAGGCGATGAACCTGTCACCATCGGGCGCGACCGTAATAACCGACCGGATCGGCTTGGCATCGGCACGACGTGGCGCGAAAGATATGTCGACGCCGTGTCGTTCAAGCTCGTGGGCGCCGACATCCGTAAGTGGCTGATCACTCAGCCAGCCGATGAAACCGGCACGCCCCCCCAGCTTGGCGACAGCAACGAGTGCCGTCGCCACATTGCCGCCGTGGTCCTTCGTGCGATTTGTCACCTTCCCTTTGCCAGCACCCAGCGGGCTGTCGACATAGATGATGTCGTCAATCGCCAAGGCTCCGAAGCCCAAAACCTGCAGATTGCCGGTCACAGCTCACGTGCCCGCAGCCGCCAAAGCGTCTTGCGGTGCCATCCCATCGTGAATGACGCACTTGAATGCACGCGCTGCCATCGTGGTGTCACCGTGCCCCCACAGATTGCGCCCCACGACGGCACCCTTCGCACCAGCGCGCAGGGCTTCAGACGTTTGGGTGAGAGCGCCCAGAAGATCCTCGGTCTTCGGACCGCCGGCGATAACGATGGGAACCGGGCAAGTTGCCACGGTTTCCTTGAATGAGTCGAAGTCCCCGGTGTATCCGACCTTGATCACGTCAACACCGGTCTCAAAACCAATCCGCACTGCGTAGGCGATTTCGTCGGGGGTGAAGACGATCTTGCAGCCGTTTGAATAGTCGCGGGGATAAACATGTGCAACGACCGGCATTTCGAAACGAGCAGCCGCGTTGACCGTATCGGTAAGCCAACGAATGTAGTGACCCTCGGTATCGCCCCGCACCGGAATGGCGACCGCCAGCGCATCGGCACCATAGCGCACTGCATCTTCGGGCGTCGCGATCAACTGACTGATCCGATCGTCGGGCGTAAAGCATCCCGCCTGAATGACCAGCGCTGCCTTGCCGGCGTAAGCCGGCCACAAATGACGCGCCGCACCAGGCTGAATGCTGATGTAATCTGGCTCTCCGGCCATCACCCGCTTGAGCGCGCCGGGCAGATCCGCAAGGCCTCCCTCGCGGACGTTGCCGTACCCTACGAAATGGTCGACGGCACCACCGAACAGGTTCCCAGATCGATGCGAGAACAGCCGCGACAAGCGAATTTTAGTTCCAAGGCCCATATCAGTGCAGTCCCTTCGCAATTGTTGATCTGACGTTGAGGACCCTAACTCGAAAGCAAAACAATATTCAATATTTCGATTTCTTTCGTTTCGATATAGGTTGCAACTGCAACGGCTAGCGTTCGCTGCGGTGAGGCGGTATCCCTCGAATTCTCAAACGCAGGCCGGTTTCCTATTCGATTTTCGAAAGGTTGGCGTGCAGTTACCAAACAGCAATTCGGGGTTACACATGCTTGCGGAACAACGGCGACATCAGATCATGCTCGCGCTTCAGCGGACCGGCCAGGCGCGTACCAGCCAACTGGCGGAAAACTTCGGCGTCTCCGAGGTGACCATCAGGTCCGACCTGGAAATTCTGGATGCAAAAAAGCAGTTGATCAAAACGCATGGCGGTGCGATCGCCTTGCCCGCTGATTCGCCCGCGGCGGCCTTCGAAGAGCGGATGTCTCGCAATTTCGATGCCAAACGGCGTATCGCGCAGATGGCGGCGCGCCAGATCATAGACAACCAGTCCGTGGTGTTCGACAGCGGCTCGACGTTGCTGCAGGTCGCAATGCAGATGCCCCCGGTCAACAATGTGGTAGTAGCCACAACCGCGATGAACATTGCACAGCATCTGATGTATCGCCCTGGGCTGGACGTGCATATGATAGGCGGTCGGGTCTATCCCTCGACGGTCAGCACGATCGTGTCGGATTTTGATAGGGCTGTGGGCGGCCTTGTGGCCCACCAAGCGTTCCTCAGCGCGCATGCGATCGATCAGTCATTCGATGTCGTCGATGTCTCAGAAGACATTGCGCGCACAAAACGCAATCTGGTTCGTATGGCCAGGCGCGTGATCCTTGTGGCGGATTCAAGCAAATGGGATATTGGCGCCTCATCTAAGGCATTTTCGTTGTCACGTGTCGATCTGATCATCACCGACACCGCTATGCCCTATGGGATTCGCAGTCGATTGGACAAGCTGGGAGTCGAAGTGCGCTATGTGTAGGTGCCTTCCGGATTGTGGTGCCCAGAATTGGCAGCGTGTCCCATTGGCAACCCACGTTTCGGAGTACGAAGACAAATTTAGCACATTAAGGATCTTCATATCGCGCTAGACTGGAAAGCGCGCTGTTGCTGCCCTCAGCATCTCGGTGCCGACGCTGCGTCAATCGCCGAAGCTCGATCTCGCCGGCTGAGACCAGCTTCTTCACCTCGCGGAACCTCCCGGCGTTTCTCCCCAGGGCCCGACTCGAACGACCCCTCTCAGTCGCGTGCATTTCTGCCTGGCGGCAACCGATATTCGGAGTCAATATGGCTTGTACTTTTCGCGTCAACTAATAAATTTACGCGTGAAAAAATTCAGCGATACGCGTTGAAACTGCTGAAGCTCTCTGTAAAATTTTGCCTTGCCGTTGCACGGCAGCGTATGCGGGTACCCTGGGGCAGCGCTAGGGCAACCCAGTGATTGGATGTCCAGAACGCGAGGCGTTTGAATTGCCGACGACGCACAAGACGATGGATGATTTTGCCCGCTCTTGCGGCGTCTCCAGGCCGACGCTGTCGAAATATTTCGACGATCCGACCAGCGTCAAGCCAGCGACACGGCAGCGTATCGAAGAGGCGCTGCGCTCGTCCGACTACCAGCCCAATCTGTTTGCACGCAACCTGAACCGCAAGCGGACCCGCAGCATCGGCATCATGGTGCCGACAGTGGCCGACCCCTTTTATTCGGAGATGGTCAGCCGCATCGAACTAAGGCTGCGCGACGAAGGCTACTGGCCGATCGTGATCTCCTCGCACGGCTCGCGCGAGCTCGAAGTGGAGGCAACGCGAACCATCCTGTCGCTGAAGGTCTCCGGTGCACTCATCGCGCCGCTCGGCCTGCGCTCGGACCACCGCACGCTGGAGAAGCTGACGCAGGCCATACCGGTGGTCTATTTCGACACCTATCTCGAAGGCGGAACGCCGTTCGTCGGCAACAACAATGCCCAGAGCGTCTCGACCATCGTCGAGTATCTGTGCCGGTCCGGCGACGCCCCGGTCTATTTCGATATCCCGCACGTCAACCACAACTCGCCAGAACGACTGAAAAGCTATATCGCTTCTATGAAGCGGCTCGGGCATGAGCCTGTCGTCATCGGCAACACCGACGAGTACACATGGGATTTCGAACGGATCGGCTACGAGCAAATGGAAAAAATGCTCGGCAATGGCGGCCTGTCGGGCAAGACCATTCTGTGCAACAACGACCGTCTCGCCTTCGGCGTGATGGCGGCCGCCTACGCGCAAGGCCTCAAGGTCGGTCGCAAGGCCGACTGCGACCTGCGTGTCGCAGCTCATGACGATCACCCGCTGAGCCGCTACACATGTCCAGGCCTCACCACCATGGCGCAGGACTTCGCCGCCATGGCGGGATATAGCGTCGAGACGCTGCTGGCCCTGCTGAACGAGGATGGAGCTGAGGTTGCCGCTAAGGTCAATCTCGACGCGACGCTGGTTATGCGTCAATCGGCCTGAGCTTTCCATCGAAGCCGCGCCACGCGGCAACCGCCGCGCCGACGGCTTGCCGCGAGGCCGGACCATGGCGGCCCATCGAGACAAAGCCGTGGATCTGGCCAGGCCAGCGCCTCAGCACGACAGGCACGCCGTCATCTTGCAGACGCTTTGCGTAAGCCTCACCCTCGTCAACGAGAATGTCATGACCGGCGATCGCGACAAAGGCTGGTGCTGCGCCGGCAAGGCTGGCGACCTTCAGCGGCGACACGCGCCAGTCGTCGATATCCCCGGCATGGTTGACATAGTGGTCGCGGAACCAGGCCATCGTTGCCGCGGTGAGACCATAGCCCTCAGCAAAACGGCGATAGCTGTCCGCTGTCTGCGAGGCATCCGTGTTCGGATAGAACAGCAATTGCACGGTCGGCGGATTCTTGCTCCCACGCACCATCAGGCACAGCACCGCAGCGAGATTGCCACCGGCGCTGTCGCCGGCGACAGCGATCCGCTCCGCGTCGATGCCGAGATCGTCGGCCGCACTTTGCATGAAGGCAAATGCTGCGCGACAATCCTCAATGGCGGCCGGGAATTTGTGTTCCGGCGCCAGCCGATAGTCGGGACAGACGACCACACAGGCCGCCATGTTGGCAAACCAGCGACAGATCTCGTCATGGGAATCGAGATTGCCGATTACCCAGCCGCCGCCATGCAGATAAAGCAACGCTGGGGCACTGGCCAAGGCCGCCCGTCGCCCGTGATAGATCCTGAGCGTCAACGGGCCGCTAGGCCCGTCGATGAAGCGTTCGTTCAGTGAGGCGACCGGCTCGCGTTCACCCTGCAGTGTGGGAAAGCTCTCCTCATAGGCGCGCCGCGCCTCTTCAGGCCTGCCGGCGTCGAACGGCCGCGCGGGAGCCTGGCGGCAGAGGTCGAGCACATGCCGGGCTTCCGGATCGAGAAATGATGAAAGCAACGTAGCCATCGACTGATCCTACGCCTCAGGCAAGCAGGCTCGTCGCCTCGTCCTCGCCAAGAAGCGGCGGCTGGTCGACCGCCCCGTTGACGGCGACGGACTCGCGGCTTTCTCCCGAAGCGAGGATCGCCTCCATGATCTCCAGCACATGCAAAGCGAGATCGCCGGAGGCGCGGGGTTTTCTGCCCGTCGTCAGCGCATGCGACAGATCGGCGACGCCAAGCATGCGGTAGTTGGCGCGGTCGGGCGCGGCGTAAGGCCAGTTGCGCCCCCCGTAGAGCTCGCTCTCGCTATGGAAGTCGGCCCAGTCGGCGCCGCGTTCCGAAAGCGATACGGTGCCGCCGAACGTGTCAGGGTCGGGCAGGCGCAGTGAGCCTTCCGTGCCGTGCAGTTCGATAGGGTGATTGGAGTGTCTGAAGACATCCCAGGAGGCTCCGAAGGTGACGGTGGCGCCCGATCGGAACTCCAGCAGCGATAGGATGTTGGTCGGCGTGCCGACCTTGAAACTGGTGTTCCTGTAGGGACCTTCGGCAGTGATAAGGCGCACTTCCTGTCCCCGAGTCGCCATCGCCATCACGCGTGCCACCGGCCCAAGCAGGTTGACCAGCATGGTCAGGTAATAGGGGCCCATGTCGAAGATTGGGCCGGCGCCCGGCTGATAGTAAAATTGCGGATTGGGATGCCAGTGCTCCATGCCGCGCCCCATCATGAAGGCGGTGCCGGTGACGGCGCGGCCGATCGCGCCCTCGTCCATCAGGCGGCGCGCCCGCCGTCCGGCTGCGCCGAGAAAAGTGTCGGGGGCCGAGCCTAGGAGCAGATTGCGCTTCGCCGCCTCGGCGACAAGCCGGCGGCCGTCGCTAGCCGAGGTTGACAGCGGCTTTTCGGTGAAAACATGCTTGCCCACCGAAAGCGCCGAAAACGAGATGTCGAAATGCGCCGCCGGGACGGTCAGGTTGAGGACAAGGTCGATGTCCGGATCGGCTAGAAGCGTGTCGACGCTGACTGCCCGGATGCCGTATTCGCTGCCGCGCAGTGCCGCCAGTTCGGTGGAAATGTCGGCGCATGCACGCAACTCGAGGCCGCCGAAGAGCGCCGCGTTGCGCAGATAAGTCATCGAGATGTTGCCGCATCCGACAATGCCGATACCGAGCTTAATCTGTGATTTTGCTTGCATTTTCGAGTCTGCCTCCCAACGCGATGACACTTCGGCGGGCCTGCTGAATCGGTGGCGAGCCGCAATCACAGCCCGCTATACAGCACTTTAAATATTGACGCGCGTAAAATTTTTGCAGAACATGCGAAAATGCTGGCGCAACATTGGAGGCCCCAGCCTTCAGGGGAGGAAATGACTGACATGAAAAACGGCCGACCGCCGCTACGAAGCCTGTGGGTCACGTCACCATCGCCGATCGCCGGCAATTTCTCATCGGCGCCGGCATGCTGGGCGCCGCAGCGCTCGACACGGGTCTCGGCATTCGACCCGCGCGGGCGCAATCACGTTCCGAAATCAGCTTGCCAGCGCCGCCTTCTTCGGCAAGGAAACCGTTGGCGACCTAATCAAGGCCTTCAACGAACGGCAGGACCGCAAGGCTAACGCGGGGCGGCATCAAGGAATGAAAGGACGATCGTGAAAGACCTGAAAGTCGGTTGCCAGACCTTTACCTGGGAAATGCTCGGAGAGGGCTTTGCCGGCTGCCCGGACGATCTCTTGAAGGCGATCGCCGATGGCGGCTATGCCGGCATCGAGATCACCGACACGATGATCGGCCGATATGCCGACAAGCCGGCGGAGTTCGCGACCGCGCTCAAGGCGTCAGGCCTGACGCTCGTCTCCTTCGCCTTCGGTTCCAAGAGCGGCTTCACGCTCAAGGAGAAGATCGGCAACGACCTCGAGACCGCGAAGCGATGGATCGACTTCGCTGCTGCCTTTCCGGACACGCTGGTGTCGATGGGCTCGGCGACAGTCGTCTCCGACGGGCCGCGCGACGACAAATTTGCCATCGCCGCGGAGGTCTACAACAAGGCGGGGGAGCTAGGGCGCAAGGCGGGCGTCCAGGTCGCGGTGCATCCGAGTTCGCACCACAACACGCTGCTCTTCGATCGCGCCGACTACGACCGGATCTTTGGGCTGGTCGATCCGTCGCTCGTCGGCTGGGTGCCGGATACCGGCCACATCTTGCGTGGCCATCGGAACATGGCCGATACGCTCACCACCTATCGCGACCGCATCCGCTACGTGCACCTGAAGGATGTCGATGCCAGCGGCACATGGGCGATGCTCGGCAAGGGCGTCTGCGATACCGCGGCGGTGATCGACATCGCCAGTGCAGCGCCACGCTTCAATGGCTGGCTGGTGCTGGAAGAGGAATCCGAGACCGGGGGCCCCCCGCGCGCGGCCCCCCGGGGCACCACACACCCCCCCAGCCAGCGGCACACCGCCCCGTCACGGCGTACGTAATACAAAACGGACCGGGGGCCGGAAAGCTAT
>NZ_JAMYQW010000075.1:0-13808 GCF_040321085.1 Mesorhizobium sp. M0522
GCCTGGTCACGCAAGGTCGTTGGTTACGCCATCGGTCGGTCGATCGACGCGCGCTTGACCGTTGCAGCATTGAAGGCGGCAATCGCCGCTGACCTGGGAACACATCAATCTGACAGGCATCTACACCTGGGATGCAGAACATCAGATGCCCGAAGGTTTCCGGTCGCTTAGACTTTCGGTGTGGCTCCGCCACGCCGCATAACGTTCATGCTTCGTTCGATCTTAGGTGTAGCGAAACGAAGTGCAGATCAAAGATGTCCTTTCTCGAGCCTGGCAACGGCGCATTTTTCTATGACGATCAGGAAGTCATTAAGTCTGGCGCAATCCAGAGTGGGAATGCAAAGAAATGGGCGTCTTCGAGGGGTACACGCTCGCTAGCGCAACGAACTCCACAACGGGCGCGTGTTTTTTCACATGGGCAGCTACCTTGCTTGCGAGTCCTGCGCTTGCTCGATAGCGCATCGCCCTGGGCATGGCCCGCGACCGGCCGACGACGTGCAGCTTACACTCATTGTGGGCCTGCTTGAGCCCTACAGGAGAACAACGCGAGCATCGCGCTGGCCAGATCCAAAGACCAGCGCACGGATTGCCCACCCGGTCTATAGCAACTCACGTTTCCGCAGCGAGCTCGGCCATCATCTTCACCAGAGGGCCGGAGAAGTTAGGGTCCATGGCGCTGCTGTTCTCGAGCACGCTGAAGTAGACAACGACGGTGCCAGTGTCGGGGTTCGCGAGCATGAATTGGCCGCCGTAACCGCCGTGGCCGAGCCAGGTTCCGTCGGTGAACGTCTGGCGGCTATAGCGCATCCAGTCGCGCGGCTTCGGATAGACAGGGCCGGGATTACGGCGGGTCTCTTCGATGAAGGCGGCATCTCCGACGCGACGGCCATCGACACCCTCGCCCTTGCGCGCAAACAGTAGGCCGTAGCGCGCGAGATCGCGGGCGGTGAGGCAGGTGCCGCCGCAGACCAGCGGGACACCCTCGCGGTCACAGCTGATATGGAAGCATCCCTCGAGGCCTGCCGCCTCGACGATCTCGATCAGCCAGTCGCGTAGCGGCCGGCCGCTGACGCGCTCGACGATCCAGCCGAGCACATCGGTGTTGGTCGACTTATACAGCGCCTCTCCGGTGCGATTCGCCAGGTCACCGCCGGTGATGCCGCAGATAAAGGAGCGGGTCGTCCCTTCCTTCTGACCATCCAGCGGCAGGCGCCAGCCGAAGGCGGGCTCCCAGTCGTAGATCGGCGCGTAGGGGTCGCTGTAGTCCTCAATGAAGTCGTTGGCGACGTTCATGTCGGCGACCGCCTTGACGGTCGCCTCGGCGTATCCCGTGCCGATCTCCGGGAGATATTTGCGTATTTGGTCATCGAGATTGACGAGGCCGTCGGCCACTGCGCGGCCGAGCATCAGGTTGAGCGTCGTCTTGGTAATAGACTGAATGGAATGCGGCCTTTCGGGCCCGAAGTCCGGCGCATAGGCCTCATAGAGGATACGCTCACCGCGCACCACGACGAAGGCCGAGAAATGTGGCATGGCGAGATAGCGTGCGACCCCGGGCCGCTCGCCGATAGTCCAGTCGACGTCCTTCCTGAGCGGCTGGACGCGGGGGGCGCGCAGCGACATGGCATAGCGCACCGTGGTGTGGAGGTTATGGAAGCCGCGGCGGCGGTAGTCGGGCAGGTTCCAGCGCGGCTTGTTATCGAATACGATGGCGAGGTCGGGATTGGCGATCGAGGGCAGCGTCATGTGGCGGGCTTTTCCAAGTTGGGGTTGTTTTTGGGACTGATCAACGAGCGCACGTTGCGCGCGTTTGAATGGTTTCACTCTCAAGTTCCGATGTCGTCGTCGTGCCGAGGGCAGTGAGCCCGGCGGCCCGTGCGCGACGAAAAAAGAAGCTGTCGGTGCTGGTGGTAGCCTTTGAATTGCCGGCTTCTTTTGTCTTGAGGACGACCTGCTTCGGTAGCTCCGAGATTCTTGCGAAGGAATGGCACGCCAGAAAAGCCCCGTGAGCGCGGAGGCGACGAGCGCTGCATCTTCGTAGAACTCGATAACGACGTTGACGCGCGGATTGACCTCGTCCGGCGCCTCGCGGGCCAGCCGCATCGATTTCGCGGATGTCACTTTGCCCGCGCAAACGAGCGCGGCCAAACCGAGGGCATCGTACTTTATGTATTCACTCAGTCTCACTTCAGCGACCTTTTATTTCTATTTTCTTCGCATGGTCTGAGAGGAGCGATGGATGACTAGTCATTTCAGGGTTGGTTCAGCTAGAGACAGCCGTCTCTGCTCCAACGGCATCGAAGTTTCACGTTCGAGCGGGAAATGGCATCTGAAGCTGTGCTCCATATCATCCGGGTTTGTTGAAGGTTCGGGGAAGACGCGGCTGCAGATATCCTGCGCGTAACGACAACGGGTGTGGAACTCGCAGCCGGATGGCCGCCTCATCAGGCTCGGCACCTCACCCTTGAGCTCGATCCTGTTGAGCACCGCATCCGGATCAGGCTCGGGATTGGCCGCAAGCAGCGCCTCGGTGTAGGGGTGCTGCGCATGATCGAAGATACGCTCGGTCGAGCCAACCTCAATAAAGCGGCCGAGATACATGATCGCCATGCGATCGGTCATGTGGCGCACAACGTTAAGATTGTGCGTGATAATCAGGATCGCCATGCCGAGTTCGTCTTGAAGCCGCGCGAGGAGATTGAGCATCTCGCCCTGCACCGAGACGTCCAAGCCAGCGGTCGGTTCATCGGCAATAATCAAGTCCGGATTCAGCGCAAGAGCCCGTGCGATACCAACGCGCCTTGCCTGGCCGCCGGAAAGCTGATGGGGATAGCGGCGAGCAAAATCCGCCGGCAAGCCGACCATCCGAAGCAGGCGCTCGGCTTCGCTTCCGGCATCGCGATCCTTCAGCCCGTAGATCCGGAAAGGCTCCGTCAGGAGCGACCGAACAGTCAACCTCGGCGAGAGTGAGCCGACCGGATCCTGGAACATCATCGTCATGCGTCGCAAGTATGGCTTGCGTTCGGCTCCGGTGAGCTCCTCAATGTCCTTTCCGTCCAGGCTGATGCTGCCGCCCACAGCCCGCTGCAGGCCGATTATCGTGCGCGCTATAGTGGATTTGCCGGAGCCGCTTTCACCGACAATAGCGAGTGTCTCGCCCTTGGAGATTTCAAAGGAGACCCCGCATACCGCGTCAATGAAAGGGGCGTTCGTCCCGGTGGCGAGCGCCTTTAGCGGACCCATGGTGCGGAAGCGGACCCGAAGGTCCTGAACTCGAAGCAGCGCGCTCATGCCGAAACCAACCGCGCGTCGTCGAGGAGATGGCATCGGGCGACTTGGTCCACTCCGATGCGGTACTCGACCGGGTTCTCCTGCACACAGCGATTGAATGCCTGGGGACACCGGGTGTGGAAGATACATCCTTTCTTGTTGCCAAGGAGACTCGGGACCTCGCCGGGTATGGTCGGCAAAGTGCGCGTGCTTTTTTTGATCCGCCCGGGATCGCACTCAAGCAGCGCGCGCGTGTATGGATGAGCAGGATTGCGGAAGATGTCCCGTACAGCCCCCTCCTCCACCACCTCGCCCCCATACATGACGGCGACCCGGTCACACAACTCGGCCACCGCTCCGAGGTGGTGGGAGACGAACAGAATCGAGCAGCCGATCTCCTGTTGCAGGTCCTTGAGCAAATGAATGATCTGCACTTCCAGCGTTGCATCAAGCGCGGTGGTTGGCTCGTCGGCGACGAGGAGCGCCGGTTTCACAAGAAGCGCCATGGCAATGCAAACACGCTGACGCATACCGCCAGAGAAGTGATGCGGATAGGAGCCGATACGGCTTTGGGGATCGGGAATTCCGACCCGGTGAAGCATCTCTAGAGCACGAGCGCGCTTTTCACTCCGGCTGCCTTGTTCGTGGTGCTGGATATCGATCATCTGGCTCTCGATAGTCCGCACGGGATTGAGTGCGGTCATCGGGTCCTGGAAAATCATCGAAAGACGATCGCCGAGCAGGCTCCGACGCGCCTGAGCGGGCATTTTGAGCAGGTCTTTACCTTCGAACAGGATGCTGCCGGATGTCACATCTGCATTTTCGGCCAGCAAGCCCATCACTGTATATGCGAGCGTCGATTTTCCGGATCCACTTTCGCCGACAATGCCAACCACCTGTGCAGCCGGGACATCGAGCGAAACGTTGCGCAGGGCATGGGCGCGCCCACACGGCGTACCGAAATCGAGATTAAGCCCGCGGATCTCAAGAAGCGGTCGGACGGACATATGCTGTGTCAGTCTCATAGGTCTTTCCGCAATTTGGGATCGAATATGTCGCGCAGCGCCTCACCCAAAAATGTGAAGCCGAGCGTTGCGAGGACGATTGGAATGCCGCCGGCGATGACGAGCCAGGGCGTCTGATTGATGTAGCTATAACCATCATTGAGGATCGCTCCCCAATCAGGCGTCGGTGGTCGCACGCCCATTCCGAGAAAGCTGAGGCCTGCCTCTACGGCTATGACGGCCGGAACGTCCATGCTCACCAGAATGAGAAGCGGGCCTAGGACATTAGGCAGTATGTGCACAGCGAGGATACGTGTCGTTCCGGCCCCCATGCTGCGCTCCGCAGCGACGTACTCGCTGCTACGCAGCGCTTCTGTCTGGGTGCGCACGACACGAGCGTAAATGGGCATGGACGTTATTGCGATGACTAGGATGACACTCGCCAGGCTTGGTCCCAGAAGCGCGATCATGGCCAGCGCGAAAATGATACTTGGAAACGAGCGGATCGTATCGAACACAAGCAGAAGCAAATTGTCGAGCCAGCGAGGACCGAACCCTGCAATCAAACCAAGGACGAGGCCGACTGCGAGCGAACTACCGAGCGAGGCGAAAGCAACGAGGAGCGGGATGCGGCCACCCATGATAGTGCGAGAAAACGTGTCGCGGCCCAGTTGGTCGGTACCCAGCAGAAAATCCAGTGAAGGTGCGGCCAGACGCGGCCCGACCATGATCCGGATCGGATCGTGCGTGATCAACAGCGGAGCGAAGATCGCAATTACTGCTATGAGTATGACAAGCACAGCTCCGAGCACGCCCACGCGGTTTTTGCGAAATTGCTGCAAAAAGCTGCGAAAGGCGCCGATAGCCATTTCATCGTTGGGTTCGGAACGGATGGCACCAACGCTTACCATGTCAGAACTTTTCCCGGGTTCGCGGATCGAGAAATGCGTTGACCACATCGGAGAGCGTCGTGGCGGCAACGATAAGGAACGTAGTGACGAGGACCACGCCCATCACAATCGGATAGTTGCGCGTATTGACCGCTTTCACAATCAAAGCGCCGACGCCAGGTCTCGCGAAGACCACTTCGATAAAGACTGCGGACGAAAGCAGCCAGGCTATGCCTACGCCGAGTATGGTTACGGTTGGCAGGATCGCGAGCGGCAGAGCGTAGCGCGCAACGATCCGCCATTCCGAGATTCCGAACGAGCGGGTCATCCGTATGTGGTTTTCACTAAGGATCTCAAGCATGGATGCACGTACCAGTCGCGAAATGTAGCCGACCCAGCCAATCCCTATAGCAAAGCCTGGAAGGATGAGATGGATAAGTCCATCCCAGAAGCCATCACCGGCTCCGATCGCTGGCAACCAGCGCAGGGTCACCGCAAAAATTAGCAGCGCGTAGACCGCAACGACGAAGGAAGGAATGGCGATTGTCGCGACCGTCAGGACCCCCGCCACCTGGTCGACGAAGGAGTTTCGCCGCACCGCGGAGTAACAGCCGAGCGGCACGGCTACCACGACCGCCCATAAGATCGAGACCGAAATCAGTTCGATCGTATAGGGCATTTGCTCGAAGACAATGTCGGCAACAGGCCTCTGGCTGAACACGTCAAAGCCGAGATTGCCATGAAGCAACCCGCTGAAGAACGTGATGATCTGCACAACGAGCGGCTTGTCGAGTCCCATCTGCTGATGAAGCAGGGCCTTCATTTCCGGGGTTGCCCTTGGTCCGAGCAGAATCGCCGCAGGATCGCCGGGCACCGCCCTGATCATCAGGAACAGTAGCGTCACTGCGGTCGCAATAATTGCGACCGCGAGGACGATCCGTTTCAGGAAGTAGAGCCACATGTCCGTCTGCGTCCAGCCTAGACCGGCTTGAACGCCGGGAACAGTGGGTACCCGTCCGGTCGAGTTGCGGTCTGCATTTGCGTGGTGCGATACACGATCGGCGTTCCCCCATGGGTTAGGAACCGATAGGCGCCGGAATCCTCCATAAGGTCCTGCATCTCCTGGTACAGCTTCGCCCGCGCATTCGGGTCGTCTATCGTGACGGCCTCTGCGGCCAGCCGATCATAACGTTCGCTGCGGAAGCGTTCCCAGTTCCAGATACCGACCTGAGCTCGCACGTACCAGGACACCGGATAAGCCGGATCCGGAAACGAGGCGAGCAAGTTTGAGATTAGCTGCACCTCTTTCCAGCGCTCGCCTTCCGATTCCATGCCGAGCGTCCAGAACGAGCCGGAATCTTGGGAATTGATCTGAAGGGAAATGCCGATCTGCGACAATTGCGCCTGAACTGTCTGGGCCATAGTCAAAGACAAGCTATCGTTGAGTGTGTCGATGGTAAGGGCCAGATCGGCCAGCCCGGCTTTCTCCAGAAACTCCTTGGCCTTTTCAACATTGCCTTCCGGTGGCACAAGCGCCTTGTCGCGATGACCGACAATACCTGGAGCAATGAGTCCTGTTGCCACCGCTGCTTGACCCGAATAAGCGGCATCAAGGATCTGCGGCACATTGATCGCCCACTGGATCGCCTTGCGGACATTGATGTCCTTAAGCTTTGGGTGATCCATGTTCATACCGATCCATCGGCAATCGAGCGAGGGGCGCTCCTCAATCTTGGTGTCGACGGGCGGATTATTCTTGAAATTTAGAAGAGAATCGAGACTGATCTCGGTGAAGTCTATGTCGCCTGCCTGATAGGCGCGTTCCGCCGACTTGACGTCATCCATCGGCACGATACGAATTTCGTCAAAGCCGGGCTTCGGTCCCGTCCAGTCCGGATTGCGCGTCAGAAGTGTATATTGATTGGACTTCCAGTCGGCGAGCACATACGGGCCGGAGAAAGCGGGCGGCTTCGTGCCGAAGTTACCGCCGTCATTTGTTGCCTTTATCACCGCATCTTCGGAAACGATATGCCCAACCGCAGCGGGGAGCGACATCATCCAGAGCGGCACAAAAGGCGTCTTGAGCACGATCACGCCCGTATGGTCATCTTCGATATCAACATGATCGAGCGAACCCCAATCGACTTTGACAGGTGAATTATGTTTGATGATGCGCTCGAACGAGAACTTGACATCCTTCGCAGTCAGCTCGCCATGGTCGCCGCTGAACTTGATTCCCTTCTCCAGGCGGAAGCGGATATGGGTGGGATCAACCTTTTCGATTTTTTCTGCCGCTTCCAGTTCCCACCCCCATTGGGAACCCGCCTTGTAGCGCGTGAGCTTCGAATAGATGCAGTTCATCACATCTACTTCGTGGTTCAGAGAGTAAAACCCGGGGTCAAACGTCGTCATGTTAATTGTGGAACGCACCTTGAGAACCTTGCCCTCGGCAGCCCAGATGGCTTGCGACAATGGCATGCCGGCAGCTACTAATCCGCCACTGAGCACAGCGCCGGTCTTGAGAAAGGCGCGGCGATTCACACTCCATACGCAATCTTCCATGATGTGTTTCCTCCCTTTTGGCTGAGCGATTGGCGCCCGGTCATCCACTGAATTAAGGCAATTCAACTGGGTTCGTTCGACCGCCAGATGGATATTGATGTTGCGCGGCGCGACGAAGTACGCCCGGCAATGTCAGCGTATGCGGAGTGTCTGCTTCTTCATGGCCTCCCCCTCACCGCCTCGTCCGCCCATTCGGATCGTGATGGCATCTGTACTCAACTTAGCATGAGCAAATATGCGGCTATTCGCAAAATGACGGGCAGGCTGAAAGGGCCATTTCAAAGCGGGTGCCGATCTGGTCACTTTCCGTCAACCAGATGCTCGGCGAGTTGAAGTTTAATGGGGAATTTGGGTAACTCAGCTTGTCAAACCGGCGGTTCGGTAGCGCAATGTCGGTGCCCATCGTGGAGTGTGCCACCATCTGGCGGCACAGGCGTAGTTCATGGCGGTGAAGTCCTGATCGGTTTTTTCGCTGCGCATAGTAATGCCTTTGAAGGCCTCGAGCTTGGCAAAAAGGTTCTCGATGATGCGCCATTTTAGATCTCGGCGTCGATCTGGATTGGCAGCTTTAGTCGTAGTCGAGAATGACGATCCTTGCCCGGCGCTCGTTAAATCGCCTCGATAATCCAGTTGGCATCGAACGCTTGTCGGCAATCACCGCCCGGAAGTCGACGCCCTCGATCGAGGGGCGACTCCTGTCGTATCGCGTCGCGGCCAGCACCCTGGAAGGACTGGATGATCTCTCTAACGGCCAAGGCTCTAATCGCCACTGGATGAAACTCGGTGGCAGGTCGACAACAGATAATCGGCGCACGAGGGACCACCGGCCTGCTGCGTTTCGAAGACTTAACCTCGGAAGGATACCGTTCAATGGTCCAAATTAGGAAGGCCGCTTGCGTAGGCGGTGGCGTCATAGGCGGCGGCTGGATTGCCCGCTTTTGTCTGGCCGGTATCGACGTCAAGGTCTATGATCCCCATCCCGAAGCTCGACGTCTTGTTTCGAAAGTAATGGCCAATGCCGAGGAGGCCTATTCCCTTCTGACGATGGCACCTTTGCCCAAACGGGGCAGTCTGACCTTTTGTGCCTCTCTCGAAGAAGCAGTTGCCGACGTCGACTGGATCCAGGAAAGCGTTCCTGAAATCCTGGATTTGAAGCGTAGCGTACTGACGAGGATCGATGCGGCCGCCGACTCCAAAGCTCTAATCGGCTCTTCAACCTCCGCCTTACGGCCGACTGATCTTCAGCGAGACATGAAACACCCTGAGCGGCTATTGGTCGGCCATCCCTTCAATCCTGTATATTTGCTCCCACTAGTTGAGCTCGCGGGAGGTAAAGAGACTGCCAGAGCCGCGCTCGACGAAGCCAAAGCTATGCTGGCAATGCCGCGCCGCCCGAGAGCGTGACGCTCGACATCGACGATACTCGATGTCGTTCATGGCCATCAGCAGCTGTCGCTCTTTAACGCCCACTACGACGAGCGCTGCTTCCTGCCGATCCATGTCTCTGACGCCGCCACCGGCCGCCCGGTCGCCATGATCCTGCGTCCCGGCAAGACGCCGACGGGCAAGGAGATCCGCGGCCATCTGCGCCGTCTTGTGCGGCGCATCCGCGCCCGCTGGCCGACCATCCGTATCCTGCTGCACGGCGATGGCCATTACGGCCGGGCGCAAGTCATGGCCTGGTGCGAGGACAACGGCATCGACTACATCTTCGGACTGCCCGGCAACACGGTTCTCCGGCGGCTCGTCGACGAGAGCGCCAACGACGTCCGCACGCGCCGTGCGCTCGAGCGCAAGTCTGTGCTGCGCGGCTATGCCGAGAGCCCACTACAAGGCGAAGTCCTGGAAACTTGAGCGTCGCGTCTGCGCCCGCATCGAGGCGGTTCTTGAAGCGCCATGACTCGTTTCCGGTCTCGACGATTTCGCAATGATGGGTGAGCCGGTCGAGCAGCGCGGTGGTCATCTTGGCATCGCCGAAGACAGTGGGCCATTCGCCGAACGCAAGATTGGTGGTGATGATGATCGAGGTGCGTTCGTAAAGCTTCGAGACCAGATGGAAGAGCAACTGCCCGCCGGCCTGGGCGAAGGGAAGATATGGCCTTAAAGCTTACAGGCCACTTCGATCAACTTTGGCGTATCCGCGGAGAGATCCGTCTTCGCGCAACCAAATCGACGATTTCCTGGTTGATTTGACGAGGCCGGCGTGCTCGGGCCCGCCACGCTTCTGACTCCTCTCCGTTCAGCATCGACCCTCCTCTGCGTGTCGAGGACGGTTCCGCGGCGACCACCAACATCTCGATTCTAACCCTCTCAGGACCGTGGCCAGGCCGAGGCGTATCTTATGCCCCTCCTCCCACGCAGCGCCCTCAATCGACTTCCGAACGAGGAAGGTATCGTCGCCGCAAGCGCGTCGTCGGCGATGTCGCGTGTCCGGCAATGTCGGACATGCAACACAGCAGAGCTCGATATACTCACTTGCCTCGAACCGTTTTCTGATCTGGCACGGTACCTGCTTCGTCTGCGCAAATGCGTCACGGGCCAAAGAGAAGTCGTCCAATGATCATCCCACCGAGAAATACCGAGCAAGGCCTGATACCATGAGGGCGGTTGCTCCTCTGGCTCGGCGCTGCCCGCCGATCCTCGCACGGGGGAGACTGGGACGTCGCGTTTTCAAAATGAGGAACAATTCACTTTACCTCAAACCTTGCTTTTCGATCCGACAACACAACCGAATGGATCGATCAAACTTCGGTGCCACTGGCTGCGCAAGGCATTCATTGCGACCGCAATGGCCCTCGGTCCTGGCCGCTAACGATGACAGCAAGGTAACGGATTTCCTGCTCGATAACGGCATGGAAGTGGTCGTCCTCCCCGATCATCGCGCTCCGATCGTCACCCATATGGTGTGGTACAAGATCAGCAGCGCCGACGAACCGCCAGGCAAATCCGGCATGGTGCATTTCTTCGAACATCTGATGTTTAAGGCCACGAGCAACCACGCCGCCGACGAGTTCCACCGCGCCGTGGTCGACATAGGAGGCTCCCAAAACGCCTTCACCTCATACGACTACACCGCTTTCTACGGGACGGTAGCGCACTCGGGCCTCGAACGGATGATGGGCTTTGAGGCCGGCCGGATGCGCAACCTCATCCTTACCGCGGAGGTCGTCAAGACCGAGCGGGACGTAATCCTGGAGGAGCGCCGTCGGAAATCTGAAAAAGGCATCAACGCCTGGCTGGTGAAGGACCATAACTGCGCCGATCGCCGCCATCCGCTTTGTCTTCGCGGGCGGCACCTCCCAGGACCCGGTCGGCAAGGAGGGGCTCGCGTATCTGCTGACCGCCCTGTTCGCGGAGGGCGCTGGCGATCTCGACAGCGATGCCTTTCAGGTCAAGCTTGACGATGCGGGCGCTGAGATGAGCTTCAGCGCGCGACGCGACCGCATCGATGGCTCGATGCGCATGGTTTCCGCACAACAGGACGCAGCTTTCGATCTGCTCAGGCTCGCTGTCAACAAGCCGCGCTTCGATCAGGAGGTGGTCGACCGCATTCGCGGCCAGACGATCTCCGGCATTATCGCCAATGAGCGCGACCCAGAGGCGATCGCTAAGCGCAAATGGCGGCGCGCGCTCTACGGCATGCATCCCTATTCGAGGTCCGGCGAAGGCACCAACGTGAGCCTCGCCGGCATAACGGCGGCCGATCTCGGCGCCTTCCACAAGGCGACTTTCGCTCGCGACGGGCTCCATGTCGCCCTGGTCGGCGATATCGACGCGAAGACACTCGGCGATAAGCTCGACCATCTGTTTGGCGAATTGCGCCGAGAAGCAGACGCTTTCTCCCGTCGCCGATGTTGCCGCAGAACTCGGCCAGCAGGTAGAGGTAAACTACGATCTCCCGCAGACCTCGCTGCAATTGGTTTTTCCAGGCGTCGCACTGCGCGACCCACAATTCTTCGCCGCGTACGAAATCCTCGGCGGATCGTTCTTCACCTCACGCCTGTACGAGAGGTGCGAGAAAAGCGCGGCCTTGCCTATGGCGTCCACTCTTATCTGGTCGATTACGAGCATTCTGATGAGTTTAGGGTCACGACGGCGACCCGCTCGAACCGCGCCGTCGAGACGCTGAGTATCGTTCGTCAGGTGGTGAAGGATTTGGCGGAGATGGGGCCGACGGAGGCCGAGCTCGAGGCAAGCAAGAAACATCTGATCGGCGCCTTTCCCTTCGACAATCTGCATTCCTCCAGCTCGATTGCAGCCACGCTGGTCGAACTGCAGCTAGACAATCTGGGCATCGACTACATCCAGCGGCGCGCAGCTCTCATCGATAAGGTGACGCTCGACCACGTCAAGGCAGCGGCGAAGAAGCTGCTATCCGCCGAGCGTACCATTATGATCGTTGGCCCGGCGTTGGGCGCCAAAGGGTAAGTCGGAAGAGTACCACCTTCCTCATCTTCATCTCGGGCGCGATTCCGCAGCGCTGTCTATTCTATAGCTTAGCCTAGCGGTCGCGAACTTGATCAATAATGTCAGGCTGGCGTCAGAACGGAACTCCTGCCTTGGATCATCAATCAATAAAAATTGGGCAGATCACTGGGTCTACGGCGAAGGGGTCTGTGGCGGCGAGCGCGGCCCCCGGCATGCGCGCCTCGGCCGTCAGGCATCTCATTGCTCTTTCTGCCCGTTCGCTCGGATTTCTTAAAGACGTCACCTTGCACGACACGGGATACGTCGATGCAGTTCTTGTGCATGGCCGGTTCGATTTCAAGAGCTACGCGGAAGATCTGTTTCAAAAGCTCGCCTTGAGCTTCCCTCCCAGCTTGTCGACCGCACTACCGCTACGCCGTGCTGAATTTCTGGCCGGTCGCGCGATGGCGCACGCGGCGTTGCAGGCGCTGGGCCAACATGCTACCGAGATTCCCATCGGTTTCGACCGCGCCCCAGTGTGGCCAAAAGGCTCTGTTGGTTCAATAACCCATGCACGGGGACATTGCGTCTGTTTCGCCAAATGCGATCCAGGCTGGCAAGTCGGTGTTGACGTCGAAGCGATAGCCAGCGGCCATGCGCTGAAATCGATCCTGACCATGGCGGCTAACCAGCGAGAACGTGCCTTGATTGCACGACAGACGGCGCTCCCTCCTGATCAGCTAGCAACGCTGCTCTTTTCGGCAAAGGAAACACTCTTCAAAGGACTCTACCCGGTGGTGCGGCGCTTTTTTGGGTTCGACTGTGCTGAACTACGGACGCCCCCAGCAAACGGATGCTTGCGGCTGCATCTAACACAAACCCTTTGCCGGGAGTTACCTGCGGGCGAATCCTATGACATCCGCTTTAACATCACCGCCGACCGGGTATTAACTTGGCTAGCCGTGCGTCGGGTACGAAGCAAGTGTGATTAGCCGAGACGCATGTAAATATAGCGGTCTGTCCTTTTTCTTTTCGACCGTGTCGCCACCGGGTCTCGGCTCGGAACCTCACCCCAAAAAGCCGCTGCCAGAAGCGGCACCAGCCGTGTCCAGATCAGCGTTTGCGCCGAGACCATTCGGCAGCAATGCCGTCCCGGCGACGGGCGATAGTCAGGTCCATAGCGCCTCGTACGATGATAGGGCCGTGGCGAATGGCCGGTATCGTGGCGATCAGTCGCCACCCAATCGGAGCTTGGTGCCGAGATCCTCCTCCATCCGCATCAGGAAAAGGTGCATGAAACGCAAAGATCCTGTATCGGTCACCGTCCTCGGCCGTAATGAGGAAGCTGAACTGATGGCGATCGCCGGTCGTACGCGCCGTGCGGCTATGGAAGCGTGGCGCGGATCCGCTCACCGCGCTGGTAATATTCGAAACCGGTTCCGACTCCATGGCCGTGTCAGGCCATCTGGACCGCACCGCTGAGAGCGAGCGCCTCTGGTTCATCGAGCAGTCGACCTTCTTTGAGAAGATCGGCCGAATCGGTGACAGGAGCGGGCCGAAGATGCGGATCGACCTTCCTCGGGACGCCTAGTGGAGCGGCTTCGGCGACTGGTTGGCGGTAAAGCCGCGCAGGCCATGGACAGTGGGAGCGATGACCCATGCCGCGGAGGCGCTG
>NZ_JAMYQW010000076.1:0-13061 GCF_040321085.1 Mesorhizobium sp. M0522
ACCACGAGATCGACTGGCTCACGTGAAAGAACATAGTCAAACTGCTTGCTATCGTGGACTGCGGTTACCTTCAGGGCATGCATCGGCGATGAGGCGCCGCATTGCGGCATCATCGTCAATGACAAGAACATGTTTCAACGGCACACCTCGTTTTGGGGGTTGCGCCCCGATCAGGGTTGCATTACCTGAATCTGCAAGCAAAAGGCATGTATTAGTGATGACATTACTTGAAATTGAACAACTGGTTCTCAAAACCCTCAACGCTCTAGTTGCCGAAAAAGTAGAGGTGTCGATGACAACCAGAATGCGGGATCTCGGCCTCGACAGCCTCGACTATAACGAGCTTGCTACGGCGATCGAGAGCCGACTTGGCTGGTTTGTCGACGATTACAAGCTCTGGCAATACGAGTCCGTAAGGCATGTCGCCGACGCCGTCGCCAGTCAGGAGTTGCGCACCGCGGAACCACCAGCAGTGCGGCAAGTGCTGGAGTAGTGCTGTAGGCACAGGTTACGGTGAGGGCAGCTTGGGCGGCGGTAGCTATTGCCATTGCTCCGCTGTGGTTTCTATTCGTGACTGGTGTGTTTGAGAACTGTTGGGTCAGCCCGGTCCATGTCGCAGTGCCGATGCCCCCTTGGTGGCGTTGCCCGCAATTGCGATCGCTGCGCCCAGGGCACCAATGCTGACGGTCGTTGTCAGGCCACCCGTTGAATTGTTGTCAGAGGCAACAGTGCCCACCACACCATCCCAATTGGTGGTCGTATAGACCGACATGTAGTCACGGAACACGCTCTCACTATACGTGGTCACGATCGTTGCCGTCGTACCGGTTGGCACGAGGGCTGACCACACTGACAGATAGACCACACCAGAATTGAAGATGCTTTCCACCTGAGCGAGAAGGGTGGCAGCCACACCCCCAATCGTCATACTGTTGACGGTCACTGCACTTTCGGTGTCAGTGGTCTCAGTTGTCACGATGACACGACGATTAGCGTGTGGCGCGACAAGAAGCGGAATGCTGGTGTGGGTGTAAACGGTCGTGGCAGTCGAGTCTTCGTGAGTGCCATTGAAGACCAGATCTATCGGGAACATTTTCTCCCAGACGCCCGAGCTGCGCACATAGACCTGTCGAGCCTTGGTCCAGAGGCTTGAGATTTTCACCCATACGGCGCTGGCCGCCCCCCAGACCCCGGAGGCTTTGACGTAAAGGGCCATTACGGCTGCACCCAGAAATCACCGTCCACGCCGCCAGAAGGGGCAGCGGCCGAGATCGTGACGCTGCGATTTGCCATCGTGCCGACGCCGAGAAGCGCCTTGGTCTGGGCAATGGACTGCGGTCGACGATAATTGTCCCCGGTGCCGTCACTCGACACGCGACCGACGAAGCTCGTCACAGCGTCGGCACCTGTGGCGTAGGTCGAGCGGTACAAACGCGTCGTGATATCACCAGCGCCATCGCGCTGAGGCGATGAACATGTATGGCGAGAGCAGAACGTTTGGGGCGGGGCGGGACGAAGAGGTTGCGGAGGGCTGACAAGGTCGAGACGAAGCGTTGCAGGCCTCCCGGCGATCGGACCCCTGCATCATCCGCTCCCGTTTTCGCGGCGGCACATGGGAATTCTCCGCTCCGTTGTTCAACCCCTTGTGCGACCGGTGCTTGACGTCCGGCATCACCTGTCGCTTTGCCGCTCCATACGAGCGCAGCTAGTCGGTGATCATGCGCTTCGGCGCGAGCCCCTGCTTCTTCAACAGCCGCGTCAGCAAGCGCTTGGCGGCCTTGGTGTTGCGGCGGTTTTGCACGATTTCGTCCAGCACATATCCATCCTGGTCGACGGCGCGCCACAACCAAAGCTTTTTGCCGGGCGATGGTGACGACCACTTCGTTCAGGTACCAGACATCATTCCGGCACGGCGGCTTGCGGCGCAAGCAGCGAGCGCAGTCCAGCCCGAACTTGATGCCCCACCGGCGACTTGTCTCATACGAAACCACGATGCCGCGTTCCAGCAGCATTTCCTCAACCAGGCGCAGGCTCAGCGGAAACCGGAAATAAAGCCAGACCGCGTGGGCGATAATAGGCGGCGGAAATCGGGGGGCGTGTAGCTGACGGCGGGCGTATTCATGCCCCCGGCGTCCATGTCGCAAATCTTGACGATTGCTTTGTGTGTCAAGCCCGCCGCAGTCTCAACGCGTTCATATGCAGACATTGTGAAAATCGCCCTATTCCGCCTTTTTTACCGCCCCTTAAGTCCCCCGCTCGCATGCTTGTCGATGCCATTGAACTCATAGCCATCGGCCAAGGATTTTGGAAAATATGTTTCCGCTCGCAGCAGAAAACGTGAGAGTCGCTGTAGGCCTAACGTTAAGGGGAGAGAGCGGTTTGATTGGACGAAATGGGTACCGGAGTACCGAGTCATGAAGCCACGAGGTAATCTGGTCCGACTGAAGCAATTTCAGGTGAATGAGAAGCGGCGACAGTTGCACCAGCTAGACATCATGATTGCCGATTTCGAACGCATGGCGCGAGAACTGGACTTCCAGTTAAACGCCGAGGAAACGAAGGCCGGCATCTCCGATGTCAATCATTTCGCTTATCCGACGTTCGCCAAGGCCGCTCGCCTACGTCGTGACAACGTCAAGAATTCGCAATCGGACCTTCTGCGGCAGAGAACCGCAGCCGAGCCATGCCTCGCCGAGGCTGAAGCAGAGCTCTCCAAGGCGCAAATGCTAGAATCGCGCAGCGGCAGAGGCCACGACCTCGAACCCGGCAACCGAAGCGCCATGATCGGCTGAGCCGGATGGCTTCAGCGCGCCTCATTCGCGACACCCGACTGGCCGTTGGCGCGCGAGAGGCGTGCGGGCACTGTAAAGATATCAGCGTCTTGATGCAGCGATAGCTGGTCGGGACGGCTGTCATGCTGCGGCGACATACGCGATTTTGTTCCAGATTTGCATGGCGGCGTTACGCAGGTATTGGGGGAAAGTGGAACTGGTTGGCAATCGGATCATCGGCGAACCGCTGCCGGCGGATCGGCGCCTGGCGGCAACGCCTGGCGCTTTCGGCGGCGGCGGTAACGGCAAAGCAGGCTGGCCGCGTCGAGGATGAAGCGGCACCTGCGCGATGCCGTTCTGCTCACGGCCGGGAGACGGGGTCGGCCCCGCCGGCCGGATGCTGCTCGCTTGGCGCGGCATCGTAAAGTCAACCGACAGCTTATGAAGATGTGCGTACATTGGGCCATGTCAGAAGTTGCTCGTGATCCGCTCTATGGTCGCCACCGCTTTCCCGCCGAGATCATTGCGCACGCGGTATGGCTCTACTTTCGCTTTCCGCTCAGCCTGCGCATGGTTGAGGACATGCTGGCGGCCCGCGGCATCATCGTCACGCATCAGACCGTTCGAAGCTGCGCGGAGAAATTCGGACGGCATTCCGCCCAGGAGATCAATATCAGCCGGCTGCCTGGGCGACAAATGGCATCTCGACGAATGTGTCGTGGCTATCAGTGGCAAGAAGCAGTGGCTCTGGCGTGCCGTCGATCAGGACGGCTTCGTCCTCGAAGTGCTGGTACAAAGCCGCCGAAATGCCAAGGCGGCAAAGCGTCTGATGCGCAAGTTGCTGAAAGCTCAAGGGCGGACACCACGGATCATGATCACCGACAAGCTCCGATCCTATGATGCCGCCATGCGCGACCTCATGCCCGGCGTCGAACACCGGTCGCACACAGGCCTGAATAATCGAGCGGAAAATTCGCACCAGCCGACCCGACGACGCGAAAGGATCATGAAACGCTTCAAGTCGGCACGCCAGCTTCAGCGGTTCGTTTCCATCCATGATCCGATTGCCGACCTGCTCACTTTCCCTGCAATGCGCTGTCATCGGCTCAACATCGAGACCTGCGTAACGCCCCATGCAAATCTGGAACAAAATCGCGTGTGTCGCCACAGCGTGACAGCCGTCCCGGCCAGCTATCGCTGCATCAAGCCGCTGAAACTTACAGTGCCGGGCGCGCTGCTACCTGAATTTCCTTACCGCTCAATCAATGTGACAGCACCGATTCTTCTCAACCGCGGCATGCCCTAAATCGTCACTTGCGTTCCGATCTCGACGACGCGTCCGGTCGGGATCTGGAAGTACTCCGTCGCGTCGGCCGCCGTACGCGCCAGGCCGATGAACAACCGGTCCTGCCACACCGGCATGCCGGAATTGGGCGAGGCCTTGAGCGAACGCCGTGACAGGAAGAACGAGGTCGTCATGATGTCGAACTTCCAGCCTTGCTTGCGGCAGATCGCCAGCGCGCGCGGGATGTTCGGCTGCTCCATGTAGCCGAAGGTCAGCGTCACCCGCATGAACAGCTCGTTGACCGTCTCCATCTTGACCCGGTCGCTGTCGGGCACCACCGGTTGCGGCGCGGTCACCACCGAAAGGATGACGTTCTGCTCGTGCAGCACCTTGTAGTGCTTCAGGCTGTGCATCAGCGCGGTTGGCGCGCTGAGTGGATCGCTCGTCAGGAACACCGCGGTGCCGGACACCAGCTGCGGCTTTTTCTTCAGGAGATTGCCGGCGAGGAAATCGAGCGGGATTTCGTTGCGGCGGGTCTTGTCGAACAGATAGCGGCTGCCGCGCACCCAGGTCCACATAGCCAGCACAATGGTGAAGGCCACCGCCAGCGAAGCCCAGCCACCCTCGAACACTTTGACGATGTTGGAGGCAAAAAAGCCGACATCGATGAAGCCGAACAGCGCCGTCATGGCGACCGCCACCCACAGCCGCCATTTCCAGATCCGGGTCATGACGACGAACAGCAGCACCGTCGTCACCAGCATGTTGCCGGTCACCGAGATGCCATAGGCGGAGGCGAGCTTGCTCGATTCGCCGAAACCGACGACCAGCAGCATCACCGCCAGCGCCAGCAACAGATTGACGCGCGGCATGTAGATCTGGCCCGACTGCTTCTCCGAGGTGTGCAGGATTTCCAGGCGCGGCAGCATATTGAGCTGCACCGCCTGCCGGGTCAGCGAGAAGGCGCCGGAGATGACCGCCTGGCTGGCGATGACAGTCGCGGCCGTCGCCAGCACGACCATCGGGATCAGCGTCCAGCCTTCGTTCATCTCGAAGAATGGATGGCCGACGACGCCATTCTTGGCCAGCACGAAGGCGCCTTGCCCGGCATAATTGAGCAGCAGGCAGGGAAACACGATCGCCAGCCAGGCCAGCACGATCGGCTTGCGGCCGAAATGGCCGAGATCGGCATAGAGTGCTTCGGCGCCGGTGACGGCGAGGAAGATGGCGCCGATGGTCACGAAAGCGACGTCGGGCGAATTGATCAGGAAGGCGACGATGTAGTGCGGGCTCACCGCCCACAGGATTTCCGGATCGGCGATGATGTGGTTGAGCCCGGAAAGGCCAATTGCCAGGAACCACACCGCCGTCACCGGGCCGAACACCAATCCTACCCCGCCCGTGCCGAAGCGCTGCACCGCAAACACCATGGCAAGAATGACCAGTGTCAGCGGCACGACATAGGGCTGGAAGGTCGGCGTGACGACATTCATGCCCTCAACCGCCGACAGCACCGATATCGCCGGTGTGATGACGGCATCACCGAAGAAAAGCGATGCCCCGACGATGCCGATGCCGAGCATCAGCGCCGAGCGCTTGGGGAAACTGCCGCGCGCCAGCGCCATCAGCGACAGCACGCCGCCCTCGCCGCCGTTATCGGCGCGCAGCACGAACATGATGTACTTGATGGTGACGATGATCGTCAGCGACCAGATGATCAGCGACAGCACGCCGAGGATATCGCCGCGCTCGGCGACATTGCCGCCCGACGACGCCACCAGCGCCTCACGGAACGCGTAGATCGGGCTGGTGCCAATATCGCCATAGACAACGCCGAGCGCGCCTAGCATCAGCACCTTGGGGCTTTGCTGTTCGATTGCCGGATGGCTCGACTGTTCGACGGGTTCTGCCTCGCTACCAGTATTGGTAAGGACCATGGACGACACTCCGATAAGGGGCGGCCCTCTACCTTTGCTGCACTGCAATATCAAGTGCCGCGAGGTAATGGCTCCGTATGCGGACCGCATTTGTTGCCGCACCGGCGGATTGTCTCATACGAAACCACGATCCCGCTCCCGGGCCATTTCCTCGACGAGACACAGGCTAAAGGGGACCTGAAGGAGGGCCAGACCGGATGGGCGATGATCTGCGGCAGGAAACGATGGCGCTGCTTGTAGCTGACGGCATATCTTTCTCCTTTGTGTGTCTGCCAGACGAGCGGGCGGGCACGGAAGTGGTCGCGCTCTGGCTGCCAGACATACTCGTCCAACCTGATGAAAACCTGACTTGTACACCCAGCCCAAACAGGTGCGAGGGGTCGGTCTATTACCAAAGGCTCTGAGGGCTGATTCTCTAGGGTTCCCGCCCAGATTGATCCGTGACCCTTGTTGTGTGCCGCCCCGGGTTGATCGGAGGCTCCAACTCCTGAGAAGGTGGAACCATGACAAGCAAGGCGACCAACAAGTTCTCTCCCGAGGTCCGGACCCCCCGCGGTGCGGCTGGTTCTGGATCACGAACGCGAGCATACGTCGCGGTGGGCGGCGGTTTCATCGATCGCCGCCAAGATCGGCTGCAAGAAAGCCGAGCGTGACGGCGGCGTGCGCGCCGGAGTTCCCACGGATGCTGCGACGAAACTGAAGGCTCTGGAACGCGAGAGCCGCGAGCTTCGCAGGCCAACGAGAGCAAGGCTTCCGCGTATTTTGCCCAGGCGAAGCTCGACCGCCGGTTCAGGCCACGATCGCGTTCATCGACGATCACCGCAAGGCGCATGGGGTTGAGCCGATCTGCAAGGTGCTGCCGATCGCCCCGTCGACCTACCACGACCATGTCGCCAAGCGCGTCGACCCCTGCCGGCTGTCGGCTCGGGCAAGATGGGATACAGCCTCGAAGGATGAGGTCCGACGGGTTTGAGGCGAACTTCCGCGTCTACGGCATTCGCAAGGTCTGGCGGCGGTTGCGTCGCGAGGGCTTCGAGGTCGCCCGCTGCACGGTTGCCCGCTTGATGAAGGCCATGGGCCTCGAAGGCATCGTCCGCGGCAAGCCGATCCGCACTACGGTGAGCGACAAGGCCGCACCTTGCCCTCTCGACCACGTCAACCGCCAGTTCCATGCTCCGGCGCCGAACATGCTGCGGGTCTCCGACTTCACCTGCGTCGCGACCTGGACGGGCTTCGTCTATGTCGCCTTTGTCATCGACACCTATGCCCGTCGGATCGTCGGCTGGCGGGTGAGCCGGACGGCGCATGCAGCCTTCGTTCTCGATGCCCTGGAACAGGCTCTCCATGATCGGCGGCCCGCGCGGGGAGGCGGGCTCATCCATCACAGCGATAGAGGCAGCCAAGGCGGATTCAACCGGATCGTCGCAACACCGGCATCATACTGTCCCCCAAGGAGCTGGTCGAGGAGTTCGGCAGGTGTTTTCCAGCCGAGCGTTTTGCGCGGTCTTGTGTTGATAGCATGGGCAACTGCGTCCAGTTCCCGGGCTGTGTGCCGACTGAGATCCGTGCCCTTTGGAAAGTACTGTCTCAGCAAGCCATTGGTGTTTTCGTTGGAGTCTCGCTGCCACGGGCTTGGGGATCGCAGAAGTAAATCTCGAGCCCGGTGTCGATGCGCAGGTCGGCTGCTGCGCCATTTCCGCTCCATGGTCCCAAGTCAGCGACTGACGCAGCTGCTCGGGAAGTTTGCCCATGGATCGGGCTATGGCTCTGCGGACTGCTTCAGCGCCGTGGCCTGCAAGTGGTGGACCGTTCTTGATGCGCAGGCTCTGCTGATAGCCATGCATGCGCGGCAGGTGAAGCACGCATTGTGAAGCGTGAACTTCGTTCCACGAGCGTACCGATCGCCTAGCTTCCGAGGCCAAGGATGAGGTCGCCTTCCCAATGTCCGGGGACAGCCCGATCGGCAATTTCGGCCGGACGGTCGCTTATTATAAGGGCGTCTCCAATGAAGGACTTGTTGCGAACTCGGGCCCGTTCGCGCGGTACGCGCGTTCGCGCGGTACGCGCAACGCTCGGCCTGAACGCAGACATGCGGTCAGTCCTCGGCGCAATGCTCCGCGTCCTTGAATGTACAAGGACTGATAGATCGTCTCGTGGCTGATCCGCATGGTTTGATCCTCTGGGTAATCGATCTGAAGCCGATTTAGCGATCTGCTCGGGGCTCCAGGCTGCCGACCACCTCCGGCTCTGTCGTTTTTTCCATACCCACCTTGGGGCCCTCGAATGAGGCGCCATTGGGGTTGGTGACTTTGCCGGCCAAGCGCTCCTCAACATATTCACGCAGAGCCGGATTGACCGCCAGCTTGCCAGGAGGCCGCCGGGACTCACGATCGGCGTGCCATTGGGCGGCACTGGCCGGTAATCCAGATTGCCGCTGCGCGTCGCGGCATTGCGCCTGACCTCCCGCGAGATTGTGCTCGGCGGCCGACCTAGTTTACGAGCAATGGCCCGGATGCCGATTCCCTTGGCAAGCTCAAGCGCAATATCCTCGCGCTCCCGAAAGAAAGATATCGCCCCGAAGGCGGCTTCGCCCACGGCGCCAAATGCGTTGGCGGCATCCCTCCTGCACTCCGAAACCAGCGCGGACCAAGAGGCGTTGATGTACCGGCATCCAGTGCGGCCTCCTCGCTCGAATGTCCCAAGGCAATAGCTTGCCAGAACCGGAAGCGATTCTCACGCTGCCAGGCAGGCGGACGCCCGGGCGAATCTAGCTTCTTTCGAGTGCACCGATCTGAAGCGCGTTGGTGAACCGTCATTGCAACCTCCAATCCCTTGGTGTTGCGACGACCGGTTGAATCCGCCCAACACGTCAGCATTCAATACACCGAGCGCTTGGCGGAGGCCGGCGTCGAACCCGCAGTGGGCAGTGTCGGCGACTCTTTCGATAATGCTCTCGCGGAAACGATCATCGGTCTTTTCAAGGCCGAGGTGATCCATCGACGCGGACCCTGGCGCTCATTCGAGGCCGTCGAGTTCGCCACGCTCGAATGGGTCGACTGCTTCAACAATCGCTGGCTGCTGGAGCCCATCGGCAACATCCCGCCGGCCGAAGCCGAGGAACGCTACTACGCCATGTTGGATGAACCAGCCATAGCCGCGTGACTCAAACGAAACGGCCACCGGAATGCCCGGGGCAGTTCACATCGCATTTGATGCCAGCTTCATCGTATTTTCTTCGGCTTGGACGGGCACTTGGCAGACCCACAGAGCTGGGAACCCTTTGCCATACTACAACTGTAACATCATATCGGTTTAGCAGGTCAAGCTTCGGTGGTAACCTCATTGGGTAGAATAACTACTTTGGAGGCGAGCAATGGATCGCGATAACAAACGGGCACGTGCAGCTGCAAGATCATCTCAAGGCGTGGGGAGCAGTAGCCTCCGTGACGTTCCAGAGGGGCCATTGAGCGATGTTGCAGAACGGCTGGTAACCGCTAACCCGCGCGATACAGCGCGAAATCTTGGGGGCTTCAAAGGCCTCGGGACGCACGAGCGAACAGCCGTTCGGGGCACTCAACCCGGGCCAGAAACTGACCTCGCGAGATTTGAAAGGCGGACCAATCGGCTTGGACGATCAGCCATCGATCTGGCCGCGACATTAACAGCCGAATTGGGGTACAGCACGGATGACATAGCATTGCAGAAAGTCGGAGCGGCCAGTAATCTAGGCGATTACCTAACGCCAGGGCTGCAAGATGCTATTGTTAATCGCATTGGCAACATGGATCCGCCGTCGCAAGCTCTCGGAGCTTATTACGTTGCGCCACACTTCAGTAAGTTTACTGACGAAAACAAATCTCGCATTCTTGATCAGGCCATTGGATTGGCTTCTTCTGATCCGGATGGCAATGTCAGGATGATGGCATCCAATGCTATTCTCAACATGTATCAACAGTTAGACGCAAATCAACAGGCCCAAGCTCACTCAGTTTTTCCCGGCATGCAAGACATCTTGCCGCACATGCCGCCGCCGCAGCATGCAGCAGAGGAACGGAGTGCGAATCTGGACGGCCACATAGCAGGTATTGAGGCTGCAGTCCGTGATACAGTAGGCCCGCAAACCTCCTATGAACAGCTGCAGCGGGGTGCTCAAATCGGGCGGTCCATAAACCACGCCTTCAATCACGCCCGAGAGGACCTAATGGAGGCCACCAGAAGCAGAGATCGCTCCGGCCGTTGAGGTCTCGGCCATGGTACAGTGACGCTTTCTCTCCCGAAATCCGTTTACGGCCTTGCCGTTTCCAATTCGCTGGCCGTTGACGTACCTGCTTAGTGTAACTTTCAAAACCCACGTCTGCCGGGTGATGCGCTGCAAGCATCGCACCACCCACTGCGGCATCGATCTGTCGAGCGGCGACATCGCGCGACGCCGGTTCGGTCTCTGAAGCACGCGCAGCATTAGCTACGGCTAATCCGGCAATGGAACAATGCTTTCAACAAAAACGACGCCCCCCAACATAGCCATTAGCATCGCGTGCTCACTCGCCGTGGGCTTCTGTGCGGCAAGTCTTTACGCAACCTTCCGCCACGGCGGCAGCGGCGAGGCTCTGATGGCGTTTGATGTCCGTGCCTTTTGGTTTGAGACGCCCTTCTATTTGGGTTTCGCAACCCCCGTTTTCTATCGGGGCGCGGCTATCGTGCTCTCGACGTCCGCGGTCGTCTTGCTGATTCAGCAGATCGTATTGCGCCGCAAGCTCGAACACCACGGGACGGCTCGTTGGGCTCGAGTGGATGGAATGCGACGCACGGGATATCTGCGACGATACCGTGGCGTGACAGGGCCGGTGTTTGGGAAGACAAGTGGCCCTTTCTGGCCTGGCTACTACCTGACAAATGGCGAGCAGCCTCACAGCCTCATCGTTGCACCGACCCGCGCTGGCAAGGGCGTCGGCATAGTCATTCCAACGCTACTTACATTCAAAGGCTCGGTGATAGCTCTGGACGTCAAGGGGGAGCTCTTTGAGCTCACCTCGAGGGCGCGCAAAGCCGCAGGTGACGACGTGTTTAAATTCGCGCCGCTGGATTCGGAGCGGCGCACAAACTGCTACAATCCGCTGTTGGATCTTATAGCGCTGCCTCCACAGCAGCAATTCACCGAAGCCCGCCGCTTGGCCGCAAACCTGATTACGGCCAAGGGGGAGGGCGCGGAAGGTTTCGTCAGCGGCGCGCGAGATATCTTTGTCGCGGGAATCCTTGCCTGCATCGAGCGGGGCACGCCAACAATCGGCGCCGTCTATGACCTCTTCGCCCAGCCGGGGGAGAAGTTTAAGCTCTTCGCGCGACTCGCCATGGAGACCCAGAACAAAGAGGCACAACGCATCTTCGACGACATGGCGGGGAACGATACGAAAATCCTAACCTCCTACACTTCCGTGCTCGGCGATGGCGGGCTCAACCTGTGGGCGGATCCCGCTGTAAAGGCGGCCACAAGTCGCTCGGACTTTTCGGTCTATGATCTTCGCCGTCGCAGAACGTGCATCTATCTTTGCGTTGGTCCGAACGACCTTGAGGTGATCGCGCCTTTGATACGCTTGTTTTTTCAGCAAATCGTTTCAATTCTGCAGCGGTCGCTGGCCCGCCGGGATGAAAAGCACGAGGTTCTCTTCCTGCTCGACGAGTTCAAGCACTTGGGTAAGCTGGAGGCGATCGAGACCGCAATCACGACTATCGCGGGCTACAAGGGGCGTTTCATGCTCATCATCCAAAGCCTTTCGGCACTGACGGGAGCTTATGGAGAGGCTGGCAAGCAGAATTTTCTCAGCAATACCGGACTGCAAGTGTTCATGGCCACGGCTGATGACGAGACTCCGAACTACATTTCCAAGGCCATCGGTGAATACACGTTTGAAGCCAAATCGATTTCCCACAGCCAGGCGCGAACGTTCGACTGGACCATTCAGAATTCCCATCAAGGTGCACCGCTATTGCGTCCCGAACAGGTTCGGCTGCTCGATGACGACTACGAGATTGTTCTCATCAAAGGTCTGCCACCATTAAAATTGAGGAAGGTGCGTTATTTCTCGGATCGCATTCTGAAACGCATCTTTGAAAGCCAGACAGGCGCCCTCCCGGAGCCGGCGCCCTTGATGGGAGCAGAGGAGGCGCTCTCCGCAGAATCTCAACTCGATGACCCGCTGTGTGAATTGGCGCAGGACTTTGACGATACAGTTTGATGTGAGGCTAGTGTGGACCCGCGAAATAGCAATCCATCCCGTGTAACAGCTTTGTCGCAGGTGCAGGACGCCGGCTTGGAAGACGGGCAAGCGGTCCAGGCCCGGCGAGCGGGCTTTGAGCAGCACGTGTCCGAGGCGCTCCGGCCGCTGTTCGATGGTCGAGCTGACGAGCCGCCAACCGATCCAGAGGAGCTTCTGCGACTGGAACAGGGGTTTCGCGAGGTGCTTCAGCGAGGGCAGGGTCATCAAGCCGCCTCGTCTTTTTTCAGCAACCCAGGGATGCCCGCTGGACGGGATGACCTCAACAGAAGCGTGTCGGAGGCTTTCGCAAGCTCTGGGACGCCGGAGTTCGGGCCGCCGCCCCCAGTCTTGGCTGCCAGCGAACAGCAGATCCGCCCTTCGCCGGATGCGCTTGACCAGGGCAACCACCTGCCACCCGAGTGAGTCGTCCCAACAATGAACATTCCCCAGCGCTGTTGTGGCCAGCGGAGACGCAGAGGGCCCTGAATACGCCGCAAGCCGTCGCCATTCAGCAGCAGCTGAGCGAAATCGGCAATTCAGGCGGCCGCGTGCATATGCAGAGAGGCGCTGATGCGATCTCCGGACCGGTAGCTCTCGCCGTAATTGATCAGGCTGGTACTGTTGGAAGGCTTGATCAGCCTCGTCACCCCAATCTCCAGCATAGCTCACTGTCACGCGGCCAACGTGCCTCCGTAGCTAACATCTACGTCAGCGTTGAAGAAGTACCCTGCGCCACGGGATGTTTTGACCAGGCGAGGGTTGGCCGCATCAGCCTCCAGCTTTCGGCGCAAGCGCATGATTAGGACATCGATAC
>NZ_JAMYQW010000077.1:0-10229 GCF_040321085.1 Mesorhizobium sp. M0522
AACTCACCCTCGGTCTCGCCCTCGAAGCCAGACGTGCGCAGATGCGGTGTCGTGAGGTGGATCACCGGGATGATCGGCATGTCGAAATCGCGATGGTTGTTGGGAAGGCCGGTCAGGCTGCCAGAAACCATCGTAATGCCGTGGTAGCCTTTCGCGCGTGCAAGAAATTTCTTTTTCTCGGGGCGGCCACGGGCGTTGTTCACATACCAAACCATCTTCACGACGGTATCGTTAGCTTCGGATCCCGAATTCGTGAACGACACACGCGTGATGTGTTCGGGGGATAGTTCAACTAGTTTCTCGGCCAAGCGAATGTTCGGCTCATGGCTCATATGGTTGAAAGTATGGTAAAATGGCAGTTTCTGCATCTGCCTGATCGCCGCCTCAACCAGTCGCGGTTCGTTAAACCCGACAGCTACCGACCATAGGCCAGCGAAACTTTCAATGTACTGCGTTCCAGCAACGTCATAGACGTAAATGCCCTCGCCACGGTCCATGATTAGAGGACCCTTCTGCTCATGCAAGCGCGCATTGGTAAAAGGGTGGAGGCCTGTTGCGATATCCATCGCGGCCAGAGAATTGGATAGGCGGTTATCCGTGCTCATCTTACTGCTCCCGTAGTATGGATTTTAAGCTCCGGCGGAGCAGCGCTTTCACTTCGGAAGCCTTCGCGCCGTAGGCCGACAACCGTGACGATTAACGACCGAAGGCAAATTCTCTCACTGACCGTCTGTTGGTCAACACGGAAATCGAGATCACGGCCATCTCGAAACGAGATCTAAGCACTGGGCAGCGGGCCGCCAAGGCGGTGGCTATGGGCAAGATCATTCCAGTTCAAGTTTCTCGCTGGCATCCGGCACGGATTCGTAGAAAACAGCCGACTAATCCTAGCCTAAGGCTTCCTGCTTTGCCGATGCTTGCGCGGCCGGAACGAACCGCGCCTCGATGGCCTGTTTCGACGAGGACCGATTGAGGGCTGAATTTCCAGATGCCTCGGCCCGGTTCGATTGTGCGAAGGGCATGGCTATTCGCGGAACTGCGCCGACGCGGCTTGAGGCCTTCTGCCTTCTTCTCCACCGCTTTTGCTGAAGCGACTTTCTCTGCCGCATCTGTTTCCGCTGGCGCGGACGTATCACCGTGGCCGGCAGGCCCAGACATTAAATCCCTAAGCAGGATCGAGGCCGCGTCATTGACCTCGAACACGGCACGTTCTGTGCCATGACGGCTAATCTGAATTACGACTGGCCTCTCAAATTTTATTAAGCCGGTCATTTCGCCTCCCCTTCAAGTCCCTGCAAATCCAGGGCCTGCGATCATAGCCGGAAGAAAAATCGCGCCGTTTGATCCCGCTTGCGGGTCGCCCCGGTCGGTCGCTCAGTTGAAAGCTTGGTACGAGGCGGCGTTCCACCCAGGTTCAATTCGAGCAGACGCTGGTCCATCTCCTTGTCTGCAGCTGTCAGGCGATGGTTCAGGCGCAGATAGTCCATCCAGGTCGGCGTGCGGAAGGTTTCTGTCCAACACGAAGAATCCTGAAGATCGCGCTGGAGGTTCCAATGCCGAGCACCGACGCGGCTTTGCACTCGCCGTGTTTCTGCATCCGGTCGCCTCCGGTATTGAGTACTCGATCTTGACGAGGATCGGGCCGCTTCTCGGCTTCAGGTCGAGAGCGAGCAGTGGCGTCTCGAAGCCAAAAGGGTCCTGGTCAGAATCCTGCCATTGACGGATAGGCATCAGGAAGCCGGCGGCCGCGACCATTACTAGCGCACCAGCGGAAGGCTGATGTTTGGGTTTTGCGATCTCCTCTGCTGGCTGTCTTTCGAATAGCGCTCACGCCGCCTTTGGCGCGGATTGAACCGTGCAGGCGATCGACCAGATGAAGCCGACCATCTCGCGTGCGATGGCGGCAACGACGACGTTGGCGTTCTCGCCGCGCGCGCTCAGCCGACGATATCGGGTGCACAGCCGAACTTGCGCCTTCCACCCGATATCACGAACGACTTTTGGCAGCGCCTCGATCCGGTCGACCTTGTGCCGGCCGATGCGCGGCCTCATCCTGTAAGCCCAGGCGCCCTCGACCAGGGCGCTGCCGGGCATGGGTGTTGCCGGTCTTGGTGATGCCGCCGCGCCAGACGGTCTCGCCACTCGATTGCTCGCCAGGGACCAGCCGAAATAGGCCATGAGCTGGCGTGGATTGGAGAAGCGTGTGAAGTCGCCGACATCCGCGACCAGCACCACCGCATTGATCAGCGCGATACCGCGCATTGCCTGCAAGGCATCAACCACCGGGCGCTGGTTCCATTCTGGGAGCAGGCTGAGTATCTGTTCCTCGACCTGCTGCAGGCGCCGTTCCGCGTCCATGACGGCATCGACGTAATCCTGAAATGCGATCTGCTGAGCGGGATGTTCGAAGGCCAATGTCGAAAGCCATCGCCGGTAAGCCATTCGCCAGGCCGTCCCACGCTCGTGCTTGCGTCCGTGACGCAGCAGAAATCCCTGAAGATGTTGGCGCGCTCGCGTCACCACCTGTCGTACGACGCTGCGTAGCCGTACCAGGTCGCGCATGGCTTCGTGATCGGATCGGGCACCCACACGGGCGTCAACTCTCCGGCCCGATTGAGGCGGGCGAGCATGGTGGCGTCGCGGCGGTTCGTCTTCGCCCGATCGCCGGGCTTCCTCGGAATCCAGCGACGGCGCCACCACGTCGCATCGATGGCCAAGGCTTGTGAGTTGGCGATGAACGCCATAGCCGCACGGGCCGGCCTCATAGCAAAATGTCAGCCGTTTGCTGGAGCGCCTGAGACGATCGCACAGCTTGCTGATGGCATCAGCGTCATTGGCAATCTCGCCGAGATATTCCACCGAGCCGGAGCGTCCGCTCTCCGCCACCGCGACCGAAATCCGTTGCTTGTGAATATCCAAACCGACAAATCTGATATGTTCCATATGGCCCGTCTCCTATGCATGAGGCTCTGCGCCGGCCAGCCGGCTTAACCCTCGTACCGTTGCATATCGGATGACGGGCCACCCCAGGCCCAGCAATCATAGGGACTAGATACTAAAAGCTGCCCGTGAGGCGCGTGACGGTTGTGTGCGTCAAGTTCTGCAAAATGGCGTGGCATTGCGGTGACGTCGGCGTGTCCGCCGCGCACCCCCCGTGTTTAGCGGAGCGGCGGACACATGACGGTGCTCAGGCGGCCAAGGCCCTCAGGCTCTCCTTCTTGTGCTCGCGCAGATGATCCATGTTGAGATAGCGGGTCGCCTCGAGCCAGTTCTCGTGGATCTCGACCGCCAGCGCCCGAACCAGCCGCAGACAACTC
Organism: Mesorhizobium sp. M0522; assembly: GCF_040321085.1. NCBI lineage: Bacteria > Pseudomonadati > Pseudomonadota > Alphaproteobacteria > Hyphomicrobiales > Phyllobacteriaceae > Mesorhizobium > Mesorhizobium sp. M0522. The sequence goes on from NZ_JAMYQW010000077.1 coordinate 3,318, forward strand.
CGCGGGTTGGGGAAGATGCGAACGACCAGGGTGCGCCGCTTGATCTCCTGGTTCAGCCGCTCCAGCATGTTCGTAACCGGTATGATCATGACGGTGCCATCCGATCCCCGCTGGAGATGAGCGATTTTCGGCGTATGGTGCGACCATCCGGGACAGGGGCACCGGGAGCACGCCAAGTGCGGGCAGGCCGATGTATTCGATGAGCTGCGAGCTCGCGTTAGTAGCTGGCCGCCCCTGCGACCTGCCCGGTTGCGCCGAGAGCGCGGATCCGTAGGTGTCGCGTCGCCCGCCGGCTCCCGATTGTTGAGGAGAGGGAGCCGATGAGACGTGTGATTGGAATGGACATCCACCGCACCTTTGCGGAGGTGGTGGTTTGGGAAGACGGCCGGCTGCGCCATCACGGACGGGTCGACATGACCCGCTCGGGACTGGAAGGGTTCGGCCGCAGTTTGCGACGGACTGATGAGGTTGTCGTCGAGGCTACGGGCAACGCCATGGCGGTGGTGCGGGTTCTGTCGCCCTATGTCGGCCGGGTGATTGTCGCCAACCCGATGCAGGTGAAGGCGATCGCTCATGCCAGGATCAAGACCGACAAGATTGATGCCGGCGTTCTGGCGCAACTCCATGCCAGCGGCTTTCTGCCGGAGGTCTGGGTTCCCGATGAGCGGACTGAGCGGCTTCGCCGCCTCGTCGCGCGGCGCAACCAGGTCGTGCGGCATCGCACGCGAGTGAAGAACGAGGTGCATGGCATCCTGCAGGCGCACCTCGTGCCGAAGTGCCCGCATGCCGATCTGTTCAACAATCGCGGTCGCGCCTGGCTCGAGCGGCAGGTGCTTCCCGACGACGAGCGGGCCGCTATCGCCCGCCACATCCGCGAGATCGATCGCCTGGCCGAGGATCTGGCTGACCTCGATCGCGACATCGCCCGGGAAGCGGTTGATGATGCGCAAGTCCGGCGGCTTCAGACGATCACCGGCGTCAATGTCATCGTCGCGAGCGGTATCATCGCCGCGGTCGGCGACATCCGGCGGTTCCGCGAGCCGCAGAAGCTGGTGAGCTACTTCGGCCTCAATCCGCGTGTGCGCCAATCCGGTCTTGGCTTGGCGCAATATGGCCGGATCAGCAAACATGGGCGTTCCCATGCCCGCGCCATGCTGGTCGAGGCCGCCTGGGCGGCGGCGAAGGCGCCCGGACCGCTCAGGGCCTTCTTCCTACGCATCCGTAACAAGCGTGGTCATCAGGTCGCAGCTGTGGCGGTCGCCCGCAAGCTCGCCGTGCTGATCTGGCATCTGCTGACAAAGGAGCAGGACTACTTCTGGGCTCGCCCGGCGCTGGTGGCGGCAAAGCAGAGGCAGCTCGCTCTCAAGGCCGGCGCGCCGGGCGAGCGCGGTGTCGGTCGCCGCGGTTCGGCTTACGCCTACAACGTGAAGGAGTTGCGAAACAGCGAGAAAGCCGCGGCCGAGAATGCCGAACGTGCCTACGAGCTAATGGTTCGGCATTGGCGGTCACGCGGGCCGAAGCGGCGCACGGACGCCACAAACGAGGAACGACTATAACGGCTGCGTGGCGGCACTCTCATCCTCTCGCACCACTCTTTGCCACGTGGTCGTCCGTGCCGGACAAATATAGCACAAGGAAATCTGGCGGCACGACCTACGCCCTCGGTCCGCTCCAGAATGGCGCCGTGCTCGACGCCGTCAAGGCGTGGCCTGGAAACCTCGCAGCCGGCCGCGGCGCCATCGCACCGGCCAGCCTTGACTGCGTCTCGACACGCTCGCATGGGAAATCCTGTGGGCCGGGACGAAGAAGCAGGCTCACCTGAGCCGAACAAAGAAACGCAACAGGAATCGAAAAAGTCGAAATCAGGCTTGTCGATGTCATCCGTCGACTTCATGTGCTTGTGGTGAGCTAGCGGCAGCCGATAGAAGCTCAGCGTCTCCTCGATGTTATCTTCCACCCAGTTGACCAGCTTCGGGTATTTGGCCTGCCATTTGGCGATCCACTGCGCCAGGTCGCGTTTGACCTCGGCAAGGTCGCGCCGGTCGTAGAACCATCTGAGCTCCATCAGGCAATCGTCGTCGACCTTGCGCGGCACGTAGTCGAGCGCGTTTCTGAGGAAGTGCACGTAGCAGCGCTGCCAGACCGCTTCGGGCAGCACTTCGCGGATTGCCGCCCTGAGCCCCGGATGGTCGTCGGAGACGACGAACTCGACGCCGGCGAGCCCGCGATTCTTGAGCCCCGTCACGAACTCGCGCCAGCTCGAACGGCTCTCCCGGTTGGCCAGCTCCACGCCCAGAACCTGGCGCCGGCCCTCCCAATCCACGCCGATCGCCACCAGCACCGCCTGGCTGGCGATCACGCCCGCCTCGCGAGCCCGTTCGTAGCGCGCGTCCAAGATGAGATACGGATAGCTTTCCTCGAGCCGCCGCGTGAAGAACGCCTTGAGCGCCTCATCCAGCCGCATCGTCGCCTCGCTCACCGTCGAGGCCGAGAAGGAATGGCCGCACAGTTCCTCCGTCACCGCCTTCACCTTGCGGGTCGAGACGCCCTGCACGTACATCTCGACCAGCGCCGACACCAATGCCTTCTCCGAACGCTGGTAGCGCTCAAACAACTCCGTCGAGAACCGGCCAGCCCGATCCTGCGGAACGCGAAGCTCCAGCACCCCGACCCGCGTCACCAGCTTGCGCTCGTAATAGCCGGACCGGTAACTCGTCCGCTCCGCCGTCCGCTCGCCTTTCTCGGCCCCGATCGCCTCCGTCATCTCGGCTTCAAGAACCTCCTGCACGACACTCTGCAATGCCTGGCGAAAGCCGTCCTCATCCGACAACAGCAACGCTTTCAACTCGCCTCTGCTCAGTCTAACGTCTCGATTGGTCATGGCACTTCCCCTTCCACGGGAATCGGTGATCGCAACGTCACCACCGTGCCATGGCCGCTCGCCCCTCAGAGCAAGCCCCGTTCTCTCTCCAAAACTTTTTGCAGAACCTTCAGCACATCTGTGGACGCCTGTCGGCCGAATTGAGAAACTGACCCCCTGACGAAATGACGAACTGACCCCCTCGGTTATGAGAGGAGGCATGGATGACGGTTGAGATTTCGGCGATTCCTGCATTGTCGAGAACGATGCAGGGAGAGGAGATGCTTCAGCCTGAAGAGGTGGCAGCGATGCTGCGGCTGCATGAGCTTGGCTGGGGAGCGAAGCGACTTGCGAAGGAATTCGGATGCGCGCGCAACACGGTGCGTCGGTATCTGCGCGAGGGCGGGACTTTTCCGTTCCGCAAGCCTGTGCGGCGGACCGCGTTTGACGGGCTGGACGATTGGCTGCGGGAGCGCTTCTTCCGCCATGGCGGCAACGCCGATGTGGTGCGCCAGGAACTGGAGAGCGAACATGGGATCGTTATAGGGCTTCGGTCGGTGGAGCTTCGGGTGCAGGGTTGGCGTCGGGAGTTGAGGGCGCAGAAGCGCGCGACGGTTCGGTTTGAGACGGCGCCGGGACATCAGATGCAGATCGACTTTGGCGACACGCGGGCGTGGGTCGGTGGCGAGCGTGTTCGGGTGCACCTGTTTGTGGCGACGCTGGGTTACTCGCGTCGGCTGCATATCCGTCCCTCGCTTCGGGAGCGCCAGGCGGACTGGTTCGAGGGGATGGAAGGAGCCTTCCTTCGCTTCGGCGGGGTTCCAACGGAAGTGCTGTTCGACAATCCGAAGGCGCTGGTCGAACATCACGATGCGACGACGCGGGAGGTGCGGTTCAATGTGAGGCTGCACACCTTTGCCCGCTACTGGGGATTTACGCCGCGGGCTTGTGCGCCCTACCGGGCGCGTACGAAGGGGAAGGACGAACGCGGGGTCGGCTATGTCAAGCGCAATGCGATTGCCGGCCGCCGGTTCGAGAACTGGGCGGCGTTCGAGGCGCATCTGGACCGGTGGACACGCGAGATTGCCGATCAGCGTGTGCATGGCACGACCGGCGTGGCTCCTGCGGAGCGCTTTGCCGAAGAAGCCATGGCGCTTCGCCCTCTGGGCGGACGGGCACCGTTTGGGCAGCTGCGGGATCTCGTGCGCAAGGTCAAGGCGGACTGCGCAATCGACCTGGACACGAACAGTTACTCGGTTCCCTGGCGGCTGATCGGGGAGAGCGTCCAAGTCGTGGTGCTGGGCGGCCGCGTTATCGTGCGTCATGCGGGCGAGGTGGTGGCGGATCATGCCTTGTGCCGCGGGCGTCGCCAACGGATTGTCGAGCGGGCGCATCTTGCCGGCGTGGTCGGCGCTGCTGCGCCGGTGCGATCGGCGCCGGCGGAGATCGTTGCGCCTTCCGCTCTGTTGCGGCCGCTGGCCGAATATGAGGCACTGGTGGGAGGCAGCTGGTGATGACGACGGTCGATCACGAGATGCTGGTGGCTCAGCTCGACCGGCTGAAGCTGACCGCGATCCGGGATCAGCTCGATACGCTGCTGGACGAAGCGGCGCGTTCGCAAATGACCTTGCGCGAGGCTTTGGCCTTCCTGGTGACGCGCGAGATCGCGCGGCGCGACGAGCGGCGCATCTCCATGGCAGGCAAGATCGCGCAGTTCCCGTTTGTGCGCGAACTCGATGGCTTCGACTTCGACGCGCAGCCGTCGCTGGATCAGCGCCAAGTCCGGGAGCTGGCGACCTGCCGCTGGATTGCCCATGGCGACACGGTCCTGTTCCTTGGACCTACCGGGTACGGGCAAGACACATCTGGCGGTGGCTCTCGGGCGCGAGGCGATCCGGCAGAACCATAGCGTCCAGTTCGTCACGGCGGCCACGCTCGTGGCGATGCTGGCCAAGGCCCATGACGACGGTTCACTCGAAAAGCAGCTGACGACCCTGTCGCGGCCGAAACTGTTGATCATCGACGAGCTCGGCTATCTCCCGTTCGAAGCCAATGCCGCGCATCTGTTCTTCCAGCTGGTGTCGCGGCGTTATGAGCGGGGAGCGATCCTGATCACCTCCAACCGCTCGGTGGGCGAATGGGGCAGCGTGTTTGGCGATCCCGTGGTCGCGACCGCGATCCTTGATCGCCTGCTTCATCATTCGACAGTGATCACCATCCGCGGTGACAGCTACCGGCTTCGCGAAAAGCGGGGGTGAGCCGAGACCAACAGAAGACCCAACACCCCGCCCCCGCCCCACAACCCCACCCCCCCCCCCCCCCCCCCGCCCCCGCCCCGGCGCCCCCCCCCCCCCCCCCCCCCCCCCCCCCCCCCCCCCCGACACCAACGAAACCGCAAAGCAATGAGGGGGTCAGTTCTTCGTTTCGCCCCAGGGGTCAAATCCTCACTTCGCTTGACAACGCCCCCGTGAGCGCAAGAAGAATCTTCGAAAGGCAGTATAGCGGCGCGTAGTCGGGTGCTGACATCTGTCCGGCCTCTGATGCGGCCTTCCATTTGCCGCCGGCCCGTATGGGAGTTCGCCGATCGGATCCATATCACTACCGCGCGCTCGAGGCGCTCTGTGCTGAACTGGTTTTTCCGATCCGTCTCTCATCGACTGTCGCGCCATACCTCTCCGTGTGACCTTCCTACACCTGCGACGACCTCAGACCGAGCTGCTATGCTGCCACGGCCGGAGCCCTGTAGGTCCCACCTCTTGCCATGAGCGCCCAGACGATGCGGGCCATCTTGTTGGCAAGAGCGACGACCACAAGCATTGGCGGCTTGCGGGCGAGCATGCGCCCAAGCCACGATCCTTCACGAATACCTCGCCGACGAGCATGACGCACGACAGCGCTCGCTCCGATGATAAGCAGGCGACGCAAAGTACGCTCGCCTATCTTCGATGTTGCACCGAGTTTCTGTTTACCCCCGGTTGAGCGTTGCAGCGGCGTCAGGCCCAGCCAAGCGGCGAAGTCGCGCCCCTTTCGGAAGATTGCGGCGCAAGGCGCCAGTGCAACCAGAGCCGTTGCCGTTATCGGACCAACGCCGGGGATTGTTGCCAACCGCCGCACGTCTTCATCCTCTCGGGCACGCCGTGCAATCTCGGCATCGAGCTGCTTGATCCTTTCCTCCAGCGATCTCAGCGTATCGACCAGCATGGTGAGGGCCAGGCGGGCTGCTTTTGGCAGATCGCCCTCAGGATCCTCTACCTTTTCCATCAGCTTGGCGGTGTGAGAAGGGCCCTGGGCAACGACCAGTCCATATTCTGCGAGATGGCCGCGCAAGGCGTTGATCGTCTGGGTGCGCTGCCGCACCAGCAGATCACGAGCCCGGAATACGGCCGCACGCGCCTGCTCCTCCTCACTCTTCACGGCGACAAAGCGCATGGTCGGCCGCTGCGCGGCCTCGCAGATCGCCTCGGCATCGGCGGCGTCGTTCTTCTGCCGCTTCACGAAAGGCTTTACATAGGATGGCGGGATCAGACGAACGGTGTGCCCGAGCTTGCCGATCTCGCGCGCCCAGTGATGCGCCCCAGAACAGGCCTCCATGGCGACCAAGCAGGCCGGCTGCCCAGCGAGAAACGCAAGCACCTTGTCGCGTCGCAGTTGCTTGCGGAAAACAATGGCGCCCGCCGCATCGGCTCCATGCGCCTGAAACACATTCTTCGCTAGGTCCAACCCGATCGTGTTAACTTCCATTGTGGACGCTCCCTCTCTTACGGTGGCTGTCAAACACCACCATTCTGGCACATCGATGCCGTCGAGGGGGCGTCCACCCCATCACTATCCGCGTGACTGGAGAGGAAGGCTACCCTTGACCCGCTCCCCGACCAACATTCTGCATAGAGGCCTGCGATTTGGCGCAACAGAGTCGCCCCTCGGCCGTGCGACATTCGATTTGCGTTAGCTGATCGCTTCAGCGACCACGAAATCCGCCACCTCGTCGAGCGTCTTCTTGGTTCTGGTCACTACCTCGAGGGCCTGTTCCTCAGTAATAATGAGCGGCGGAC
>NZ_JAMYQW010000078.1:0-9447 GCF_040321085.1 Mesorhizobium sp. M0522
TCACCATGGGCTTCCATCCTTCGAAAGCCCGGCTTCCAAGTCAATTCTGCTTGTTCATCCCGTCCGGTCCGAGGGGCGCACTCCAGACGGGCTGTAACTGCTGCCCGTCATGAAACGGCTGAACTGTTCGCGTGCCTGCTCCTGCGCGGCCGCCCGCCTCGCCTCCTCAAGGGCTTCGGCTCGCCCTTGTGCGGCCAGCATCGCAGTGAGATCGGCAACTTGCTTGGCTTGCACGGCGAGGAGCTGGTTGCCGGCCTGCGTTGCCTGAAGCACGCCGACGGCCGACTGGCTGGCACCGACCAGCGCACTCGTCTGCTCTTGTGTCCCGGCGATGTTGTCGACCGCGACGGCGCCGGTTTTCAGCGAATGCTCAAAGGCAGACACCGAGGTCTGCCATCGTTGACGCGCGCCGTTGACAAGCTGCTGGCTGGAGAGATCCGAACCGAAATTCTTGTAAGCGGAGGTAAACTGGCTCTCGATGTCCTGGACGCTGTAGGCCAGCTTCTCGGCCTCGCCGAGCAGGCTCTTCATCTCGGAAAAATTGCCCTCGATCTGGCCAAGCAGCGAGGTCGGCAGCGACGTGAGATTCTTCGCCTGGTTGATCAGCATCTGCGCTTCGTTTTGCAGCGAGGTGATCTGGTTGTGGATCTGCTCCAGCGCACGCGATGCCGAAAGCAGGTTTTCGGCATAGTTCCTCGGATCGAACACGATCAGCGCCGATGCTGGTGCCGATGACAGCGCCATGGCGACGGCGATGGCGCCGGCTGCCGCCTTGCGACGGATTCGGCTGCCTGCAAGATTGGAATTCATGACGAAATCTCCTCTGTGGACTGGTCGATCACGTTGGTGAGACCTGGGATGAGGTCGGCCGCCCAGGAGAGACCGCGCTCCGCTAGCCAGGCCTCGAGGAAATGCTCTCGGCCGGCCTCGGCGATTGTCCGGTCGATCGCGGCCTGGTCTGATTTGGACGATGTGGCGCAGAGCGCCAGCGCGATCGGACCGAGTCCCAGTTCGAACAGACGGTTGCCGCGGCGGCTTTGACAGTAATAGTCGCGCTTCGGTATCGCCCGGGCGATGATCTCGATCTGACGATCGTTGAGACCAAAGCGTCGATAGATCTCGGCGATCTGCGGCTCGATAGCGCGCTCGTTCGGCAAGAACAGCCGCGTCTGGCAGCTTTCGACGATTGCCGGCGCGATTGGCGATCCGGCGATGTCGGAAAGCGACTGCGTGGCGAAGACCACGCTGGCGTTCTTCTTTCTCAGCGTCTTCAGCCATTCGCGCAGCTGGTCGGCGAAACCGCCATCGTCGAGCGCCAGCCAGCCCTCGTCGATGAGCAGCAGTGTCGGCCGGCCGTCCATCCTCTGCTCGATGCGGTGGAAAAGATAGGCAAGCACCGCGGGAGCAGCACCCGTGCCGATCAGGCCCTCGGTTTCGAACGCCTGGACGGAGGCTTCGCCGAGACGCTCATACTCGGCATCAAGCAGCCGGCCAAAAGCGCCGCCGATGCAGTAGGGACCAAGCGCCTGTTTCAGCGGCGAGGACTGCAGCAGCACGGACAGGCCAGTCAGTGTCCTCTCCTGGACTGGCGCAGACGCCAGCGACGTCAGCGCCGACCACAGATGTTCCTTGACCTGCGGCGTGATGGGCACGCCTTCGCGCAGTAGAATGTCGAAAAGCCAGTCGGCCGCCCAGGCCCGCTCCGGCGTATGATGGATGCGGGCAAGCGGCTGCAGCGACACGGTGTCAACGTCGTCCGACAGATCGGTCAAAGTCAGCAAGGGCAACGGATCGTCAGACCCCTGCCCGCTTGCGGTATCGCTTCCGAGATTGTGCCAGTCACCATTCATGGCGAGTATGGCCGCGCGGATTGAGCCGCCGAAATCAAAGGCAAAGACCCGGCTGTTTTCGTAGCGCCGGAACTGAAGCGCGATCATCGCCAACAGGACCGACTTGCCGGCGCCCGTCGGGCCGATGACGAGGGTGTGGCCGACGTCTCCAACATGCAGGCTGAACCGGAACGGTGTGGCGCCCTCCGTTCTGGCGAAGAACAGCGGCGGCGCTCCAAGATGCTCGTTCTCGATCGGACCTGCCCAGACCGCGGAGAGTGGAATCGTGTGCGCGAGGTTGAGCGTGGAAAGCGGCGGCTGGCGAATATTGGCATAGACATGGCCAGGAATACCGCCCAGCCAAGCTTCGACAGCGTTGACGCCTTCGGCGATACAGGTGAAGTCCCTGCCCTGAATGATCTTTTCGACCAGACGCAGCTTTTCGCCGGCGATCGACGGATCGGCATCCCAGACCGAAACGGTGGCGGTGACATAAGCTTCGCCGATCTGGTCAGAGCCCAGGTCCTGGAGCGCCGCGTCCGCATCGGCCGCCTTGTTGGCGGCGTCCGTGTCGACGAGAACGGATGCCTCGTTGGTCATCACCTCTTTGAGGATCGCGGCGACGGATTTCCGCTTCGCGAACCACTGACGGCGTATCTTCGTCACCAACTTGGTCGCGTCGGTCTTGTCCAGCATGATCGCCCGCGTCGACCAGCGGTAGGAGAAGGCAAGGCGATTAAGATCGTCGAGAATCCCCGGGAAGGTCATCGTCGGAAACCCGGTGATGGTGAGTGTGCGCAGACGCGCATCGCCAAGCCTCGGCTCTAACCCGCCGGCCAACGGCTGATCGACAAGCAGAGCATCGAGATGCATCGGCGTTTCTGGCACGCGAACGCGATGCCGCTTGGTCGAAATGGTTGAGTGTAAGTAACTCAGCGTCTCTCCGTCATCGAGCCAGTCAGCTTCGGGAACGAAGCCCTCGATGAGGTTGAGCACGCGGTCGGTGCGGTCGACAAAAATCTTCAGGAGCTCCCAAGGATCGACGCCGGTCTTTTCCCGGCCTTCGTAGAGCCAACTCTCCATGCGCGACGCTTCCTCGGCCGGAGGCAGCCACACGACGGTGAGGAAGTAGCTGCTTTCAAACAGCACACCGGAGTCTTCGAACTGTTCGCGACGCTCGATGTCGAGAAGTGCGGATGCGCAATCCGGGAACCGGCTGTCTGGGTAGCCGCTGGCAGGATTGCGCTGGGCTTCGACAAAAAGTGCCCAGCCGGAGCCGAGCCGGCGCAGCGCGCCGTTGAGCCGCGCGGTCGTGCCGACGAGCTCCGCCCGCGTCGCGGAGTCCAGATCCGGCCCGCGAAAACGCGCCGTCCGTTGAAAACTGCCGTCCTTGTTGAGCACCACGCCCGGCGCTACCAGGGCAGCCCACGGCAGATAATCGACGAGGCTGGCACTCTTCTTTCGATATTCCGCGAGGTTCATCATGGCGAAACCTCAACATCCGAAATGCACGGGATAGCGCAGGTGGCGGCGAACCACATCGACGAATTGCGCATCGCGCTTTGCCGCCCAGACGGCCACGAGATGTCCGACCGCCCAGATGATGAGCCCCGCGATCCACAAGCGAAGCCCCAATCCAATCGCGCCGGCCAGCGTGCCGTTGGCGATGGCGACCGCACGCGGCGCGCCGCCGAGCAGGATCGGTTCGGTGAGCGCGCGATGCACCGGCGCGAAAAAGCCACGGATCTCCTCATCCATCAGATCAGAGCTCCGCCACCGAAGGAGAAAAAGGACAGAAAGAACGAACTTGCCGCGAAAGCGATCGACAGCCCGAAGACGATCTGGATCAGCCGGCGAAATCCGCCTGACGTGTCGCCGAAGGCGAGCGACAAACCGGTGATGATGATGATGATCACCGCCACGATCTTGGCGACAGGCCCCTCGATTGACTCAAGGATTTGCTGAAGCGGCTCCTCCCAGGGCATGGAGGAACCGGCAGCATGGGCGGGCGCAATCGTCATGATCGCGGCGGTCGCCGCATACGACAGCTCCACGGCAAGTTTGCGGATAGCCGATGAATTGAAGCGGATCTGGGTCATTCTGAAGCTCCATAGGGAGAGTGGCGATTCACGGTCGTTGTGGTCTCGAAATTTGCTTCCAGGGTGCGGTAGTCGCCGGTGGCCGGATCGAGCCCGTCGACCAGGGCGATCTCGACGAGCCGGCGCGCTGAGCCGCGGCCAGCGAGAACTGCGATGAGATCTATGGTTTCGCCAATCAGTGCGCGCGGAACCGTAATGACCACCTCCTGCACGAGCTGCTCCAGTCGCCGCAGTGCGCCAATGGCAGAATTGGCGTGGATGGTGCCGATGCCGCCGGGATGGCCAGTGCCCCAGGCCTTCAACAGATCGAGCGCTTCCGCACCGCGTACCTCGCCGATCGGAATGCGATCGGGCCGAAGGCGTAACGACGACTTCACCAGATCGGAAAGCGAGGCGACACCGTCCTTGGTGCGCAGCGCCACAAGATTGGGCGCAGCACACTGCAGCTCTCGCGTATCCTCGATCAGCACGACGCGGTCGGCGGTTTTAGCGACCTCCGCCAGCAACGCGTTCACGAGCGTGGTCTTGCCCGTCGACGTGCCGCCGGCCACCAGCACGTTCTTCCGTGTCTTCACGGCAAGCTGCAGGACGCCAGCCTGGGCTTCGGTCATGATGCCGGCGGCGACATAGTCTTGAAGCGTGAACACCGCGACTGCCGGCTTGCGGATGGCGAAGGTTGGCGCCGTGACAACAGGCGGCAACAGACCCTCGAACCGTTCGCCGGTCCCGGGCAGTTCAGCCGAAACGCGCGGCGAGCCCGAATGCACCTCCGCACCGACATGGTGCGCGACCAGCCTGACGATCCGTTCGCCGTCTGCCGCGATCAGTATTTCATTGCTTGCAGCGAGTCCTTCGCTGAGATGGTCAACCCACAGGCGACCGTCGGGATTGAGCATCACCTCGACAATGGCTGGATCGTCAAGGAAGCCGGCGATCGCCGGGCCGAGGGCGGTGCGCAGCATGCGCGCGCCGCGCGATACCGCTCCCTTGCTGGCACGATAGTTGGTCGCCATGCGGGTCCCCGTTTCTCGCCACGAACTGGTTCTTGCCGCGGTCGGGGATCATTAGAAAAGGCAGGAGCGCCGGCCTTGCAACAAGCAAAGCCGGCGATCGTGGAATAACGTGCAGAGACTTGCGAAATGCGGCCGCGACCGCGATAGCTCAGCAACCCGGTGCCCGACTGGCCATCTCCGCTCCAGCAGAACATCCGGCTATATCTAGGGCCGCAAGCGAAGCCCGATTGGGAAGTCATTCTTGGCATCGACGTTCCAAGGATCGGCTCGACGTGCATGTTTTGCCGTCCGGCGAGGCGTTCTCGGTGGGTATGACCATGCCGGGGTGGAGGATCTGGTTCGGCGATTGGCAGCCCTTTCGCCGGCCGTTGTCGGATTGGAGTCGACAGGCAGCTTCGAGAGACTGGCGGTCGCCGCCTTGGCAGGCAACGGCCTGGCGATTGTCATGATCAATCCGGCGCGGGTGTAGGCGAGGCTAGCAGGTATGTTGAGGAGCCTAGAGAACTATGGTGGAAATTGCCAGAAAGGTAGATTTTTGGAGTTTCTCGTGTCCCTGAATATCAAAAATCCGGCCACCGTTGCTCTCGCCGATGAACTCGCACGCCGCCAGGGTATCAGTAAGACAGCAGCCATCCATCAAGCCCTTAGCGAGCGCTTGCATCGCTTGGGCTTTGGAGAGACCGCTCAGGAGCGTCTGCTGGCAGAATTGCGCGCCATCCGAGAAAGAGTGGCACGATTGCCTGAACTGGATACTCGCAGCGACGAGGAGATCATCGGGTATGACGAGCATGGAATCCCTAACTGATGGTGATCGATACCTCAGCTGTTGTAGCGATCCTTCGGAGCGAGCCTGAGGCAGCAAGGCTGGAACGAGCGCTGGTCTCCGACCCAATCCGACTGGTCCCGGCAACCGGGGTGCCCGAGGCACGCATGGTGCTGGTCAGCAGGCGCGGGCGAACACGCATTGGCCGAGATCGATCTTTGGCTGCGCAATATCGAGGCCGACATCATTCCTGTCGACTCCGAATTGGTTGATCTGGCGACCCAGGGTTGGCTGACCTACGGCAAAGGCCACCACCCGGCGGCGCTGAATTTTGCCGATTTCCTGTCCTATGCTTTGGCAAAGCGTGCAGACGAACCGCTGCTTTTCATCGGCAAAGACTTCTCCCAAACGAATATCGAACCGGCATGAGCACGAGACTCTAGGATCATCGGCTGTCTCCAGCTTGAACCCTGTAATAGCGCCAATTAGTTTCGATCCTGTCGGCTGGGCCTGCATCAAGGGGGTCGTGCCAATTGGTCCCAAAGCAGAGCAAGCTGGCGTCTTTCGTCCCTCCGATCTGGCGCTGCTGGGCCGCGTCTTCGATCGGTTGGAAGTTGAGGGCCAATCCAGCCGGCCAACATGTCGCTCAGACATTCACGGCCGCGGCGCTGCTTGTGCGAACAAATGATGGGCCTCGTCGAAAACGGCCCTTGGGAGGACCCGAAGCTCGCTTGCTTCGTAGGGGAGATGCTCGAGATACTGCGTCGTCAGCCGGGCAACCACTTGCGCTTGGGCCAGGTCGCGACGGCGCTTGATTGGCTCGCGATCAGCTCGTTTTGAGACCCAGAATTTGTGGGCGGCAAAAATACGCGGATCGGGTGCCACGAGCCGTAACGGTCCGCCTTTTTCATCGATGGCGATTGCTTCGAAAGCAGGGGCATTTTCCAACCATGCCAGGCCGGCGATCTCGGCGGCCACCAATTCGTCGTCAGCCTTCCCGATAGTTTCCCGGCTCGGCTTCCACGCCGGGTTTGCGAGCGGTTTGATCAGATCGACGAGATATCCGTCGCGGTTCACCGCGCGGAATGTGGCGGATGAACGCTCGAAAGACCGATCGACCTTGCGCAAAAGGTTGATGAGCGCTCCATCTTCGACGTTGGCGCCAGACATGATCCTGAGGGACTGGCGCGAGTCCATGAGAAGATCGATATCTTGCGTCGATGTGATTCCGGGATCCACGAACACTCCGGCCGCCGCCTCATAGGCGTAGATCGCATTCGTGCCTGCAATACGAATGCCTTCCCCGAGAAGACCGGCGTTATCGATTGCTCTGATAATTCTTGCGGCGATCAGGGGAACACGCCCAAGCCGGAGCGCGCGATTGACAGCAGATTGGCGCTCCATCTGCTCCTGTCGCGCAGAGAGCGTTTCTTGGGCGGACGCGCGAGCTGCTTCCCAATCCGCCTTGACAGCTTCGCTCGCCGGCGAGCGCCGACCCTCTGCCTTTTGGTGTCGTACGCCAGCGGCGTCGTAGTAGCTTCGCATCAAATGGTCGATGCCGTTCACGGTGTGCCAGACGAGGGATCCCCGAAAGCTCTTCGCCTTCCTTTGGGCCTCTTTGAGCGCAATGAAACGTTGGTCGGAATTGACTTTTTCCCGACGCTGATCGTTATTTAATTCAACAAAATCAATCAATTCAACAGTTACCATACGTTTAGCTCAGAGCTGTTGCAAGACACAATAGGCGGCGGAGCGCGCGATTGCAACAGCTCTCACGTGATTCCACTTCGACTGTTGAAGTAACTGTATTAATTAAAAAATATGACAACGGAGCGGCTTTTCTACGGCAGCGCAGTCGAAGCAAAAGCGCCGCTCGAACGCGGCCTTCGCTGGTTTTATTCGATCCTAGACCGGGCCGGTGCAAACGGTCTGAGAAAGCTACCAAGATGGCGATGGTGGTCATTCGTCACCTCAAGCAGATCCGCTCGATTTGCAACTCCGCGGATGGCGTGACAAAGCTCCCTTTCCCCCGGCTTGGAAGTGCTTAGCTGTCGTCCCTATAAGACTTGGCGGCATTATCGATCTTACGCCAGTCGTTTCCGTGCCGCCGCACAAGCTCCCGCGCCTGGGCTGGCGATACACTTTGCGTTTCGACGAAGTGGTTCACTTCCGTCTCCTCGCTTTCAGGGGACGCGAACGAGGGCTCGTTGGCCGTCTGGCAATTGGGTTTTTGCATCTAGTCTGGGCATGAATGGACCTCTCCTGGAGCAAAATAAACGGTCCGGCGCGGCGAAGCTTTCCCACGCTAGCATTCAGCAGTTTCACCGATCGCCTCATTGGCTGCCCCTAGCGGCTCTGACCATACGTTCTGGTGCTCTTAGACCCAAATGAACTGCACCGCGTTGTTTGCGAGCAGTGCTGTGCTTCGCAATCTGATGGAAAAATCCGACGCCCCTGCTGCACCGCAGACAGTTCCTGGTGCCGAAGCGCGCTTTCCGTACGATCGAGCGGCGGTTGAGCGGTTTCGACAGGCATTCCCGCGCGCCAGGTGGAGTGACGAGCGCACAAGCTGGTTCGTGCCGGGAAAGACTGCCGCGCGGCGCATCCAGCGCTGGCTTGCGCAAGAGGCGGATCTACGAGTAGCACATGATGACAGCAAGGGACGAGACGCCTTCGCCTTCGATCCCCTGTCGAGCCGGTATCTGGAAGTCGCGGACGACCTGCGCATCCGCACGCCATATTCGCGGACGGTTCTCGAAGAACTGCGAGCCGTTCCATGGGCGAGCTGGGACGACGAACTGCGGGCCTGGAGGGTGCCTTTCCGCTCCTACGAGGAGTTGAGGCGCCATTGGCCAAGCATCGAAAGGGCCGCACGCCGCGCAGAACCGGAGGAGAGGAAACGGCGACGGGAAGCGTCCAAAGACTCCGAGGAATATAAAGCCGCCAGATTACGGTATGCCGAACGCAGGCGACGTCGCTATCCACTGCCCCCTGACGATTTACCCCAGCTTGGCCCTGCCGTGGCAACGGAGCAATACGGCGTCGTGGTCTTCACCGAGATTTCGGGCGAACTCGTCGCCTCGGAGCTAGCAGCGTTCTATCCGCATTTGATCGAGGCGAACGTCGCTATATCTGGGGCAGATGGCGTCCGGCGACCTTGACTGAATTGATTAGAACATGGCCCGCTCGGCGTGCTGCCGAGTTAACGGAACGGCAGCGAGGCTGGTGGCAACCAACGCTGCCCGAGCTCAGGATAGCTCGCCAAAAAGCCCGAAGCATGGCCCGAAGAAGGGCAAGGCTTGGGCCGCTTCCAGCGTCTGTCCGGTTGCTCTAGTGTTGAAATGTCAACCGATCGGAACCTTCCATGTGCAGCGATTGCGAACAACATATGAGCTGGCTGAACATTGCCCGATGATGGCGTCGCTGGCGTTGAAGATCGGGGCGCATGAAACCGAACTTGACCTGCCGTAGGCGCGCGACACCCGCATCAATGATCTGGCTCCAATAACCCGCGTGGCAGCTGAAGCCAGCGTCGGCGTTCTTCGAATTTACCGGACGAAGTACCCGAAGGCCAAGGATTCATTTTCGCTCTACGCTCCGCGTTTATGACCATCGCCGACCGAGAGGAAGTTCGCCGCTCCGCTGACACGGGGCTGGGCGGGGCGCGCCAAGGTCATCGCTGACTGTCAAACCATTTCTGCAGAATTTGACGCACACAAGGCCGATCCGAGGCCAACTGGGAG
>NZ_JAMYQW010000079.1:0-7713 GCF_040321085.1 Mesorhizobium sp. M0522
TCTCATCCCCAGCCTCCGTTCGCTGAAGATCAAACCGGACAACTCGTCTGCTACCTAACCCGGACAACTCATCTGCTTACGACAGTGGAAAATCAAAAAAATTGACACAACGCGCAAAGAAGTCTATAAGAATTTTGTCGATATTTGTTTGACCGACTTTTGTTATCCGCGTGCTTAGGCGCGCCTTTGGCGAACTTCCCCCATCAAAATCGAGACAAACGTTGTTGTGCATCCGCATGACGGCGAACGAATATTTGCCATGGAAAGGGTTCGTTATGAGCACAGGCACAGTTAAATGGTTCAACGCCACCAAAGGTTTTGGTTTTATTCAGCCTGACGACGGTTCTGCCGACGTTTTCGTCCACATCTCAGCCGTCGAGCGCGCCGGAATGCGCGACATCGTCGAGGGCCAGAAGCTTGGCTACGAGATGGTCCGCGACAACAAGTCGGGCAAGATGTCCGCCGACCAGTTGAAGGCGGCCTAAAACGGAATTAAGCCTCACCGGTGACCACGGATGTACTGGCACCGGTGAATGGCAAATTCCAGCGCATGATCGCGGGGATGTTAAGTCCCCGCTCATGCGCATGAGAAGAACGTTTCCTTGCGCGTCTCTCGGGATGCGCGGGCGCTCTTATGGAAGGTCAGGCGGTGCCTGGCCTTTTTCATTTTTGCGCTTCGACCGCCGAAAGAGCGCTGCTCGACGGCCCGGACGTGCTAAGGACGTTCCAGCAATTTGAAACCGGCTGCCGTATTGCTTTGTGCGGGATCCTGGCCGAAAGACCAGTCTCGCCACTTTTCGGCGGCGTGCTCCGAACCGGGAGAAAGACCTTGACCGCAACATCAAAAAAACCCCGCGACCAGGCCGAATCCATTTTCAGCAAGACGCGGACCCAGTCGATGTCGCTCGACCGCATCAATTCCGAACGGGATGCCGTCAGCCAGGCCCGCGAAGCCAAGACCGCGCGGCTGCGCGAATTGCGCCTGGAGAAGGAAGCCGACGACATGGCGGCGGCGGTTGCGCTCGCGGCCTCGCCGAAACGCGCAGGTAAACGCTGATGGCCACCAAACGCGTGCCTCAAAAGGCGATCGCCGCAGATTCGACCATCGCCGATGTCGTGGGCGAACTAGACAAGCCGGTCGAATATGTCCGGCGCGTGCTCGAAAAGCTCGAGCGCTGCAGGCGTGTCCACGGCGATGCCCAGGTTCGGCTCGGCGTGCGCGGTCGTGCCGAATGCCCCAATTATCTGATCGAATACGTCCGGGAAAACGCCAAGACCCGCGAGCGCGTGACCTTTCAGGATGCCGCCTACAGCGGCAGCACGCATCGCGAGCTGGCGCCCCGGCACATCGAGGAAGCCAGGAACTGGTCGCCCGAAGAAATGAACATCACGGCCGTTTCGGCGCTCATCGGCCGCCTTCGCAATCCGAATGCGCCATCATCGCGTTTCTCTGACGAGGATTGATATGGCAATCAAGTTTTCCGCCAAGGGCCAGCCGGCAGCGCCTGCTGCCGCCGTGAAGCCGGCCAAGCCGGCGGCCGCGCCAAAAACCGGCGAAGCCGCCGAAGCGGGCACCGATCTGTTCAGGTCGCCGGCGGAAGCACCGCCGCGCAAGCCCAAGAAGAAATAGCGCCCTTGCAGCAAAATGCCGACCGGAAATCTGCGCCAAGGCTGGTTGCCCTGGCGGTCGCAGAGGAGTTTTCGTCGCCACAAGAGGGCGCCGGTCCGATTGCCTTCGATTGCCAGACCTGTGGCGCCTGCTGCGCCTACTCGTCAAGATGGCCGCGCTTCTCCACCGAGGATGACGCGCAGCTCGACCTTATCCCGCAAAAATACGTGGCTGCCGACGAAGCCGGTATGCGCTGCGACGGCGCGCGCTGTTCGGCACTGTGCGGCGAGGTCGGCAAGTCAACGGCCTGCGGCATCTACGACATCCGCCCCGACGTCTGCCGCGCCTGCATGCCGGGCGATGACGACTGCCTGATCGCGCGTCGGGCTCACGGTCTGCCGACGCTTGAATGACGGCCCGGGCTGGCGTCCCAGTTTGAATTTCCTCAGTCAGATGATCGAAAGTCGCTGCGGTAGAGGCCGGGCGATCGTCCGGTCAACCGTTTGAATGCCTGCGAGAACGACGGCACCGATTCATATCCGACGGCGCGCCCGATCTCGCCAATGTTCTGGTTCGTTTCCCGCAGAGCCTTGGCGGCAAGGTTCATCCGCCACCGGGTCACATAGGACAGCGGCGGCTGTCCTACCAGTTGAGCGAAGCGACGCGCGAAGGTGGCCCGGGACTGTGCTGCGCCGCTGGCAAGGGAAGCGATGGTCCAGGGATTGCCCGGCCGCTCGTGGATCAGGCGCAAGGCCTGCGCAATGCCTTTGTCGCGCAAGGCGCCAAACCATCCCCCTGTTCCGAGTGGCTGATGTTCGATCCAGGCACGCAACAAGAAGATCAACGTGCTGTCGAGAAGGCGTGGGGCGACAATGTCGTGGCCGCCGAGATCGCCTTTCGCTTCGACCTGCAGAAGTTCCAGGGCAAGCCGCAGCGGCTCGCTGGTGCCAATCTGATTTCGGGTCAAATGGATCAGCGGAGGAAGCAGCGAAACCATCGGGTATGGCCCGACGCCGTCGAGTGAATATCTCGCACAAAGAAGAGTTGTCGCGCCGCTTTCGCTTTTCGGTTCCGCTCCGCTCCGAGTCGCGGAAAGGACGGCGGATATCGATGCCGTCGGTGCATCCGCCGGACTGCAAAGGGCATGCCCGATACCGCTCGCGACAAGGATGACATCTCCCTCGCCTAAGCGGATCGGCTCCCTTTCACCGGCTAGCCGCAGCCAGCATTCGCCGTTCTGTATGACGTGGATGGCGGCATTCCTTGTCGGATCGACTGAAATACCCCATGGCCGATGCAGGGTCGCGCTGCCGATCATGGCGCTGCCAAATCGCAGCGAAGCAAGAACTTCGGACAAGGCGTCCATGAGAACCATCCTCCGACAATGAACCGACGACGATATTAGACGATTGGATAAGAATCCAGGCGAATAGCGTATCGACCATCTCACAAGCGTGGCTGATTATGTTGGCAATATCGGCCTGCGGACGCTCCTGTCCACGTCAGGCAAAAGCAGGCACCTCACGGAGCAAAAACATGCGTGACGAACCATCAAATCCAGTTCCAGCCAAGATCCATAATTCGCTCGAGACCAACAAGATGATCGTCCTGGACTTCATCGATAAAGCAGTAAACCAAGGCAACATCGAAGCTGCTTCGATGCATTTTGGCGAACGCTACATCCAACACAATCCGAACATTGCCGATGGTGCGGAAGGCTTCAAAGCCTATCTGCAACAGCTCAAACAGTCATTTCCCCTCGTGAAGGGAGAGGTGAAGCGGATTTTTGCCGAAGGGGATTTCGTCATCGTGCACATGCACGCAAAACGCGAACCGGAGGAGGAGGGCCTGGCCATCGTCGACATTTTCAGGCTGAAGGACAGCAAGCTGGTCGAACACTGGGAAGTTCGGCAGCCTATTGCCGATAGCAAGCTGCACGCCAACAGCATGATCTGAATGCGCATAGGCTCTTGAGGTTGGCTTGTGCCCGCACGTTTCGCTGATTACGCTGCCGGCGGCAGGGCCAGCACCGGGAGACCATCCGTGAGCATCGAATTTCTGTTGACGTCGCTGATTGTCGTGGCTTCGCCCGGTACCGGCGTTCTCTATACGCTGAGCGCCGGGCTTTCGCGTGGTGCGCGCGCCAGCATCATTGCCGCTTTCGGCTGCACGCTCGGCATCATTCCGCACATGGCGGCCGCCATCACCGGCCTCGCGGCACTGCTGCATACCAGTGCCATCGCCTTCGAGACGCTGAGATATCTCGGCGTCGCCTACCTGCTCTACATGGCCTGGAACAGGCTGAAGGAGAAGGGCGGCCTGAGCGTCGACGAAAATGTCGCGCCGCGCTCGGCCGGCAAGGTGATCACTTCTGGCATCCTCATCAACATCCTCAATCCGAAGCTGTCGATCTTCTTCTTTGCCTTCCTGCCGCAATTCGTCAGCACCACCGAACCGCATGCGCTGTCGAAGATGCTGGAGCTCAGCAGCATCTTCATGCTGCTCACCTTCGTGGTCTTTGTCGGCTATGGCATTTTTGCCGCGTCGATCCGCAGCCATGTCGTGTCGCGGCCAAAGGTGCTGACCTGGATGCGCCGTACCTTCGCCGGAGCCTTTGTCATGCTCGGCGCCAAACTGGCGCTGGCGGACCGGTAGACAGGAAGGTCGCGGGCAGCACAAATCTATCCCTTCACATAGCCCATGGCCTCGACGATCTGCCCGTCCGCCACGCGCATCAGGTTGACGCCGCGCAGCGAATTGCCGTCGGCCATCCAGTAGCGCCAGCGGATCGTCGCCCGGTCGCCGGCGACGAAAGTTTCTTCGATGTCGAAGCGCGTGCCGGGTCCGGTCGCGATCGCCGACCACAGTTCGACGCAGGCGCCCTTGCCGATGCGGCGGGCGCCGTCCGGGGCCGGCGTGGTGTTCTCGATCACGCAATCTTCCGCCACCAGATCGTCGAGCGCCGACGGGTCGTGGCGCTGGAAGACGTCGTTGTAGCGCCGCATGATCTCGGCCGTTTCGGCGGAGCGTTTGGCCGCCGCGATGTCGATGACGAGTTCCTGTGTCATTGGATATTCCTTCCCTTCAGTGATCGGTAGCGGTTTCGACGAGGCGGGCCTTGAGCGTGATCACGGCGACGCCGGCCAGCGCCCGCGATACGAGGCAGCTCTCCTTGGCGATCTGCGCCAGCCGCTCGAACTCCGCCGCCGCCAGCCCGGCGGCGCTTGCCTCCGTCTCCAGCTCGATGCGGGTCAGCGTCGGCCCGGCCGCGGTGGCGCCGAGATGTGCTTTCGCGATCGTGTGGATGCGTGCGGGAGTGTAACCTTCGCGGCCGAGAATGGCGCTCAGCGCCATCGAGAAGCAGCCGGCATGCGCCGCCGCAATCAATTCCTCGGGGTTGGTGCCGGGACCGTTCTCGAAACGCGACGGGAACGAGTAGGCGCCTTCGAAGGCGCCGCTGCCGAGCTTCAGCCGGCCCGAACCTTCCTTCAACGATCCCTGCCATTGGGCCTCTGCTTCACGAATGGTCATTGTGTCTCTCCTTTGATTTGAGGGTTGATCATTTTTTGGAGGCGAACCAGTCAAGCGCCGTCGACGACTACTTTCCCGAAGACGTCGCCTTGCTGGAAATAGCGATAGGCGTCGTTGGCCTCGTCGAAGGCGAACACCTTGTCGATGACAGGCTTAAGCCGATGCACCGAGATGGCGCGTAGCATGGCTTCGAGGTTGGTGCGATTGCCGACGAACAGGCGGCTGATGGTGGCGAGGCTGCGCTGGTAGACCGGGCCGGGGATCTGCACCGTCCCGCCTTTCGCATCCTGTATGGTGAGAAGCACGATGCGCCCGTAAAGCGCGCAGGCGATCATCGATTGCGCGAAGGTCGGCGGGCCGCCGGTCTCGACGACGAGGTCGATGCCGCCGGTCTGCTCGCGCACCGCAGCACCCCATTCCGGCATGTCGGCGGTCGAGACGACGAGGTCGGCGCCCAGCGCCTGCAGCCGGTCCAGCTTCTCGTTGCGCGAGCTGACGGCCACGACGCGGCAGCCGAGCAGCTTGGCGAATTGCAGCGCAAATAGCGCGACCCCACCTGAACCGATGACAAGAACCCATTGGCCGGGCTTCGGCATTTCGGCCGCCGTCACGGCATTCCAGGCGGTCAGGCCGGCGCAGCTCAGCGTCGCCGCTTGATGCCAGTCGAGATGATCGGGAAGCCGCACCGCCCATTGCTCGTCGAGCACGGCGTATTCGGCCAGCATCCCATCCAGCGTGCAGCCGAGCTGGTCGATCAGCCCGGCATTGATGTGGCCGTCGATCCAGCGCGCAAAATAACTGCCGGTGATGCGGTCGCCGACGGCGAAGCGGGTGACGGCATCGCCGACGGCAACGACTTCGCCGGCGCCGTCGCTCAGCGGGATAACGCCTTGGCGCGGCGCCAGCGGGTAGGTGCCGCTGAGGATCATCGTATCGCGGCGGTTGAGCGAGGTGGCGCGGACACGCACGACGATCTCGTGCGGCTTCGGCGTCGGCTGCGCCTCGTCGCGCATCACCAGGCGCCTGGTCCCGCAGGTTTCTTCAAGACGATAACTGCGCATTTGCCTCTCCCATATGTAGACTGATCTACATATTATGTAGACCGATTGTCATATTCGAGGCAAGGCCTATAATGCTCACTCCTGACAGAGGTTGACATGGCGAACGACACCCGCACCCGCATACTCGAGACGACCGGGCTGCTGCTGAGGCAGCGCGGCTACCACGGCACGTCGCTCAACGATATTTTGAGCGCCTCAGGCGCACCGAGAGGTTCGCTCTACTTTCACTTTCCGGGCGGCAAGGACCAGCTGGTCATCGAGGTGACGCGCGACAGCGTCGCCGATGTGACGCAGAGGCTGGACGCCGCACTCGCTGCCGAAAAGGATCCGGCGGTGGCTGTCCACCACATTTACCAGTCGGTCGCCCGCATGTTGGAGGACAATCGGTTCACGCTCGGTTGCCCGATCGCGCCCGTGGTGTTGGACTCGCCGACAGACGTGCCGGAACTGGCCGAATTGTGCCGGTCCGCCTTCGAGCAGTGGATAGGCTTGCTCAGGGCGGCCTTCGTCAGGGCAGGGGTGCCCGAGCGCCGCGCGTACGCGCTCGCATTGCTGGTCGAATCATCGCTGGAAGGGCTGATGGTGATCGCACGCGCCACCCACGACCGCGCCCCGGTGCTGGCGGTAGCCGATGAGGTCGCGGCGCTGATTGAGGGGGCATTGCCGGCCAAGAGTGCCGCTGCCGCGGTGCATTGATATCGCCGCTTGAGCCGGGGCAGCCCGCTATAAAGCAAACAAAAAGGGCGGCATCGCTGCCGCCCTTTCCGTAAGCTTGCGAGATTGGCTGGATTAGAAATCCATGCCACCCATGCCGCCCATGCCGCCGCCGCCCATGCCGCCAGGCATGCCGCCGCCAGCCGACTCCTTCTTCGGAGCCTCCGCGATCATGGCTTCGGTGGTGACCAGCAGGCCGGCGACCGAGGCCGCGTCCTGCAGAGCCGTGCGCACAACCTTGACCGGATCGACGATACCCATGGCGATCATGTCGCCATATTCGCCGGTCTGGGCGTTGTAGCCGAAGGTTGCCCCCTTGTTCTCAAGGATCCTGCCGGCAACGATCGATGCTTCCGCACCGGCGTTGGCCGCGATCTGGCGGGCCGGAGCCTGCAGCGCGCGGCGCACGATGTTGATGCCAGCGGCCTGGTCGGAGTTGGCGCCGGTTGCCTTGATGCTCAGCGAAGCGCGCAGCAGTGCGACGCCGCCGCCGGGAACGATGCCTTCTTCGACGGCCGCGCGGGTCGCGTTGAGGGCGTCATCGACGCGGTCCTTCTTTTCCTTGACTTCCACTTCGGTCGCACCGCCGACGCGGATGACGGCAACGCCGCCCGCCAGCTTGGCGAGACGTTCCTGCAGCTTCTCCTTGTCGTAGTCCGAGGTGGTCTCCTCGATCTGCTGCTTGATCTGGGCGACGCGGCCCTGGATTTCGGCCTTCTTGCCGGCGCCGTCGACGATGGTGGTGTTCTCCTTGGAGATCGACACCTTCTTGGCGCGGCCGAGCATGTTGAGGCCGAC
>NZ_JAMYQW010000080.1:0-7679 GCF_040321085.1 Mesorhizobium sp. M0522
AACCCCACCCAGCGCCCCCCGCGCCCCCCACCACCGGCCTCCCAAAAAACACCACACACCGGGGGGGCGCGCCGCCGGGGCCCCCCCGCCCAGGCAGGCATTCGCATTCGACATTTCCGGTGATCGGCGCACGATGCAGGGCGCGCCAGGTTGACCAAGCGCCTCGACGGCATGACAGTCTTGACCGGCTGGAGGACGGAAATCCCGCGATGCCGAAGAGGTTGGTCAGCGCAGTCGAGCCCACACGGCATTTGCGGCACGAAACAGCAAGGGCTGGGAAGCGATCGGCCGAGCGGTCCTCGAAGGCGCGGGCCAGGGTGTCGACGATGCGTTGGTTCAGGTCCGCCAATCTGGTCTCTACCGTCTGATAGCGGCTTCGGTCGCCAGTGACAGCGAGTAAAGATATTTGGCATCATCGGCTTTGATTGCCGCGCAGATCTGGTCGAGATTGGATAGCTCACTGGTGCACCTTTGGGCTCATAGTGCTTCCTCCTCATCGAGATGAGGATTGCCGGATTTGGCGTAGAACACCAACACGGGTCCGAGATCAAAGCGCGTCCCGGGCGCAAGGCGCTGGACGGACCGGGGCCATGTTTCGTCTGAGACGCCATCGATGCCTCGCGCCAGCGTTCTGGCGAATCGGGGCATCAGCGGAGCGAGTGTCGGTGCCAGGATCGCAGCGGCCGTCGTCTGAAGGGCTAGCGAAGTCCGATTGCGGGCGGGATAGAAACGTCGCGCCGCCGCATAGTCTTGCGCCCGACGGTAGATCACGCAATCGCGCACGAAATCGCAGACCTGAGCGGCCGCGCGCCTGACCGAGAAGCCTTCGTCCGAATAGGCGCGCTCCATCGCCGCGCGATAGATCTCTATCCGAGCAAAGAAGGCGCGGTCGACCGGGCTCCAGTCGCCTGCATCGGGTACACGGCCGGCAAAATCCTGCTTGGTTTCCTGGTTCAACGCATCAAGCCAGTTCAGCCAAACCCCTTGGAACACCTCGTTCTCGGTGCGGCGCAGCGCGTCCAGCGTGAAATCCGTCCGCTCACCTTCCGGGCGTGTCAGGCCCAAATGGAGGCGCACGACGTCGACTGTCTTTGGGCTCAGAACCTCCTTGCCCCAGACCGCATGGCGGCAGCTGGTTGAGAACTTTTTGCCGTCGAGCAGGTAGAACTCGTTGAGGTGATAGTGGATGCGTGGCGTCCAGTGGGAGAAGACCTCGGCGTAAAGAGCGGGGTAGAGTAGCGCGTGGTAGAACGAATTGTCGAAGCCGAAGAAATGGACAATCTGCCAGTCGTTGCCGGGCATCTCCGCCTTCCAGTCGCGACCCAGCAAGCGGCCGAGCGCCTGGATGTTGTAAAGAAAACCGAAGGCCATTTCGGGCCAGACCCAGATCACTTGCCCCGGGAACCCTTCGGCCGGCAGGCCCCAGTCCGAGGGGTGGGTAATGGGCACTGAAAAGTTGCCGCGTCGGCGTAGGCGCGCAAAGAGATCCAAGATCCGTAGCGGGACGCCCGACGCCCTTAGATGCCGGTCGATATTGTCGTAGCATCGGTCCAAGGCAAGTTCCGGGCGGCGGACGGAGCCGACCAGCGGCGCCTCGGCAGACTGCCGTGACCGGGCTGCACCCAAGTCGTGGCAAAGGTTTGGGGCGCCGCATTCCTCGCAGATATTGCCACCGGCGGAGCCGCCGCAATCGGGGCAGAGGCCGCTAACATCCGGCTCGTAAAGATAGTGGCCTGTCACAGCATCGAAAAGCGCAGGGCTCTGGCGCAGATCTACCGCCGTGCTGCTCAGAAGACTGCGGAAACACGCGGCTTGAAACTCGCCGTAACCGTCATCACCCATTGTGGGTTGGAAGCTATGGACGTCACAATCGAAAAGTGCAAGCGTGGCGCGAATCTCGTCGGCGTAGTAGTGCGCCACGTTTGCAGGCGTCGATTGATCGGCATCGGCGCGTGTCGTGACGTAGCTCTGGTTGTCATCGCTTCCAGTGAGGTGATATGCTTCGACTCCCTTCATGCGCAGGAAACGAGTATAGACGTCGGCGCCGAAATAGGGGCCAGAAAGATGTCCCAGATGCAGATCGCCATTTGGCGTTGGCGGCGTGGAGAAGACGAAGATCGGCCCGCGTGGAGCCGTGGTCTTTGCAGCGGCATCAAGGGCGGCCTCGCCGTCTCGCCAGTAGACATCGACGAAATTTAGGTCTTCGTCCCCATCGTTGCGCAGCACATGCGCTTCAAAAGGGTGGAACAGAACGACATCGCCCGCCTCGACCGAGATTTCCCCACGGTCGGTCGTGACCTTGCCCGCGCCAGACAGGACCACGAAGGCCTCGATTTCGTCGTGCCGATGGGGCTCGGATGTAACGCCCGGTGCCAGCCTACCGAACGAAAAACCCGTGCCGACGCTTCCCGTTCCAAGCGTGGCCATGTCGATACCGAACGCCGGCGACAGCTCCGTTCGAGAAAACGTGTATTTGCGCATGACAACGAACCTAAGCTGTTGAAGCCGTGGGATCTTCGGCTGCCAACGCAACAGCCTCCCGTGCAATTCGTGGAGAGAAATGGCCCGACCCGTTGGCGGCTCCGGCCAGGATAATGCAGCTCTGGGCCGCCAGGCGGGCGACGAGGGGGGCGCCAGTCGGGCTGTAGGCGTCACAGAAGACCGCCCTGCGACCACCTCCACAATCCACGTGCCGAAGCGTCGTAACGGGCTGCGGTCGATGCTCCGCGAGCCCGCAAATCAGAACGCCATACTCTCCGCGCATTTTTGAGCGGTCGATCAGTTTCGTGTGCATGCCTCCGCCTGGCTGCGTGAGCTCAATCGCGATAGAAAATACCATTTGGGGGCTTGAGTTTGTCGAGATCGGCCACCTTGCCCTCGGGCGGGTTAAGGGCGCGCTTAAGCACGTTATATTCAGCGCGGGTCGGTCCACCGGTTGAAGCACGCTGGAACACCAAGTAGAGTGTCCGCCGCGAACGATTGCTTTTGTTCGGTCGTGAGTAGTGCGGTGCGTAATCGTCGAAGATGAAGATGTCGCCAGCCTTCCATACTACGGGTTCCCAGGAGAACATTTCGGCGACTTGAGGATCGATCACCCCACCGGCATCCATGGGAAACACCCCCTTCTTGTGGTTGCCGGGGCTGAAGAAAAGCCCGCCGTTTTCCGGGTCGGAGTCGTCGATGCCTATGGCAACCACCGCATGGACCATCCGGTCGGGGAGTCTGTGTGGAATGTGATAAATGTCCTGATGCGGGCGATAGCCGCCGCTATCGGGGTAGTGGAAAATCAGCAACTCCTTGAGCCTGCGCGAATCTTCGCCAAGCAAATCCTCGACCGCTGACTTTATGCGCTGATCTTCTAAGAGCAAACGACGCAATGGATCATGGAAGTCGAGAAAATTCTCGACCTTGGAGATGATCTTTCGATTGTCGGTCGTCTTCTCGAACCACATGAGCCATTTATCATCGCTGACATCCCAGCGTGACATATCTTCGACAAAAATAGAGATATCTTCCTGAGCCGCTGGAGCGAAGAACCTTTCGAGCCTGACGTATCCGTCTTTCTGCCACTTTTCTCTTTGTGCATCAGTCAACATGCGAAAAGCCTCCTGTTGGAAAGACTGGTTGGTCGGACATCCAATTGGGCAGTCGCGCGCTGGTCAAGTTGCGGGTCCACGGAGACGGACTCACGTCATGTGGGACGGCGATGCTAAGTGCGTTCCGCTCCGGCGGATATTGTCCGCAGAAGATCGGCGCGAGACCTGTGTCAGGCTCAGCCGGGTCCCGGGGTTCCGTAAACTGGGCCGGATCAATCGCTTCACCCGGTCCAGCCACGACACGCATCGCTAAAGGCCGGCACCATCCGCTGACCGCCGACCCAGCCATGGCCGCCAAGACCACGGCGCTCTTTCGAGTGAGCGACCTGGTACGGTCTTGACAACCGTAGGGGAAATGCACGCCCCCAGAATAATGCGATGCGACGCTTGGTCCAACGGCTTGTTCGGTCACGGTGATATCGGAGAAGCCTCCGGCCTTCGCCGCAGCGGAGGCGGACATCATTCCTAGGATGCCACCGCCCATGATCAAAAGTCTACGAGTCATATCCCGCTGCCCATTTCTTCGGCTGCGGGGGCGGGCCAGCTCTCGATCGAGGTATGGCTGATGAACCCAGGATGCTCGGGGTTCGCGCATGGCGCGCGCCCAAGAAGGCTATCGAAGATGCGGCGCGCGCGCCAGGCCAGCAGGCTTAGGTTCGGATCGGCCAGGCCGCGCTGCCCGAGGCTCGCGTTTTGTACGAAGATGCGTCTGTCACGCGGTCCGTCCCAGCTCACCGAAAAATCCTCGCGAATAGCTAATTCATTGTCGATCTCCTCCAGCCGGTGCGCGATGGGTTCCAAGAAGTCTGGCATCGCGTTCTCGTAACCGGTGGCCAGGATGACGATGTCAGCCGTGACTTCTTCGACCTCGACCATGCCGTGCTGCAGGGTCAGCCTGTGACCCGCGCCGGCGTTGATGCAGTGCGAGACGGTGCAGCCCGGCCGCAATGTGATGTCGCATCGGTTTGGCTCGAAAAATGCGTGGCGGTACAGCGCCTGATAGATCGCGCGCAACGTGCTTTCCGAAATGCCGTCCGAGGCAAGCACGAAACGCCGCAGGAGCAGCTTACGCTGCGACTCGCTCATCGCCGCGAAACGATCCGAAAAGCAGGGCATGAACAACTCGTTTGTGAACGGGCTGTTGTCGAGAGGCAGGTAGTTCTCACGCTGCGAGACCCAAGTGATCGAGGCAGGCCGCCGTTCTTTCGGCAGGCCGACAAGGTGCAACATCACCTCGGCTCCCGACTGGCCTCCGCCAACCACGCAGACATGCTTTCTCCGCACCTCAGGGTGGATGTGCAGTAAAACAGATGAGTGGAACAGGTTGCGTCCAATCCAGCCCTGAAACTGAGGCGGGATTTGCGCCTGCTTGCCAATGCCAATCACGACGTTTCTGGCGCCGAGAACCGCGTTATCGGTCCGCACCCGAAACGCGCCGTCAAAGCGGATTTCGTGCACGGTCTCGCCGCCATGGACAAGTGGGTTCCTGTGGAAGGCCCAGTTCAGGTACTGCTCAAACTCAGCTCTGAACACAGCCTCGAACTGTGCGTTCAGGAAGTGGTACAAACGCCCGTTCTCGTGCAGGAAGTTTACGAAAGTGTAGGCTGATCGCGGATTCACCAGTGTGACCAGATCCTTGAAGTGGCTGACCTGGAGCTCCGAGGAATCGAATGCGATGCCTGGATGCCAGCGGAAGTCGACCTGCCGATCCAGGAACAGTGCCCCTTGCCCAACTTGCTCGTGTATCTGACACGCAAGGCTCAAATTAGACGGCCCAGCACCGACCCCAACGCAAGATAACTCCACTGCTTCCTCCTATAGAGTCTTCCCACTAGGCGGCTTGTTCGCGGCGAATATCGGCCATAGCCATTGGGCCCCCTCGCGGACGTTTCGAGCCCCGGTGCCGACCGGATTTGCGAGAATTGTCCTGCGCGTTCGGGTTGTCGAATGTAGACCCGAGCATTCCAGCGCGGTGACAATCGACGGGTCATGCCGGCGACGTGGGGCAACGACCTATGTCCTTTCCGCCCGTCTGGATGCTCGCGTCGCCGTCACGCGAGACGCTTTCCAGGCCCATTAAGGTGTTGAAACTGGCGAAATCGCCCGCCTCGACCATGAGACGCCGGCCTCTCGGCGGCTTGATGGCAAGCGAGAGCGCGGTCTCACTGCGGCGACGGCATTTTCGGTGCGCATGATCATGGACGACCTCTCGCTGATGCATTCGCAGAATCCCGAGCATAAGCCGTGCCAGAGAAGGAGAGCCTTATAAACAATGGGTTGGCGGATTTGCGATCCTGTCGGAAATCCGACATTGAGAGGGGACGCCTCCCGACGGCGCCCGATTCGCAGGTCGATGTCGCCTTTTCCGAATAGCTAATCGGGCACCTTCTGCACCAGAATACTTCTTTTATGGAGACCAGCACGAAGCCTTCATGAACGGACAGTCATAACCTGGTGTCTCTGCCGGATTGCGATATGCCTTCTCCCATCGAGGTCGGCAGTTGCAAGAGCTGCCAGATCCTCGCCTTATCGTGCCGTTGCACTGGTCGATCCCGGCATCCTCGGGGGCCGCGATCATGAAGAGTGACGAGATCGCATGTCCGCCGCGACGCCTCTCTCATGAGGAAGCAATTCTCTATGTTGGTGTCGGATCGATGCTCTTGATGAGATGGTTGCGGATCGGCATGCCCAAACCTAAGCGCATCAATTATTGCGAGATCTGGGACCTTCACCAACTGGATTGTCGAATCTCTGTAAAGATAGCCGGAAGCGTTATGACCACTCTGCCGGTCCAAAAGCACGACGCCTTTCCGTCCCTGCCACTCGATCCAGGCGGAGGGATGAGGCCGCAAGGCAGTCTTTTGCGCGCCACCGGTCGGCCAGGAATGGAGCCGTCGTAAACGCAGTTATTTGATGATCGCCGCCTCGGAGTCCTCAGGCCGTGCCGCGCCCGACACCGGCGACGTAGTGGTCGTCGATCGCCCCGTCGCCGATGTCGATCCGAAGCTCGGCCAGTTCGCGGTGAGCTTCACTGCTATTCCGCAGTGCCCACCGAGCTCGCACAGGAAGTTCGATCAGCGTCACGGCTGCACTTGTTGTCGGGTCTTCGACAAAGTCGGACATGGGACACACCGCAATCAGAGTCATACCATTGTTCTGAAATGATTTTCTCGTTGGCACGACACGTGCAGGGCTATCCGCAAACGCGCTGCGGCAAGGACTGAGGAGAAGTCATGCGATGATAAAGCTCGCCGAACATGCGGTCGCAGCCGCGAAAATTGAGCTTTCCCGGGCCGGCGGAAGACTTTGCGCCTGTTTTCCAGGCGACATTACTCTTCGGGTTAGCCGGACATGACCGCATTCGATTTCCGCCCAACGCTGAATGCTCCCGACGATGATCCCTATCTTTGGCTCGAAGATGTAGAAGGCGAACGGGCACTTGACTGGACCGCCAGCCAGTCGGCCAGAACCCTGGGGCACTTCGGTGTAACGCAGTTCGATCGCGACCGTGACGCCTTGACAGCGATCTTCGACCGTCCAGACAACATTCCCTTGATCACCCGCCGCGGCCCGTACCTCTACAATTTCTGGCAAGATGCCCGAAATCCGCGCGGACTGTGGCGCCGGACCAGCCTTGCCGCCTACATGAAAGTGGATCCCCATTGGGAGCTACTGCTCGATCTGGACGCCCTCGCCGCTAGCGACGGAGAGGACTGGATCTGGCGCGGTGCGTCCCTTGAGCCGGAGAGACGGGAAAGAGCCGTTCTGCGCCTGTCGCGCGGCGGCAGCGACGCGGTCGTGCATCGCGAATTCGATCTGGGATCTCTTAGCTTTGTCGCCGACGGTTTCAACCTCGCGGAGGCCAAGGGCGAGGTTAATTGGCTCGACCCTGACACGCTTCTGCTTTCCAGTGCGCTTGGTGATGGCATGGCCACCCGCTCCGGCTACGCGCGCACCGTGCGGCTGTGGAAGCGTGGCGCGGATCCGCTCACCGCGCCGGTAATATTCGAAACCGGTTCCGACTCCATGGCCGTGTCAGGCCATCTGGACCGCACCGCTGAGAGCGAGCGCCTCTGGTTCATC
>NZ_JAMYQW010000081.1:0-7234 GCF_040321085.1 Mesorhizobium sp. M0522
TTTTTTTTTTATTAATCTCTCTTAATCTTTTTTGCCGCCTTGTGGTTTTAGCCCCGCCCCGTTCCGCGCATTTTGGTGGGGGGCGGGG
This sequence comes from Mesorhizobium sp. M0522, assembly GCF_040321085.1. Taxonomy (NCBI): domain Bacteria; kingdom Pseudomonadati; phylum Pseudomonadota; class Alphaproteobacteria; order Hyphomicrobiales; family Phyllobacteriaceae; genus Mesorhizobium; species Mesorhizobium sp. M0522. The sequence continues at coordinate 89 of NZ_JAMYQW010000081.1, forward strand.
GCCCGGCCGCGCCCCCGGTACTCAACGCTTACTTCAGTTCGACCTTGGCGCCGGCTGCTTCCAGCTGGGCCTTGAACTTGTCCGCGTCGGCCTTGGAAACGGCTTCCTTGACCGGCTTCGGAGCCGCCTCGACCAGGTCCTTGGCTTCCTTGAGGCCAAGACCGGTGATGGCGCGAACTTCCTTGATGACGTTGATCTTCTGAGCGCCTGCCTCGGTGAGGACGACGTCGAATTCCGTCTTTTCCTCGACCGGAGCAGCAGCGGCCGCAGCGCCGCCGGCAGCGGCAACCGCCACCGGAGCAGCGGCGGAAACGCCCCACTTTTCTTCAAGAAGCTTCGACAGCTCGGCCGCCTCGAGGACGGTCAGCTTCGAAAGGTCGTCTACGATCTTTGCCAGATCAGCCATTGCAATGTTCCTTCATAAGGTTCGAACGTGTGTTTGTGATAGCGAGGAACGGCCTCATGCCGCCTCGTCCTTCCGGGCGTAAGCGCCGATGACGCGCGCGACCGAAGCCGCAGGCGCATTGACGATCTGGGCGATCCGGGTTGCCGGCGTGGCGATCATGCCAACCAGCCTGGCGCGCAGCTCATCGAGCGACGGAAGTGTGGCGAGTGCCTTCACACCGTCGGCATTGAGCGAGGTGGTACCCATTGCGCCGCCGAGAATGACGAGCTTGTCATTTCCCTTGGCGAAATCGGACGCGACCTTCGGCGCCGCAATCGGATCCTCCGAATAGGCGATCAGCGTCTGTCCCTTGAACAGCTCGATGATCGATGCGGAGTCCGTGCCCTGAAGAGCGATTTTGGCGAGACGGTTCTTCGCGACTTTGACGGTGCCACCGGCGGCGCGCATTTTCGACCGAAGGTCGTTCATTTGCGCGACGGTGATACCGGCGTAGTGGGCCACGACGACTGAACCAGCGCTTGAGAACGCATCATTCAGGCCCGTGACGAGTTCGCGTTTTTCCGCTCTGTCCACTGCCTATCTCCAGTTGACCCCTGCCCTCTACGAAGGACAGGCGTCGGGTTGCCTTTTGCCGGCCGGGCCATCCAGTAACGGATCTCCCGAACGACGCTCGAGGATCCTGCCCCCTTTCGCCACACCTGCCGGCAAGCCGGACGGTGCGCAGACAAAAGGCAAACACGGTTCGAACCTTTCATTGGAGCTTGTGGCTCCTTTGTCCGGTCTTCACCCGTCTCATGCAGGCCCACATGAATTAAGGCCCACATCACCTAAGGCTTGGGGGCCGCCTGCAATCTCGGACAGGATGTCCGGAAGCCTTTCGACTTCCGGTACCGGGCCGCCGACAGGTCGGAGGCCCGGAATTCTTTCACGGATCAGCGTTTTAGCGGCCGATCCAATTGTTCGTATCAGGACGCTGCGAGCGTCGAGACGTCGAGCTTGAGGCCCGGGCCCATCGTCGAGGTGACCGACACCTTCTTGACGTAGTTGCCCTTGGCACCAGCCGGCTTTGCCCTGGTCACCGCGTCAGCGAAGGCGCGGACGTTTTCTTCCAGCGCCTTGACGTCGAACGAGACCTTGCCGACGCCGGCGTGAACGATGCCGGCCTTCTCGACGCGGAACTCGACGGCGCCGCCCTTCGATGCCTTGACGGCGGCGGTAACGTCGGTGGTGACGGTGCCGACCTTCGGGTTCGGCATCATGCCGCGCGGACCGAGCACCTTGCCGAGACGGCCGACCAGCGGCATCATGTCCGGCGTGGCGATGCAGCGGTCGAAGTCGATCGTGCCCTTCTGGACGATGTCGACCAGATCCTCGGCTCCGACGATGTCGGCGCCGGCGGCCTTGGCCTCCTCGGCCTTGTCGCCACGCGCGAACACGGCGACGCGAACGCTGCGGCCGGTGCCGTTCGGCAGGTTGACCACGCCGCGGACCATCTGGTCGGCATGGCGCGGGTCGACGCCGAGGTTCATCGCGACTTCGATCGTCTCGTCGAACTTCACCGAGGAGCGATCCTTGAGCAGCTTCAGCGCCTCACCCAAAGCATAAGCCTTGTTGGGATCGATGCCTTCGCGGGTCTTCGATACACGCTTTGCAATCTTTGCCATGATCTCAGCCCACCACTTCCAGACCCATCGAGCGGGCGGAGCCCTCGACCATGCGCATGGCCGCCTCGACGTCGTTTGCGTTCAGATCCTTCATCTTCTGCTCGGCGATGGCGCGCACCTTGTCGCGGCCGATCGTGCCAGCCTTGACCTTGCCCGGCTCCTTCGAGCCCGACTTCAGGTTGGCAGCCTTCTTCAGGAAGTAGCTCACCGGCGGCGTCTTCATGACGAAGGTGAACGACTTGTCCTGGTAGTAGGTGATGACGACCGGAACCGGCGAGCCCTTTTCCATTTCCTGGGTCTGCGCGTTGAACGCCTTGCAGAACTCCATGATGTTGATGCCACGCTGACCAAGCGCCGGGCCGATCGGGGGCGACGGCGTGGCCGATCCCGCGGAAACCTGGAGCTTGAGCTGGCCTGCAATTTTCTTAGCCATCTCTCTTCCTGCCTTTTCTCATGCCGGTCTTGCCGGCGGTTGCAGTCTGGTGGTGCGGTCCGCGCGGCCGGCTAAAGCCGCATTCGCCTCCCACCCGTTTTTGGCCGCGCGATCTCCGCGCCGCCTTCCCTGCCGCCGAAACCGGTGCAGGGATTTCGGATCAGCCCTTCTCGACCTGTCCGAATTCCAGATCGACCGGCACGGCGCGCCCGAAGATCGAAACTTCCACCTTGAGCCGCGCCCGCTCTTCGTCCACTTCCTGGACGAAACCGTTGAACGACGCGAATGGTCCATCCGAAACGCGGATCGCTTCGCCGATCTCGAACGTCACCGACGGCTTCGGCCGCTCGACGCCTTCCTGAACCTGGTTCAGGATACGCTGGGCTTCGGCTTCGGTGATCGGCACCGGCTTGGAGTCGCCCAGGAAACCGGTGACCTTCGGCGTGTTCTTGACGAGCGAGAACACGGCATCGGTCAGATTGGCTTTCAGCAGCACATAGCCCGGAAAGAACTTGCGCTCGGCATCGACCTTGCGGCCGCGGCGGATCTCGACGACCTTCTCGGTCGGCACCACGATCTGCTCGATGTCGGCGGACAGGCCCTTCTGCTTGGCCTTGTTCTCAATGTCCTCGGCAACCTTCTTTTCAAAGTTCGAGTAGGCGTGGACGATGTACCACCGCGCGGTCATTTCAAGACTTCTCCGTAATCGCCGGACTTACTGTCCGAGGCCGAGGATTTTTTCGACCGCAAAGCCCATGGCCACGTCTGCGGTAAAGAAAAAGATCATCGCGATGACCGCGAACACAAGGACCATCACCGTCGAGATCATCGTTTCGCGCCGCGACGGCCAAGTGACCTTGGCGGTCTCCGCGCGAACCTGCTGGAGAAAGGTGAAAGGATTTGTGGTTTTCGAAGCCATATGCCGCTCTGTCTGCAAGACCCGTTGGCCGGGTCTCCTGGATGATCCCGCTGGCCGGGACGTGCCGCTTGAGCGTGCGTTCGCGCCGAATCAGCGCAATCATTTCGCCCATGCAAATCAGACGCGTAAAGCCGGCTTCCCAGCTCCACGCGTCGCGTGTCTGTTTCGTCTACATAAAACCGATTCTTGATCCACGCAAGTGGCAAGTGTCCGCTTTATGCCCAAACGCCGCCTCGGAACCATCCAGTCGTTCCGTCCCGGCTATGCGGCCCTTATGCCGCAACTTATGCTATATGGCAAGTCACAAGCCGGTTTTCAAAGGCCGCACTGCAAAAGAATCGTTTTTAGGTATCCATTCAAAGAATGGCACGGGCAGCAGGGCTCGAACCTACGACCTGCGGTTTTGGAGACCGCCGCTCTACCAACTGAGCTATGCCCGTATGCGCATGTCGGCGCAGCAGGCGCTTCCTAAAAGCTTCCGCGCGCTCTGTAAAGAGCGACGTGCGCTACCCGGCCTTCATCTTCGAAAGTCCAGGCGTCCTCCCGGCCATTTCCCGTCGATCCGTTGATTGCTGACGATCAAGCCGACCCAGGGACGCACGATTTTCGGGTCGGTCAGATTGATATATTTTCCGACCAGCCCTTTCGCACCCTGCCGCCGCGCATCGATGAGCCCCTTGCGCACGCCACCATGCCAATCGAACAGCAGGTAAACCCTCTCTCCCGCCGTCTTCACCTCGCCCCGGCCGGACTTCCATTTATCCTCGGTATCGCCCGGGATCGTGGGATCGGCACCGCCGTTCCATCGGCTGGACCAGCTGCCTTCGACGGTGTCGTTGCGGTCGCGGTCGCTTTCGGTGCCCGATGCCTCGGCATTTTCATCGCTTGGAGTTCCCTCCAGTTTCACGCCGGCGGCGAACGCCGACACCTCCTCGTCGTCGGGAGTGGGGACGTCCATGACGCCAAACGGATTTCGGATTCCGCGGTTGCTGTCAGAATTTGCTTTGCTGTCCGATCCCATCGCAGGCCTCCGGTTTTTCAGCGCGGCCTCCGCCGGCCACGGTGGCCTCAAACCGTTCCAGCCTGGCGGACCGAACCATTCACCGCCACCCATTTCCCGCAAATCGGGTCCTGGCGGCAGGGTTTTCGACCGATTCGCGCCCCGGTCAGTCTCCCGAAGGCGGCTTGTAGGGGCCGCGTGGCACCCCCCAACCCCAGGCCGGCATTGGTTCGGTCTCGGGATCGCAGGTCGGGCCCTTGTTGGAGTTCATCTTGGCCAGCCGCGATCCCCATTCGACATAGGCCATGAAGGCCGAGCGGAATTCGGGATCGTCAGGCAACCCGATCTCGTCGGCGGCGTCGGCGAGAAGATTGATCCAGCGCCGGCGCTGCTCCTCGGTCAGATGCTTGCCAAGATGATGCATCACCATCTCGCGATGGCCGCCGTGCTTTTCGCTGTAGGTTTTCGGTCCACCAAAAACTTCGCCGATGAAAGCCGCGACGTGAGCGGGATGATCCGGCGACATATGCTTGAACACCGGCCCGACGATGGGGTCCCGAGAGACGTTGTCGTAGAAGGTCTGGGTCAGGCGGTTCAGCGCTTCGGAGCCGCCGGCCCATTCAAACAATGTCGGGACATCCTGGCTCATTCGCGATCCCTCCCATGCTGGTCTTCAACCGTGGCTGACGATAGCGGAAACATCGCGCGCCGCTCAACCTGCCTCGATGGGCAGTCGGCCGCAATGCCCGCGTTACGATTTGACCGGCGTGCTGGCCTGAGCCTTGGCGCCCGAGGCTTCGCGGCAGTTTTCCGGCCGTGGCTCCGATCTGCAGATGCCGGGGCCTGTCAATTCGTCTGCCGATTGATGCCCGGTTATCAGCCCGTATTTCAGCATCCTGTCGAGTTCGAGCTGCCGTTCGACTGAATACAGCTGAATTGCGGTAAACAGACCGGGGCCGATGGCCATGTCCTCGAGATAGGCCTTGACCTTTTGCTCCTGCCCTACCGAATGCACGCTCAACTGTGCACGCGGGCCGACCAGGCGTTTGACACCGCCGGCGAGCATGATCGGACAGGCCGAGCCGCAACCGCCGCCGGCATCGACCGTCAGCCCGTTGTAGACGCCGTCTTCGGCCGTGCAGTCGGCCTGCCGCGGCTCGCAGCCAATGAAATCCGTCCGCGCCACAGCGACGTCGAGCTTGCGTTCGCGGATCAGCCTTCCGGCCGCCAAAGCACCGAGCACATCACCACCCGGCGAGTTGATAACGATGGGCAGGCGCCGGTCGCCGACGCTGTCAAGCAGTTGGCGCAATTTTTCGGGCGTGTCAGCGGTAATCGCGCCTTCCGCCGAGATCCATTCCGGGCAGTTGGGATTGCACAGCGGATTGCTGCCGCGAACCACAACGAAGCGCATCTCCGGCGCCCCATTCCCTGGCGCTGCCTCGACCGGCTGGGTAGGTGCCGCCTTCGCCGGCTGAGAAAGTGGGACTTGAGCCGGTTGAGAAGGTCTGGCCTTCGCATCGATCGCTGCCACCTCGGCCGGCTTGGCATTCGCAGGGATTTCCTTGCAGTTCGCCGGCGCCGGGCTCCGCCGGCATATGGCTGCTTCCGTCAGGATGTCGACGGACTCGAGGCTGGTGACGAGCTTCATCGCCAGCATATCTCCCGGCTTGATCTGCCTTATATCGCTGGCTGGCGTTGCCTTCATGATATCCAGCACGCCCTTATCAATACCCATCTCCTTCAGATAGGCCGATAGCCGCCTCTCCAGCGGCTTGTTCATCTCGTAGGTCTTGTAGCTGCCGGCGTCTCTTCGGCTGACGATCCGGGTGCTGAGGATCTTTTTCTTGCCCTTCACCATGCGATAGGTGGTGCGGTACAGCAGTTTCGTCCGGATGTAGGTCGTGGTGATCTGATGGACGCCGAGAAAGGCCCATTCCCCGACCACGCGCCGGATGCCACCGGAAAACATCAACGGACAGGCGGAATTACAGATGGCGCCGTTGGCATAGGCATCGCCGAAATAACGGGCGCCCTTGCCGTCGTTTTCCTTGCAGTTCTTCATATCTGGCAGACAGCCGACGAAGCCGGTTTTACCGACGGCGATATCGAGCTTGTTCTTGCGGATCAGGCGGCCAAGTGTCAGCGCAGCTTCGACATTGCCGCCGGGGGAATCGACGACGATCGGCAGCTTTCGGCCGCCAAGCGCTTTCAGCGCGCGTTTGAACAGGGCCGGCGTGCCGGCTTCTATCGAGCCTTCCGCCGATATCCATTCCGGACAGGTCGGCTCGCAGCCCGGCGCGCTGCTGCGCACGACGACGAACCGCATCGTCGGGCCGAAATCCGGCGCGGATTTTTCCGGCGTGGATTTCTTTGCATCCGCTGCGAAGGCAGCGTGGCCCATGGCAAGCAACGACACCAGGCAGATCAGCCCTAGCGACCACCATGCCTGACTATGCAAACGGCGCCATGGAACCATTCGGGCAGCCCCCTCGATGCAACCTATACTAGTTATGGCAGAGGCGCTTGCAACAGGATTTGAAGCAATGCGGTTAATCCATTGCCAGAATATCGGAATCAAAAAGGGCGGCCCGAAGACCGCCCCTTTGCATCCGATCTCAACCGGCAGCGCCGGCGACTACTCTTTGATGGTGACGACGATGCCGGCACCGACGGTGCGGCCGCCTTCACGGATGGCGAAGCGCAGCTTCTCTTCCATGGCGA
>NZ_JAMYQW010000082.1:0-6795 GCF_040321085.1 Mesorhizobium sp. M0522
ATCTTCCCGAACCTGGCGAAGAACGTGACACCCGACGGCCCGAACCAGCTCTGGGTGAGCGACATAACATACGTGACGATTGCGGAGCTAACTTCAAACCGGATTAAGCCGAAGGGGCAACGTCAGTGCGCCCGGCCGGATCTCGAGCAAGATAATCATGTCCTGAACCGGCCAATTGCTACACACTTTCTGTGCTTTGCGGGAAAATGTGGATCTCTCCCGGTCCGTAGGTTTGAGGAATTTTATTTGTAAATCAGCTCCTTCGACGGACGTTCTCTCGCTTGGCACATCTCCTGCGTTGACAAGGTATTGAAATGAAGGAGCCCAAAATGTCACCTATCGCGAAGTTCACCAACTCGAGCGCCATTGAGGAGTCCGCCGAACTGTCTCTTAGAGAAAAAGAGTGCATCCTGTGGACCGCAAAAGGAAAATCCTCGTGGGAAATCGGGATTATTCTAGGAATATCTAAAAACACTGTCGATTTCCATATAAAAAACGTTATGCGAAAATTGGATGCAACAAGTAGAACGGTCGCTGCTGTAAAGGCAGTGCACGACAGAAAGATCGAGTTGTAGAGGCCGCATTTCAAAAAATTCAAAGCGGAAATAATGAGCCGTCTGCGAATCTGCGAATATTGACGGTGGACAGCGATGCACTTTAAAGCAGATAGACGTCCGATTGATCTGCAAAGAAGTGTACATCGCGGGCGATCTGCCGGAGTTTTTCTTTCGGGGCCGTCGTCTCTCTCAACGACTCGCGATTGCGTCGCCGGGTGGTCTCCGAGAATGGAAGCCCGGCACAGGACAGGTAGCGAATGGCCCCCTGTGGGTCACGAACTGGGATGACGTCTCCCAGCGTGAAAATACTGGGACTGAAGGGAACATCGAGCCTTCCTGCTTTGAATGCCTCTACTATGGCCTTGTGAAAATCCCCGACCCCGACGATCGGATCAATCAGCTCAACAACCTCGCGCTCGATCCAACGCATTTCTTCTGCAATTGCGGCTTCGTCAAGTTCGATGAAATCGAATATTCTCGCCAGAGCGCATCTCGTCAACCGGATGCCGTCGACGTTAGCCTCCACCGTTGGGATACCGAGCGCCTCTTCGTAGGTCTTTGTGACAACCTTTGCGGCGCCTCCAAGCTTCGCGACCAACCCTCCGAGCAGGATAAGTGCGCTCGCCTTTGCCTTATCTCGGGGAAACGGTCCCATGTATTGATGCAGGACGGGATACACGCTCGGTCCGAGAGGCAAATACCGCCGTGCGAGAGACTCAATTGATCGCAAGGCGGCAATATCCTGAAGGCTATTGCCGCCTTGCGGGTAAGCTATCAACAGGCACCTTACTCCGTCGCGCGCGGCGCTAATTGCTTCAAGAAAGGTGATCGCCAAGGAGGTTGAAGGAGGGATCAGAACTGCTGTGAGGGTGCCGAACATCTCACGCGACACAATGATACCCTGATCGGCGAGCTCTCCGCAAATGTGGTCAATTCTTCGCCACGAGGCGATTGATTCTTCAAGCGGAACTTTCTTGGCGTAGGGCAGGTTGTAGGCGATGCCCCCGCCCTCGAAAGATGTAATTCCAGAAGCAATGGCAGTTTCGAAGAGATGGTCGGCAATTGGTGAGCCGTGGCGGATGTCGAGAGGCTGCTTCGTTCGCTCGTTGAGATCGCGACCTCTGCGCCAGCCGTGGGACACCAATGGGTATCCGTTCAGGGCTGCTGGGTTCGTGTGAAGTATTCTGCTGGCGTGATCAAATCTCCCAAGCCGGGAATAGGAATCTATAGTAAGAGTCAAAATGTCCGGATTGGCCTCAGCTTCGATTCTAGATAGAAGCTCCAGCATCTCGTCGTGGCCGCCTACGCCTGACCGAGGCTGAACGGCGACCGTCCCTCTCCCTTTCGCCTCTGCAAGTAGTTGCGCGACGCAGGGTTTGTTCAGGCTTTTTATGAAATGGCATGTGTCTGCCAGAGTGGGAAGTTCTTGCTTTTGGGCCATGAGGTGAACTGTCTTCCAGGCCATGAGGTGGTGAACTGTCTTCGCTCCTGTTATTTGACAGTAATTAAGAAGCTGTTGCAGCGATACTACCATCCTAGGTAGGTGACGAGCCGGAGGTTGTTGTTTAAAACATTTGGAACCGCTGCCGGAGACTGAGTAGGCGTGGATTCGTGACGACAGGTCTGTGCGCAAATGCTGCTGAACATCGTCTGATTAAGGAAAAGTCATGCTTCAAAACGCGGCACCACCTTCGACTACAACATCCCGGCCAAGCGCGCCGAAGAACGATCCCGCGTCGAGAAGGCGGAAGCTGCCTATGGAGCAGCGACTTCCCGATGGCGAACGAGGCCGGAAAGGCAGAAGGCTGTGGAAAAAGCCGCCGAATGAGAAGAAGGGGCTATTCTACAAAATCCGTCTGCATCGGCTTGCCTGGCGCGATGTAGTGCCATTCGATCCCGTGATCCTTCGACCATGCGAGGATGGCGTTCGAGGTGAACTCGGTGCCATGGTCGGAGACGATCATGCCCGGCTTGCCGCGGTGAGCGATCAATTCCGTCAGTTCACGGGCAACCCGACGGCCGGAGATCGAGGTGTCCGGGATCGCGGCCAAATCTTCGCGCGTCACGTCGTCGACGATGTTGAGCACGCGGAAGCGCCGGCCGCAGGCGGACTGGTCATGCACGAAATCCAGCGTCCAGCGCGCATTCGGCTTTGCCTCGACCAGGATCGGCCCGCGTGCCGATGGCTCGTCGTCGCGCCCGACGCTTGCGCACCGTCAGTCCTTCCTCGCGGTAAAGACGATAGATACGGTTGATCCCCGATACCTCGCCCTGGCGCCTGAGCAGAATGAACAGCCGCCGATAGCCGAAGCGCCGGCGCTCGTTCGCGAGGTCACGCAGCCGATCACGCAGCTCCGTCTCTGGCGCTCGGCGAGACTGGTAGCGGATCATCTTACGATCGGCGTCGACGAAGGAACAGGCCCGACGCTCCGATAGGCCCATGACGGCCCGCCGATGCGCTACGGCTTCGCGCTTGGCGGCGGGCCCTACCACTTTTTTTGATAGAAGCTCGCGCAATGCCGAGGCTTCGAGCATCTGGTCTGCGAGCAGCTTCTTCAGCTTGGCGTTCTCGTCTTCCAAGGCCTTCAGCCGCTTGGCGTCGGATACGTCCATCCCGCCATACTTGGCCTTCCAGTTATACAGCGTCGCCTCGGAGATCCCATGCTTGCGGGCAAGATCGCCCGCCTTCGCACCTCCGCTCCCGGCATCGCAATGTGCCAAAGTGTGGCTGTCGAAAGTCACATGAGGGAGAACCGTCCATGGAGAAGGTTAGCACCTGCGAGAAGGTCGATCGGGACGCTGGTTTTGCTGGTCTGCCACGGCTCGAGTCCGAATAGGAATTGAGCGGAATGACGACACCCCGAAGGCATTACTGCGGATTTTTCGGCGCATTATCTTCACGAACCAGCAGAGAACTATAAGCCGAGCGCTGTTTAGCCGTTCTCGGTCCAGATAGTTCGTCAACCGCTCCGGGATACATTCGTTTGTGGATCTGACGCGCCAGGGAAATGGCGCGTTCATAGTCGCTGTCCAAGTGGACGCGCAACACGGAAGAATCAATCTCTGTCACGGAAGTTCGTGATCCGATGGAGATTGAGCGGGTGCCCGTCAGCGCGACAAGGCGCATGGCAAAATCAATGTCGCCCATAATGCATATGCCCGGCCCGTCGTTGACCTCCGTGCAGATCGTACTGATGTCATGTCGATCAAGAAGTGCCTGGAGGTTGTCGCGTTCCGCGAAGCTGCCGCATGCTATCACTGCCGCGTCGCGAGCCACCGTCACGGAACGGGCGTTCCCATGGCCTGTTACAATCGTGCCCGTGACAGCTCCGTCGCCGGTGAGTGATTTACAAACAATTGTGACCGCGTGTTTTTCAGCGTAATTCACCGCCCTGTGGTGGAGCACCTTTGCGCCATGTCGCGACATTTGTGAGATTGCGCCATAGCCAATCTCCGGAATCAGTTGTGCTCCTGGGACGAGATAAGGGTCTGCCGTATAGACGCCAGAAACATCTGAGTATATTTCGCAATACTTCTCTCCAAGCATTGACGCAATAACTATAGTTGTCAGATCAGAGCTATTTCTGCCGAGCATCGTTAACCTGCCAAAGCTATCAATTGCCTGGCCGCCTGCCACGACAACAACGTCATGTTCCTGCAACGCTGCAAGAATTGGCTTTGGATCTGTAGTATCTAGTGACGCGCGACCGAAGTCTGAGTTGGTGCGTATCCCAAGGGAATAGCCGTTCAATGATAGTACCGGAATTCCTAGCCGACTGACGGCTGCCTCCAAAAGGCAGGTACTGAGCATCTCTCCGGTTGCGAGTGCTGCGTCGAGGCTCGACGGTGACGCTTGCTTGTTGACGTCGAGCATGACCGCTCTCAGGTTGCCGGTTGTTCCCGACATCGCGCTGACCACGGCAACGATCTTCTTTGCACCTGCCGCCAGCCGGTCGGCTATATGCCCAGCAACTCGACTATAGTCCTGACGATCCAAAAAATTTGAGCCCCCGAATTTCAGAACGGACGCGTTCATGTTCCACCGATCGTATTGTTGGCAATTGCAAGCTGTGCGATGAGAAGCGCGTTGAGCGCGGCGCCAACCTGGAGATTGTTTGCGACCACCCAGAGCCAGAGCGCGCGCGGGTTCTCGGGATTTACTCTAACCCGCCCGACGTGAACCATAGCAGGGTCTTTCAGAAATCGCGGCGTTGGATATCCCTCGCGAATTCCGTCGGCATAAAGCCGAACACCTGGCTCTTCCACGAGTAACTTATGGATCCGTTCGAGGCAAACCGGTTCTTCGAACTCAAGGTACACCGCCTCGGAATGGCCGTTCACTACCGGAACTCGAACGCAAGTGGCTGCCAGCCGTAGATGAGGCACGCCAAAGATCTTTCGAGACTCCTGAATGAGCTTGCGCTCTTCAAGGGTCACGCCTTCTGGCGCGATCTCTCCAACCTGGGGTATCACATTGAAGGCAAGCGGGAGAGGGAAGCGCTCCGCGCGGGGTTCTGCGCGCCCATCCAGGGCGGTCCTGGTGCCGTTCAATAGCTCGTCAATTCCCACCAGGCCGCCCCCCGAAGCGGCCTGGTAGGTGGTCAGAATGATCTGATGAACTTCAAATGCGGTTACCAGTGGTCTCAGGGCCCGGACCAATTGAATCGTGGAGCAATTCGGGTTTGCGACGATGCCCGACCGTGGGCGAATGGCGAGCGTACTCGGGTTAACTTGCGGTACGACGAGCGGCACATCGGGGTTCATTCGAAAAGCGTTCGAGTTGTCAATCACCAAGGCGCCTTGTGCTGCAAACCGAGGCGCCCATTCAGCGCTTACAGCGCTGCCTGCGGAAAAGAAGGCGATGTCGGCTTTGGTATCGTTGATATCCTCGAGTGGTTTTACGATGCAGATTTCATCTCGAAACTTCGACTGGCGACCCGTCGAATTGTGGGACGCCAGCAATCGCAACCGAGAGACTGGAATTTGGCTTGATTCCAACAAACTTATTAGTTCAGCGCCGACGGCTCCGGTGGCGCCAATGATCGAAAGGTCGAAGGCTCTCATGGGATCCTCATTCGGGAGATGGGACAACAGTGTTCCGTCGGGGGAGCTGGTGCAAGAGCAAAGGCAATGCCGCAGCGTCATCAAGCACGTAATCAACGCCAAGCGAGAGCAATTCCTCTTTCGTTTTGGCCGCTTGATCTCGGGTTACGCCAAGATTTCCGCCTACTATGATGGGACAAGAAATAAGAAGGTCCTTCTTTGCATCGCTTATTGACTTCAAATCTTCATAGGCGTGGCCATTTAGGCTGCCAATAACCATTGCATCGGCGTATGGATGTGACTGGAACGCATCCACGAACTCTTCGACGGGAGTGCATGCGCCGAGGTTGATCACACTAAATCCGGAGAGGCTAAGCTCATATTCGATGAGCTTATTCGCAACCACATGAGCATCACTCTCCGCGACGCCGAGAATGATGACACGATCTCCAGGGGACGGTTCGGTGGCAAATCGCGGCGTAGCGGAAATGTTCACTGCTTCCTCCTATTGAGATCGCATCAAGCTCCGGCTGGGATTTGACCGCCGATGACCGCCCACAAACTATACCGGGATGGAATTCTGAAAAACTACCGGGATCAGTAGGTGGGCAGAGCTGGGTGCTCTCGCTGTGCCGTACGCTGAAAAACGTCCAGTATACCGTCCGGATGGAGAAGGCGTTGAAGTGCCCGATCCGCGGACCTCTGGGGCGGGCCTCTTTAGTCAGAAGCTCGGCCGCCTCCGATCCCTTTGTCCCCACCACGCAACAAGATCTGTCTGTTGCTGTTGCTGTTGCTGTTGCAGTTGTGGGCATGTGGGCAACGTGTGAGCGTTGTCCAAGTTTCGCCCGTGGAGAAGCGTCATGTCCACAGCCCAGTCATCAAGGGCGCCGGTCACATCATGGCGCCAAACCGCCATTGGCATGCGGTTGCCAAGGCCTGGTGAGGATGTCAACTGTTGCAAAAAAGGACAGCCATCCCGCCCTGGCCTTGCCGTCGGAGTAGCCGTTTTCGTATTTGAGCGAGCGTCGCAGTTGTTCCATGAACACATTGTCCACACAACCCCGCACCCGTCCATCGATATCCGGTGCCCGCAGGGGGCGAGCCGCCCGGTCGACATGCCGATCATCCCGGTGATCCACCTCACGACACCGCATCTGCGCACGTCTGGCTTCGAGGGCGAGACCGAGGGTGAGTT
>NZ_JAMYQW010000083.1:0-4779 GCF_040321085.1 Mesorhizobium sp. M0522
GACCGTGTCCACGAGCGTTGCGAGCTGGACCGGCCGGAAAGCGGGCGGCGCTAAAGTGACCTCGTCACGAGCGGGCGACTTCGCTCGACTAGCGCTCGACGCATTGATTGCCTTACGCGACGTTGGCTTGACCACCCTGACCTAAACCATACTCAGAGACGAAACAGCGTTATCCGCCGTCCAACGCGCGACTACTTCTTTAGTTTCGCTGGCGCCGTGTTGAGCTTTTCGCGATCATTGCCGACCCGCTTGGTTAGCGCCTCGGCCTGAGGCCGTGCTTCCTGCCTCCGGCCCTTCCATTCCCGATTTTCGCACACAGCTCACAGGCAATAATCAAGAGCAGGAACGGGCCCTCAAATGCCGCCACAGCGTATCCGGTTTCTGCCATCGGCTTTAGAAGCCTGACATCCGGTTCCAGTCCCCTGTGCGTACGGTTTTGATCTTCTCGTCGAACCCTATGTTCGATTGATGATTACTCGACGTGCCCCATTGACGCCAACTACCTCGCCCAGAGCAGCTCCGATGCCAGTTTCAAGAAGTGCAAAATGGCCCATGAATGCGCGGACCAGAGTGAATGCTCTCGTATCCGGGTCTATTTCGAGCAGCGCGGGACTTAGTCAGCATTAGACAGCCTAACGGGTCCTTCCCAACATAGCCATGGGCACCGGCCTGCTACTCACGCAGCACCCCCTCCTCCTTGGCAGCAGCCTCGAAAGCCTGACGGACCTCTTCAGGAGTCACACGGTCCTGAAAGGCGTCGGCGCACAGTTGCACAGCCTTCCTCCACTTAGGTCCCATCTTGGTCCACTTCATGAGTTCCTCGGCGGCACCCTCGACGTTGTTGCACCCGTAGGTGACCCCAGGTCGGTCGGTCTTGACGTACACCGGAGGGGAGAACCAATGGGTTGCCACGACAACTCCTACTCTGGTGAGAGATACACCTTGGCCTCCTTAGCGGCAGCCTCGAAGGCCTTTCGTATTACATGAGGGTCAATCGGATCGCCCTCCAAGGCTGACAGGCAGAGGGTCACCGCCTTATGCCAGCGAGGCCCTCGCCGGGTCCACATCTTGAGCTGCTCAAGGGCTTCCTTCGCGTTGTTGCAGCCATGCCTGACACCGGTTTCAGTCTTCACGAACACCGGAGGGACGAACCAGATGGGCGCCATGATACCTCCTACTGAGGGGAGAGATACACGTTGGCCTCCTTGGCAGCCACCTCAAAGGCTTCACGGACCTCATGGGGGACATCCTGCCCTCGAACGCGTCGACGCAGGATTGGACCGCCTTCGTCCACCTCGGGCCCTTTGTGTCCCATGCCAGGAGTTCCTCGGCGGCTCCCTCGACATGGCTGACCCCATTGCGAATGCCCGGACGTTTCGTCTTCACGTAGACCGGGGGAGCGAACCAGAGGGGACCATAAGAGGGAACTTAGAGCGGGAAGAGCCCGCTGACCAACCCCGCTTTAGCCGCAGCTAAGGAACGATGTAGGCCCTCGCGGGTTTAGAGCTTGCAGCGGTCGATCTTCGTGGATGTGCAGCCGCTGTGGGGGGGTCCGTCGCCTCTCATCTCCATGCTTGGCGGCGGGCTCCTTTCGCGAGGGCGGTGTTGGTCAGAGACACATAGAACCTTGTACCCCATCCAATTTAGCTAGTCGTCATTGGGGGGAGTAGTGTCCCCTCCTCTTTTGCAGCAGCCAGGAATGCCTTGCGGGCCTCCTCAGGTTCCATCTCGTCGAAAATCACGGCCATGCAAACGCGCACCGCGAGGTCCCACCAAGGGCCACGCTTGGTCCACTTCATAAGCTCCTCGCCGGCTGCCTCGGCGTTGTTGACATTGCGGATGATCCCGGGACGCTCGGTCTTGACGGGGACCGGAGGGTTGAACCAGTGGAGAGCCATGCGGTCACTCTTTGTCGGCCCGATCAAGTTCCTCCAGCCTATACTGCTCAGCCGGCAGCTCCCGTTCTACAGGCAGATTTAGCATCCTGCGAAGGTAATTGCGGATTACCTCTAACTAGCGCAGGACGGCGCGCTTCCGTTGCGATGCCACAGTGACTGAATTTGGCTGACAGCTACTCGCGACCGTCGAAAGCCACGCAGAGGCCCATGGCAGTTGCTGCCTCGTCGATTGCCCCGGTTAGTTCTTCGTCAGAGGCCACCAAGCAAGGCGCAGCCTCCCGAGCTTCGCGTAGTGCAGCTTTGATCGAGACCGTGTCGCCACGGTCCGCCCTGTTGAGGAGGCGGTTATTCGCGAAGATCGAACCCGACGAACAGGCCAAAGGCTGGGGCAACATTGACAATAAGCTCCACCAGCTCGCAGTCAGTTTCCGCCAGATGTGGCCCGTCTCGGCGCACCGCTGCGATAGTCCCTTTGACGGAGATGATTTGGCCGCGACGGGCTTGTAGGATCAGCTCGTGAACAAGGTGTTTGGCAGTCACTTTGTCGGGTCGGCAGTTCGTCCAAACGTTCATACAAGGCCTCCCACCTCAGCGAGAACCCAAGGGAACATTCATGATCCTCTGTCGAGAAAAATCAAGCAGAATGTTTGATAACTTCTGAGTGGGAATCAGGGACAAGCCACGAAGCGAGCTTCTATACTCTTTGACCTGACGCTCAGCCAGCCGGCTAGGAACCTTCTTCTGTCGGTCCCTGTTTGGCCCGATCAATAGCCGCAAGTAATGACTGTAGGGTTGGCGGCAGTTCTGGTTCGACCTCCAGATTTAAGAACGTTTGTACGTGATGACGATAGCCTTCGGAACGGATCAGTTTCCGAAACGCTTCGGAGACAGACTGATGGTCTGCTTTGTTGCTCGTTGTCATGTTCGGGAAGTCCGTCCCAATGAGCCGCAACTCGCCCGCAACGAATGGGTTCCATCAGGAGGTCGGAATATTTGGTAGAAATTTCTGAGCGGGAGATCGGATAACTGGCTCGCGCGAAGCCCCCCGTGCCCCCTTGGTTTGCCGCAGCATTAATCCTCGCTCTTTGAACTGAAGATTCGTGTCGATCTAGCGTCGGTGTTGCACATCGTGAACGTTGGAATGCTTCTGTCCAATGTTTGCTCACGCTGTGATGCCAATAGGGCAGGCTCTTGTGGCAGGGTGCCGCCCCACGGATTTAGCATGACAAGAGGGTTGCTTTCCGTATTTTGGCAGGGTATCGGATTTGGCAGGTAGCCTAATGGCAGGAAGGAAGACCCATGAACTTCGGATACGCGCGGACCTCGACCACAGATCAGGTAGCCGGATTGGACGATCAGGTGACGGCGCTGGAGAAGGCCGGATGCAAGCGTGTGTACAAGGAGCATGTCTCTGGGGCCGCTTCGAGGCGGGAGCGGCTTGAGCGGCTCGTGGAGAGGCTGGAAGCGGGTGACACGCTGACGGTGACCAAAATGGACCGCCTAGCGAGGAACGTCAGACAGCTTCTCGAGATCGTGGAGGACTTGGAGGGGCGTGGCGTAGCGCTGCGTATCCTCGACTTCAACGGCGACACGGTCGACACCAAGACCTCGACCGGCAAGCTCATGTTGACGATGTTCGGGGCGTTCGCGGAGTTTGAGCGTAGCGTCGTGCTGGAGCGCCAACGGATCGGGATCGATGCCGCAAAAGGCGACAAGACCAAGTACCCAGGACGGAAGCCGACAGCGATGGGGAAGCGCGACAAGATCGTGAAGTTGGATGCCGAGGGCATGACCAGAACAGCGATAGCCAAGGAACTGGGGGTCAGTGAGCGGAGCGTCTATCGGGCGCTTCAGGGGACCGGTGAGCCGATAGGGTGACCACTAGAACTACGAGGCGAATTAGGCCCCACCAGACTATGAAACGCTCCTCTCCCAAGCTGACCCGCACGGTTCTCCCTGCATTGCGACTGCCTGTAGCTTTGGCGAGGCGCGTGTGTCCTGATCAGTGCCTTTCCATGGGGACAATCAGTCCCATCGACCACACCCAACAAAGGAGCAATGACGACAACCGGCCTCACGCACAAGATTCCTGACAGTCCCATCGGCCTAGTCTCTTGGACAAGAGGGCTGATATGAATACTGAAGTCGAAGAACGCAAACTTGATCCCGCCTTGGCTCTCCCGGTACTCGATGAATCCGCACCGCGCGAACCGCATCGGCAATTTGCGCTGAAGCACGAGGACTGCTTCGTCGTCGCCGACAGCTACGGCGACATACGAGGCACGGGCGACGGGCTCTTCTGCGACGACACGCGTGTGCTGTCGCGCTTCCGGCTGTTGATCGCTGACCGCATGCCCTCATTGCTTGGCGCGTCCTTGTCGCAAGACAACATCTTGTTCACAGCCAATCTAACCAATCTCGCCGCAGTGGGGCCAAACGGCAGTGAAGTTCCAGCGAGCGCCGTACACATCGATCGGAGCCGGTTCATCTGGCAAGACCGCATGTTCGAGCGTATTACCTTCACCAACTACTCCGCGCGCGAGATTGCGTTGCCGGTCCGGCTCGACTTCGATGCCGATTTCCGAGACATGTTCGAGTTGCGCGGCACCACGCGTAGCCGTCGCGGTCGTGCCCATGACGGGCTGATCAGCGAGGCAAGCGTCACATTTCGGTCCGAAGGGCTCGATACCGGAACGACGTACCTGAAGGCGAAAGATCGATTTCCGCTCCACGCTCCTCGTTTGTGGCCATCGCCGACCGAGAGGAAGTTCGCCGCTCCGCTGACACGTGGCTGGACGGGGCGCGCCAAGGTCATCGCTGACTGTCAAACCATTTCTGCAGAATTTGACGCACACAAGGCCGATCCGAGGCCAACTGGGAG
>NZ_JAMYQW010000084.1:0-4668 GCF_040321085.1 Mesorhizobium sp. M0522
AGCGGACAAGAACACGCCGCGGCGCCCTACGCCGGAGGCAGTGGGTCGATGCTGGGTGCCTCGGTGCTGCAGCCGGGTCACTCAACGGCGCGCCATCATGATGCGCCGGATTCGTCAGTGGTTGATCTGAATCCCCCCGCACCGTCCGAGTTGCGTGACCCTGCTCGTTCTGTGCCGGCGGCGGTGCAGCCAGATCCTCCAATAGGGGTCTCCGGTCCCGACAAGCGTCCTCTTTATTCCAACGATGCGACCGTTGTCGAAGGGCTGAGGTCAGCATTGGAGAGCACGGTCAAGCGCCATGTAAATTCTCTTCTCGGCTTTGGTCGTTGGCTCTTTGATAATAACAGGCCGGGATTTGCTGCTCGGCTTCACGAGGAGTCGCTGGATCCGGATCTCAAGGAGTACGAGAGCAAGAGTGGCTCCTCGGACGTGGCTAGAGCAGTGGGTCATCTCAAGACGTGGGCGGGCGGAGCGCCAGTGCTGGACCGCGCCGCTGTCCTGAATAATCCCGACCCTGCCGACGCCGCGCTCATCAGAGATTACACAGCGGCTCCCATCAAAGAGTACAAGGCAGCGCCGACCGGGCCGAATCCCGCTACCATTCAGACCTATGGATCTGCTCCTAGACGTTTCAGTGAATACCTGGTTGAAAACAAAAAGCCGGGGATTGCGGCTCGGCTTCACGAGGGGTCGCTGGATGAAGATGCCAAGCGCTATAACAACTCCGGTGGGATCAGTGCACTAGCTCATCTCCGGAAGTCCGAACTCGGGCGCGAGCTCCCTGGGAAAGCTAATGAAGACGACGCTGTTCTGCCATTGTCTTTCGTGCCAACTGGGCCCCATCACCAAGCCTCGGATCCCGCAGGGTCCTTTCGTCCCCTGATCTGGCGCGACGGCGACCAGCGCGCGCCGGACGAGCGGATCGCTGCACAGGACAGGAGCAACCAGCTATCAAGCGAGGAGGTCCTCATCAACCGTGAGCATGATACAGCGGAGTTGAGACCAGCGAAGAGGCAAAGGCCCCTGAACAGTCGTCTGCAGGACGTTGCCACTGAGCCGCAGCTGAGCGAGATCGGCAATTCAGGCGCTCGCGTGCTGATGCAGGCCCCCACCCATCAAGTGGGTGCATTGCCATGGGAAGCGCAGCCCATGATGCAAGGGAGCGGACAAGAACACGCCGCGGCGCCGTATGCCGGAGGCAGTGGGTCGATGCTGGGTGCCTCGGTGCTGCAGCCGGGTCACTCAACGGCGCGCCATCATCATGCGCCGGATTCGTCAGTGGTTGATCTGAATCCCCCCGCACCGTCCGAGTTGCGTGACCATGCTCGTTCTGTGCCGGCGGCGGTGCAGCCAGATCCTCCAATAGGGGTCTCCGGTCGCGACAAGGGTCCCCTCTATTCCAACGATGCGACCGTTGTCGAAGGGCTGAGGTCAGCTTACGCGGGTAAGGTCAAGGAGAGCACGGTCAAGCGCCATGTAAATTCTCTTCTCGGCTTTGGTCGTTGGCTCTTTGACAATAACAGGCCGGGATTTGCTGCTCGGCTTGACGAATCGTCGCTGGATCAGGATCGCAAGGAGTACGAGAGCAGGGGTGGCCCCTCGGAGTACGAGAGCAGGGGTGGCCCCTCGATCGTGGCTAGAGCACTGGGTCGTCTCAAGACGTTGGCGGGCGGAGCGCCAGTGGTCGACCGCCCTGTCCGGAATCCCTACCCTGCCGACGCCGCGCTCATCAGAGATTACACAGCGGCTCTCATCAAAGAGTACAAAGAAGCGCCTGCGACCGGGCCGAATCGCGGTACCATTCAGGTCTATGGATCTACTCTTATACGTTTCAGTGAATACCTGCATGAAAACAAAAAGCCGGGGATTGCGGATCGGCTTCACGAGGGGTCGCTGGATGAAGATGCCAAGCGCTATGTGAACTCCGGTGGTAACCGGAGGATCAGTGCACTAGCTCATCTCCGGAAGTTCGCACCCGGGCGCGAAATTGCCCTTGCTGCTCGTCCGGAAGACGCAGTCGGCATGGAGGCTCGTGCCATTGGGGACGCCGCTGCGCAGCGCAGCGGGACGCAGGAGGCATTGGGTCGGCCAGAGAGGCCCCCTGGGAAAGCTAAAGACGGGCGGGTGCTCGGCGCATTGGAATGGCTAGGCGACGAACATATCCAGAGGGATTACCAACTCCTGGAGCAGGAGTTGCAGGGGAACAATCCAGATCTCGCCGCCCGGACGCGGTTCGTGGATCCCCTCGTAGCCAATTATCATCTGCGCTTGGGCTCCGAGAGCGTCATGCTAAGCGCATTCCAGCGCATCGTCCATCAGAACGGTAACGACACAGCCGACTTCCTGTTCGTGCCAGTGAGCGATGGCGGTAAGACTCTTGCGGAGCGCGGCACCCATTGGTCGCTGCTGTTCGTTGATCGCAGCGACCGGGAACGGCCGGTTGCCTATCATTATGACTCCTACAACGGATGCAATGACACGCTTGCAAAAGAGCTCGCAGAAAATCTGGGCGCCAGCCTGGAGACCCGCGTGGGCGTATCCCGCATCGCCCAGCAGAGCAACGTGGTGGATTGCGGAGTCTACGTGGTGGACGGCACGCGGGCGCTGGTTGGGCGATTGCAATCGCAGCCAGATAACCTGAACCTCAACAACCTCGTCGTCAATCGGCAGGCACTACAAACCCGCCTCAGGGGTGACAATACATTCGGAACGGCAAATAATCTCACGAACTTTGAACTCATGGACCGACAGGCCCGAGACGCGGTTAAGGAAAGCCCCGTTGGGACGTTTCACCAGCAGATCAAGCGGCTCGGCCAGTCAGCGCCAGACGTTGCTCCCGGGGACCCATTTAAATCTCAAAGTCTTGAGAGCAAGGGGGACGCCGCTGCGCAGCACAGCGGGCCGCAGGAGGAATACAGTTGGCCAGAGTATCTCCCCCCTGGGAAAGCTAATGAAGACGACGCTGTTCTGGCATCGTCTTTCGTGCCAACTGGGCCCCATCACCAAGCCTCGGATCCCGCAGGGTCCTTTCGTCCCCTGAGCTGGCGCGACGGCGACCAGCGCGCGCCGGACGAGCGGATCGCTGCACAGGACAGGAGCAACCAGCTACCAAGCGAGGAGGTCCTCATCAACCGTGAGCATGATACAGCGGAGTTGAGACCAGCGAAGAGGCAAAGGACCCCGAACAGTCGTCTGCAGGACGTTGCCACTGAGCCGCAGCTGAGCGAGATCGGCAATTCAGGCGCTCGCGTGCTGATGCAGGCCCCCACCCATCAAGTGGGTGCATTGCCATGGGAGGCGCAGCCCATGATGCAAGGGAGCGGACAAGAACACGCCGCGGCGCCGTACGCCGGAGGCAGTGGGTCGATGCTGGGTGCCTCGGTGCTGCAGCCGGGTCACTCAACGGCGCGCCATCATCATGCGCCGGATTCGTCAGTGGTTGATCTGAATCCCCCCGCACCGTCCGAGTTGCGTGACCATGCTCGTTCTGTGCCGGCGGCGGTGCAGCCAGATCGCCCAAAAGTGGTCTCCGGTCCCGACAAGGGTCCTCTTTATTCCAACGATGCGACCCTTGTCGAAGGGCTGAGGTCAGCACTCTATGCCGGTAAGGTCGGGGAGATCACGGTCAAGCGCCATGTAGATATTCTTTTCGGCTTTGGTCATTGGCTCGTTGAAAATAACAAGCCGGGGATTGCGGATCGGCTTCACGATTCGTCGCTGGATCGGGATCGCAAGGAGTACGAGATCTGGGGTGGCGGCCCCTCGGCCGTGGCTGGGTCACTGGGTCGTCTCAAGACGTGGGCGGGCGGAGCGCCAGTGGTGGGCCGCCCTGCCCTGAATCCCCACCCTGCCGACGCCGTGCTCATCAGAGAGTACACAGCGGCTCTCATCAAAGCGTACGAGGCAGCGCCGACCGGGCCGAAACCCCGTACCGTTGAGGTCTATGGGTCTGCTCTTAGACGTTTCAGTCAATGCCTGGTTGAAAACAAAAAGCCGGGGATTGCGGATCGGCTTCACGAGCGGTCGCTGGATGAAGATGCCAAGCGCTATATGAAAACCGCTGACATCAGTGCACTAACTCATGTCCGGAAGTTCGCACTCGGGCGCGAAATTGCCCTTGCTGCTCGTCCGGAAGACGCAGTCGGCATGGAGGCTCGTGCCATTGGGGACGCCGCTGCGCAGACCGCGGCACAAGCTCATGGCCACGCAGGAGAGCAGGGACCCATCTCTCGAGCTCAACAAGTCGCGCCAGCGCCGTTTGAACGGCACTTGGGCAAGAAGCGTGAGGCCCAGGACGGACTGACGAGTACACTTGACAGGAGCAACCTCGTGAACAGCGGGGGCGTCATCATAAACAATGAACATTACACAGCGCTGTTGAGACCGGCGAAGAGGCAGAGGACTGATAATCCGCAAAGCCGCGCCATGGGGCGGCAACTGAGCGAAGCAACCACGACGTCCATCAGCCAAGCCTCCGATCAAGCCCGAGCGGACCTAATGGCTTCCTTCAGAAGCAGGGAGCGCTCCGACGCGGGGCGTTGAGCTCCATGGCTGGGGTCAAGCAGAACAGCTCTCTTGACGACAGAGGCGCTGATGCGATCTCCGGACCGGTAGCTCTCGCCGTAATTGATCAGGCTGGTACTGTTGGAAGGCTTGATCAGCCTCGTC
>NZ_JAMYQW010000085.1:0-4440 GCF_040321085.1 Mesorhizobium sp. M0522
AAAAAAACGCCCCCGCCGCTGGCGTTTTTTTCTGCGCGGCGGGGGGGCCAAACATTATGTGCACTAAAAACCCTTTTTTTTATTTCCCCCCCCTCCCCGCTGTGAGCTGGCAGGCGGCGTCGATGAACACGTTTATTCGCCGAGCTTGGATAGCGGCATCGCTATCACGCTGAGAGCCTGTTATGCTGGTCCAGCGTTTGATCGCAGTCTTGATCCGTGCGAGCAGCTTGTGAGGGATGCAACCGAACGAGGCGCTGCTCCCACAGTCGTCGCAGGCCCTCCATCACAGCGTCACGCTTAGCCTGATCCGGCGCAATTGTATTGAGGAGATCTCCCAACATGGCTTCGCCCTCAATCCGCATCAGCAGATTAAACAAGTCGTGTGAAATTCGCACACTGTCACTGTTGAAGTGGGTCGTGCTGATCTCGCAGTGAGTTTCCCGACGATCTGGCGCTTTGTAAGCGCGGGTTTGATGGAGGGACACATAGGGCGGCAACGAAACCGCAAGCGCAGTCCAATCCTGCAGCGTTGCAGCCCGCTTTTTTACCAGGAAGGGCCCGACCACAAGTCCATCCAGCTCTGTCGTCAGAAAGGTGGCAATCGCGTCTGCAACCGAATCCACGATCGGTTCGGCATTGTTGTTAAAGGACGTATTGAGCAGAATTGGAGTGCCTGTGCGCTTCTTGAACGCATTGATGACCTCCCAGTACGCGGGATTGGCGTTGTGCGATACTGTTTGCAGGCGAGCGGTACCGTCGACGTGCGTGATGGCACCGAGCAAGGCGCGCTTTGAGTCACGCACGCGAACGACGAAATTCATGAATGGAAATTCGTGCCTACCGTCCGGGAGGTCGAAAAATTCGCTCGCATCCTCCTCCAGCACAGATGGCGCGAAGGGCCGATAGCCTTCGCGCTTCTTGACCATCGCATTGATCCGGTCCTTGTTTGCGGCGGGCCGAGGGTCGGCAAGAATGCTGCGGTTGCCCAGCGCACGTGGCCCAAACTCCGAACGACCCTGCACCCAGCCGATCACGGCGCCGTTGGCGATCCAGTCGGCTGCACTGCTTGCCACGTCATCAGAGCGTTCAACCTCGAGATGTCCGGCCCATGCATTCAGTTCCTGTTGCACGGCGCGCTCGCTCCCGAGATCAGGACCCCAATAGACCTCCTGCAGTCGCTCACACGGCGCGGGGCGGCCCATCTCGTTAGAGACTATCAGCGCAGCTCCCAATGCGCAGCCAGCGTCGTGAGACGCGGGTTGCACGAAGATGTCTTCGAAAAGCCCTGAATACAGCAGCTTACCGTTCATCGTACAGTTGTGGGCCACCCCCCCCGCCAGGCACAACCGCTTCATGCCGGTGGCCTCACGGTGATGCCGGAGAATGTGGAACACGATCCGCTCAAGCGCTTCCTGCAGTGACGCACTCACATCTCGATGCTGCTGGGTGAAGGGCATTCCCTTTCGCCTGACCTCGATATTGCGGAGCAACGCCGGACCGATGCGGTCGAGGTGAACACGGTAGCCACCGCCGTTGGCGGAGAGCTCGTAGAACTGCTCGAAGAGCTCGCGATAGGGAGCGGGGTCGCCGTAGGGCGCGAGTCCCATTACCTTATACTCGTCGAACAAGCCGTAGCCGAGATAGCGGATCGTCTCGAGATAAAACAGCCCAAGAGAATTGTTCTCGGGGAAAGCCTCGAGTTGCGTAATTTCTGTGCCAGACCCTACCGCCAAGAGGCCCGATAGGAAATCACCAGAGCCATCAATCGCTAGAATGAGACTTTGTTCGAAGCCCGACATTGCAAAGGCGCTCACGGCGTGCGCCTGATGATGACTTACGAATGAAATACGCGAACTGTCCAACTTAGTGCCGAACTCACGCGTTAACAGATCCTGCACCAACGTTTTAGCATCCAACGGAATGGAGAGAATGTCCGGGTGGGATGCGGACATACCTTCAAGCATGGCGTTGGCATAGGGCTCGCTGGCGTAGAGCGCGACACGATCAATGTCGTTGAGCTGAACCCCCGCCGCTGACAGACAGTATTGAATCGAACGAATTGGGAGCTTGTTGGAGTGTTTCATCCGATTGAGGCGTTCCTCTTCGACGGCTGCTATCACCCGTCCGTCTCGGACGAGCACCGCGGCGCCATCGTGCATAAAGGCGTTCCGAAGCTCGAATCGGTTTTCATGGACTTGGTCAAGTCCGCCGCTAATTCCTAGACACAGCATTTCTTTCTCCACATAGTGACGGGCAAGCCAAATTGGCCTGCCTCCGTTTCCAACTAAATAGGCCGCATTGTCGCTTGCAGCTGCAACCGCCTGTCAGGCATCACCGGCATCAAAGAACGCCTCATAAGGGGTCCGCCTGAATCAACATGAGATGCTTCGATCGTGGCGCCTGCCGTTCCATGACGCCGAGAGCTTGGCTGGATCACCGCGCCGTGAACTGGCCCGATTTCATTCCCCGAAAGACCGTCGCACAGCGAGTGACACGTGCTGCACTGTCCACCTGCTTCCCGGTCGCACATCCGATAACGCCTTCGGCTGTGCAGGAGGCCGCATCGCGTCATGCGTCGGCCAAACATGGCACCGACTGGAAGCACGGCAATACCGCGTAGATGTAAAGTGCGCTGATGTTGTATGGTAGCGCTGCCGGCCGGGTCTCCAATCCGCTGCCCAGACGAGCCGACCGGATCTGCCTGCGGCAATAAGCCCGCCCACAAGCAGAATCGCGCTGGGCAGCGGGCTCGCCTGCAAGACTTCGCAGCTCAGGAACATTGGGGACGACTAGCGTCGAACCGCCGACATGGTCGGCCAGTTGCAACTCACTTCTCGGCACGACCTCCACTGCACGTCAGGGCGCATGGAAGATTTTCTCCTTGGATGGGTGATCGGTGCGGACGTGCTTTTGTCCATGCAAGATTTCCGAAGAGTTATGAAATCGTTTGTTTCGATCAAAGTCATCCACGCTATGAATAGCTGACGGACATGCGCTTCAAAGGGCTTCAGGCTTCCTGGATGGCTACTCCGATTTGAAGCGCGTGGCATTCCATGCGCTCTGTCACAACATTTCAGCAAAGGGTATGAGAGCAAACCCACACTTCTTTTTCGAAATTCGCTTCGAGCATTCGGGATGAGGTGCTGGGCGATTCACGCAGTCCACGGATCGAAGAGCTCTATTCCGAAGCCTTCGAAATCCTTCATATTACGCGTTGCCAGAGTGAGCTCCTGGGCAATCGCTGTGGCTGCGATCAATCCGTCCATTGACGTCAGCCCGCGGCCGCGGCGCTTCGCAAGACCCATCAGATCGCCCCAGGCCAGAGCAACCGGCTCGTCGACGGGGAGGACTCTCTGCTCGAAACGCTGAGGCAGGTCTCGGGCAAGCCATTCGGCCAGCGCCTCACGCTTCCGACCCTCGCCCATGAGAGCAACGCCGCGCCGGATTTCCGCGATCGACACCACGCTGATGAACGAGCGATCCTCGTCGAGCTTGTCCAGCCATTCCAGAACGCGTGCGTCCGGCGCCGGCCTTGTCACCTCGGACAGGACATTCGTGTCCAGCAGTAGCCTCACAGCGGCAGATCACGCGGTTCATCGCGTTGACGCTCAAGGTCGAGTTCCGCGCCGCGTAGCGGCGACTCCAGCAGAAACTCCGCAAGCGTACCCTTGCGCACCGTCTTGCGTTGCCATTCCTCGGCGGAGACGACAACGACGCTTGGCCTACCGTTGCGCGTGATCGTTTGCGGCGCCGCCTGCGCACGCTCGATGACTTCCGACAGCCGCGCCTTGGCCCGAGCGACGGTCCAGTTGGCATCCTCTTTTGGAGCAGACTGCATTCTGGCCTCCGTGACCATTGTGACTACGGTGACTATATAAAAATGCATAGTGACCGCAACAGGGGAGGGGGACTTTTTTCTAGAGCCCGGACGCCTTGGTGAGATGTTGTCGCAAAAGTTGAGTTCTGCGACGGTGCAAAAGTCAGTTGCAAAATCGTCGCGACAAAGGCTCGGCAGCTCCCCGAAGTAGCCATTTCAGATTGCTTGCAGGTGCGGATAAAGTCCTTTATGCATCGGCACATGATCAAGTCCGCGCCCATCGCTGCAATCTATTATGCGACGCTTCCATAAGGAGCGGCGCGTTTCGATCATGCCTTGAAACAAGCCGCCGTCAGGCGGCTTGTTCATTGAGAGGACCCCCTGGCGGCAATACCAGGAGGATTCCCTATGGCACTTCCCGATTTATCAACCGGTCATTCCGAACCATGTTCGGCCGCTTTGAAGACGCTCATTGAGCGCGGCTATGTAAATCAAGGGACCGACCTGCCGGGTGTCGATGCCGCCTTTGAAGCAGGCGTCGTACCCGCTTACGCTGGTTTCGATGCGACGGCTGACAGTCTTCATGTCGGCCATCTTCTTCTGATCATGGCGCTTCGTCATCT
>NZ_JAMYQW010000086.1:0-4368 GCF_040321085.1 Mesorhizobium sp. M0522
AGCCGCCAGGCGGCAACGCGCCTGATATCGCACTTTGAGATCAACTCTGCCGCTTCCTGTTAGCCGAAGTTGCAAGCGGCCCCGCTAACAATCGTGGTTGCGCCTTTAGTGCATCGTGGTTCAGACCGCTGGCGGATTAGAACTCATGTTGGCTTTGCGATCGGCTCGTCGCTGCCGACCATCGGTGACCTATATAAAGGGGCATGTCCACGCGCCGAAAAATCAATGCAACAGCGAAGCTGATTGGAGAGTGGCCTTTAACCCCGGCTGCAACGTTTGGATCGTCCGTCAGAGCGAGGGGTATTTTTCTCGAAATACGCGCCCGCCTTCCAACGGAGTTCAGGAAATTGCTCAATATCGAGTCCCGCGTGCTTACCCTGCGCCTGTCTGAGGGCGCCGAGAATGATGTGCAGGTGGTATTCGGGATCGTATCCAAAGCACTGCAGAATATCGAAGACCTGCCCGTAATCCCCCGTGAAATCGAGGACATTCTGACGATCTCGACGGCCGAACGGCACCGCTGGCTGAAAGATGGTCGCTTGCAGAGCGCCGGGACGAAAACCGTGAAACTCCGCGGGCGGGCAAGGAACATCACCTTTCACGTGTTCGACCCGCAGCACGTGGAGGATGTGCTTGACCGCGACCTGGTTACGGTCTGGCGCGAACAGGACGCAGCGACAGCTGCAGAGAACAGGCGGCGAGCCGCGGGGAAGGCCGCTATGAAACGTGCTCAAAGAAGCGGTCGCGGAACTGCAGCTTCAACTGGCTACGGCCCCGACGAGAACGCGCACTCCAGTTTGCGCGGCTGGGAAGATTTTGAGAATGACGGACTCCTGCGCTGATAGGCCGGGCGCACAAGCAGTTTAGGACGTTTGCCTGCGCCGTGCGAGATGCGCAAGAAGGGCCGTCAAACGCATCGCGTTCAGGACCCGCTTCGCAGGAACACCGCCCTTGCGCGCCATCTCGACACCCCAATGCATGTGGTCGAGCTCGCGGATCGAATGAGCGTCCGGATTGATGCTGAAGATGCAGCCCTGATCGAGTGCCTTTTGATGCCAGCGCCAGTCGAGGTCGAGTCGCCACGGATGTGCGTTGATTTCGACAGCGACGCCGTGTTTCGCACACGCTTTGAGGACTTTGTCGACGTCGAGATCATAACCGGGCCGGCGCAACAGCTGGCGACCGGTCATGTGCCCGATAATTGTCGTCCGAGGATTTCCGATCGCCTCAATGATACGCTCCGTCTGTTCCTTCTTGGGCAACTTGAAGCGGCTGTGCACGCTCGCGACGACGAAATCGAACTGCTCCAAGATATGATTCGGGTAATCGAGCGAGCCATCCGCCAGGATGTCCGCCTCGATGCCCTTCAATATGCGAAATTTTCCATTGTATGCCTTGTTCAGCCGGTCAGCTTCGCGGTGCTGTTCAGCAATCTCCTGCAACGAAAGGCCGCCTGCGTAGTGAGCGGACTGCGAATGATCGGCGACACCATAGTATTCGAAACCGCGCCTACGCGTGGCTTCAGCCATTGCCTCAAGCGTTTCGGTGCCATCGGATGCGGTCGTGTGAGAATGCAGGATGCCATGCAGATCTTCATCCCGAATGAGGGCGGGTAGTTTCTGCTTTGCCGCTCGCTCAATCTCGTCCCTGCCTTCGCGCAATTCAGGTTCGATAAACTGCAAGTCTAGAGCTTGGTAGATTTCTTCTTCTGTCGCTGACGCGATCAGCTTTCTCCCGCGATGGAGCCCGTCGGCGTTTAGGGTGAATCCCTTGTCGGCCGCGAACGTCTTCAGTTGCTCAAGGTGGTCTGCCGAACCGGTTGCTTCGAGCAGGCTCGCGCCAAAGTGCTTCCTGTCCGTGACAACAAGCCTGAGGGTCGTATCCTCGATTCCAGTCGACTTTCTGGCCTCCGCCACCAGGGCGAAGTCGGAAACGAGCTCGCAACCGCGTCGGAAGTCACCTGCAATTTCCACGCGCGAAAACTCTGGATGCTGTTGCTTTACCGATATGACCGCATGGTGGAGAAGAGCGGCGGCCTTGTGCAGGTGAAGTTGCGTTTCGCCGCTTCGCACGATGGCCAGGTTCTGCAGCAGCTTTGTCTGAAGCGCGGCGCCGAGGCCTTTGACAGGGCGGATGCGGTCTTCTCTTGCTGCGGCCTCGAGCTCCGCCAGCGAGTTCACGCCGAGCGCCTGATGAAGCTTCAGTATCTTATCGGGACGAAGCCCGGGTATGGCAAACAGCTCCATCACGCCAGCTGGAACATCCTCGCGCAGCTTCTCAAGGCTTGGGTGCGTGCCGGTTTGGTAAAGCTTGGTCACGATGTCTGCGATCGCGTCACCGATCCCCGGGATCTTGGTGAGGGCGCCGGCGGCGATGATCCGATCAAGCGGCTGCGACAGCGCCGTCAGACTGTCTGCCGCGCGCAAGTATGCCTTTGTGCGATAGGGATTGTCGCCGCGCATAGACGCCCGTTGCGCGTATTCCCTCAAAAGACTGGCGACGGTCCTCGGATCGCTTTTTGCCATGGCTTCAGCCCAACGAGGCCGATCTCCGCAGGTTCCAATCAGGCAAGACCATGAGCGCCGCGTTGCCCTTTAAATCCCGGCTTTACTGCCTCTTCCCGCGTCGGCGCTACAGATTGGGCAAGGATTGGTCAGCGCGACCCCATCCCGCCAGAGCTTTGGAGGCGGCGCGTTTCTTTAATTCAGGAGCATCGCCCACGTGGAAATGAGAGGGCGCATCTATTGTCTTCATCTCCGCCCACGTGATCGGTGCCGCGACAGGAGCGCCCGGACGTGATCTTGCGCTGTAGGGCATGATCGCGGTCGCCCCGCGCTGATTGCGTAGATAGTCCACAAAGATGCGACCCTTGCGGCGCGCCTTTGACAACACGGCCGTGAAATGGGCCGGATCGCTCCGGGCGACCGCCTGCGCCAGGCGAGACGCGAAGTCCTTCACCTCTGGCCACTCGGCGCCAGGGGTCAGGGGCGCGATGACGTGCACTCCTTTGCCTCCCGTCAGCATCGGGAAAGTCGTAAGCCCCAGAGATTTAAGGATAGCGCGGAACTGAAAGGCAGCGGCGCGGACGGCCTCAAAATCGAGGCCTTCATCGGGGTCGAGGTCGAACACGAGGCGGTCGGCCTTTTCGACATCCTCGATCCGAGCCCCCCATCCATGCAGCTCGATCGTTCCCATCTGGACGCAAGTCATGAGTCCGTCGGCATCGTCGACATAGAGATATGGTTCCTCGTGCCCGTCCTTCTCCGTGATGCCGACGTGGTGGACTTTGTCGCCAAAGCTGCCGGCGTCGTGTTTTTGGAAGAAGCACTTCTTCGCGCGGCCCTGTGGGCATCGAACCAGACTGATCGGCCGGCTGCCAACCCAAGGAAGCATGATCGCCGCGACCGCTGCGTAATGGTCGGCAAGCTGTCCCTTGGTGATGTTGGACTCCGGATAGATGACGCGGTCACGGTTACTTATCGCGATGGCGGTTGTCGCAGACGCGGCGAGATCGGCTGCATGACGTTCCGTCTCGAGCACGACCGCCTCCGGCTTCTTGTCTTCACGGAGACCAAGATAGCTCGGATGTCGTAACGTCCCTTCATTTGTCATTTCGGTGAAGGCAATCTCAGCGACCAGTTTCGGACGGAGCCAGTGTGCGCCGCGCACTTCGGCGCGTGGTGCGTCGACGGTCGCGGCCTTCTGCTCAAGCGGCGCCATGATCTTCAAGAGACGAAGAAGTTCAGCGGTATCGAAGCCGGTGCCGACTTTCCCGGCGTAACGCAGCTTGCCGCCGTTATGAACGCCAAGGATCAAGGACCGAAACGCGCGGACCTTGTCGGACGGCGTCCAGCCGACAATCACAAATTCCTGTCGCCTGATGCATTTGATCTTCAGCCAGCTTGCGCCGCGGGCCGCCACATAATTCGAATCCGCGAGCTTTGAGATGACGCCCTCAAGGCCGGCAGCGCAGAAGCGATCGAGCAGCTCTTCTCCGCGGCCGAGGATATGGTCGGAGTAACGAAGGACCGGATTTTTCGCAGGCAAGATCGCCTCCAGCTTCGCCTTGCGCTCAACAAGAGGAAGCCTTGTCAGATCTTCGCCGTCGAGCTGCAGCAGATCGAACGCATAAAAGTCGATAGTCGCCGGGGCACCCTTCAATGCATTCTGAAGCGCCTGGAAGTTAGATCTTCCTTCCGCATCGACAACCACGGCCTCGCCGTCAATCAGGGCGGAGCGCACCTTGAGCTTGCGAGACTCGGAGAGGACCGAGGGAAAACGGCTAGACCAGTCCAGACCAGATCGTGTGTAGGCTCGCGCCTCGCCTCCGCCGACGGCAACGAGAATACGATAGCCGTCGTATTTCAT
>NZ_JAMYQW010000087.1:0-3816 GCF_040321085.1 Mesorhizobium sp. M0522
ATGGCCTCCGGCGTGGCTTCCACCGGCAAGAGCTGCTCCGGAACTGAGCGCCGTCAAAACGGCCGCTACGATCATACGTTTCATGATGCACTTTCTCTCATTGTAGAGGTTGCGGGGTTCGGTTCTCATCCCTGTTTGCCGTGACCACCGTGCGCTGCCGGGGCCATGTATTCGGGCCGGACGCGCCGTACCTTGTCGGTGACGTTCGACTTATCGAGGCCGAACACCGTCGGCACGTCGTGATCCACCACGTTGGATCGTGTAATGCGACTTGTGGCCATCGATGCCAGTTTCTCGCTTTTCTGGTATCGAGCTCAACATCCACATGGCGCCGACGGGGTGTCGAGCGACATCTCCGAGGATGCTAGGATCTTGTTTCAAACCGAGGTTCGCGCACTCGCGAGCGAAGGCCGTTGCAAGAACGCTATTGCTCGACGACACCATGCGCCACAACATTTTTCATACATTTTTGTAAGGCTTGCGTATGGCTCGTGGCCACCCGCGGGTGGTTGTCGACCTCGATGCAGATCTCTCAGGAACGGAATAGTGGACGACCCAGGCAACCCCGTGTGCGGCAATCTCCCAGCGCCTCAAGCAGACGCGACAGTCAAACATTCGTTTTCATTGATGTCTGGTTCCGCGCGCGCTCTTTTGCCTTTGAAGCATCATTGGATAATTGGATAGACATGCATCCCCGCAAAGAAACTGTGTCAGCCAGCAGCATGTGCCATTTCATAAGCTGACCTTCCGGACTTTGCTTTTGTCATGGCCACGCATGAGAATCACAAAAATGTAAATCGGAGCGAAGGTGCCCGTGAATTCGACCCGATAGCCTGTTGTTGCTGAGCGTCGGAACGCTCACTTTCGACAAGAGGACTGAACCATGAAACACACTATCGGATATGCATTGATTGTCTTCGCCGCAACGACCGGTGTCGCCAACAGCGGCACGAACTCGACAAGCCCGCGCATCGGCGAGGTCTTGCACGGCCATGGATCGACGGGCGAAACCACGAAATCGGCATCCAACCCCGACATATCTTCCCAAGTGCTCGACAATGGCGATATCGAGAAGACTGATTCCCCCTATAACCGAGTCGAAACTGTGAGCCCCTCATCGTGGCAGGGGGGGAGCCCCCGCCAGCGCGCCAGTTGGGCGGGCCGGTAGCAGGACCAACACCGCAGTTCCGCATCTTCCCACGGAGCCAGTGCAGGGCAAACCAGCTGGCAGCGCTGCCGGCTGGTTTGCCCTTTTTATAATTTCGTCTCAAGTGATATGAACAACCGTCTAAGTGACTGACCTCAATTATGGTTACGGGGGAACTCTGTTTCCACAATTAAGCCGGGGCTATTGTCCTTCAGGGAAATTGTCGCGCCATGCATGTCCGATATCGCCTTGACCAGGCTGAGGCCGAGCCCTGTCCCTTCGGTGGTCCGGCTTTTTTCCAGGCGATAGAAGCGTTTGAACACCTTCTGCCGCTCCGCCGCCGGGATGCCCGGTCCGTTGTCGCTGACGATGATTGCACAGCGATTCGCCTGTGTCGTGACACCGATCGCAATCCGGGATCCTCTTTGTGTGTGGCGCATTGCGTTGACGATAAGGTTCACGCACATCTGCTTCAGCAGTTCGGCATCGCCCCATATGAATAAGGCCGTGTTTTGGCTGTCATTGGACAGAACCAGCGAACGCTCGGCGTCTTCCACGATGTGACTATAGATATCGTAGATTTCGGCGACCAATTCCGAAAGGTTCACCCTCGCAAACCGGGAACGGCGTGCGCCGGACTCGATCTGCGAGATGCGCAGCAAGCCCTCGAAGGTGCCGGCTATATGCGAGATTTCGCTCATCGCTTTTTCGATAAGGAATCTCGTGGCCGTTTGGTCTTTGCTTTCGGAAGCGGCCTCAAGCGTTAGAAACAGCCGGCCGACCGGCGTCTTGAGGTCGTGAGCGATGTCGGTCGTTACCTGCGTCATCGCCGCGACACTAGCCTGTAGCTGTGCCAGCGCGACGTTGACCTCAGTTGCCAGCACGTCGATGTCATCGCTGCGCAAGGAGACCGGCAAGCGGGTAGCGAGATCGCCGGCGCCAACGGACTTCATCGCATCCGAGAGTCTAGCGACACGCCGTCTCGTGCGGAACGCCAAAACTGCGCCCGCGCCGAGACCTCCAGCAAGCACGATCGCCGTTCCCCAGCCGAAGCTGATAAGCGCGATGCTGCGCAAGCGATTGGTGTCGTCATAGCTTACGCCGACGGTCAGGTCGTAGCCGTCCAGGTCCTTCCGGTAGAGCCTGAAATTATTGAGCGCCGCCTCGTGGCTTGTCGGTGCGCGTGTGGAAAATCCCGGCGGCACGTTGGAAATGTCAATGTTGCCAGCCAGGAAGTCGCCTTCGGGATCCTTCAGTGTGTATAGCGTCTCCTGTCCCCTGATTGCCGGACCATGGCTTCGGATCATGGCAGCAGCGCCATCGACACCGTTCGCGTCATAAGCGAAAGAAATCTCCCGGAACCGCTCCATCACATGGGAATCCAGCCGCTCGTAAAGGTAGGCGGCGACCATGTTGTAAGCGACGAAATTGGCTCCCAGAAACGAGAGCAGAAACAGAGAGATGTAGAACGCGGCGAGTCGGATGGACGTACTTCTGGCGATACTAGCGTTGGCCATGGATGGAGTAGCCGGTATTGCGTCTATTACGCAGGAGCGGAACATCGAATGGTTTGTCGATCTTCGCCCGCAGTCGGCTGATATGGGTTTCCACCACGGTGCTTTGCGGGTCGAAGTTGAAGTTCCAGATCCGCTCAAGGAGCATGGTCTTCGTCAGTATGCGGCCCTCGTTACGCATGAGGAGTTCAAGCAGCGCGAATTCCCGAGGGAGCAACTCGATCGTCGTTCCGCCGCGGGTGGCGAGGCGGCTGAAGAGATCCAGTTCCAGATCAGCCACCTTCAGCTTTGCCTTTTCGGGGGTGATCGGAGGGCGCCTTTGCAGAGCATTGATCCGAGCCAGGAGTTCGGAGAATGCAAAGGGCTTGATCAAGTAATCGTCCGCACCTGCCTCCAATCCCTCAACTCGATCGTTGACACCGCCCACCGCCGTCAGGAAGATCACTGGGACCTTTCCGCCGGCGCCTCGAAGACCCCGCACGAGCGACAAACCATCGAGGCCTGGCAGCATCCGATCCACAATTGCGACGTCATAGGGCTCGCGCAGTCCGACAAGCAAAGCATCGCGCCCGTCTGTCAGGACATCGACCACATGGCCGGAAGAGCTCAGTCCATTTTCGATGTAACGGCTGATTTGTTCGTCGTCTTCGACTAGAAGAAGTTTCATAATAGCAATCTCTCATCTGGCCTGGCGCGCCAAGCGTTGATGACCTTTTATCCAGTTTGCTTCTGTCAGCGACGCGGACGAAGCGATGTCTCACTGAGGCTTTTCCCGGCGGTTTTTCGGCTCCGCGCCATTAATCGGTGACGCAGCTTTTCCATCAGCCAGGTACTGGGTTTTGATGTCTCAATATCCATAGACTGGATCGAGAACGCGGCTTTGCGAAAGCGCCTCGCAGCTTTCACGAATATTGACCACTTGTAGCGTCATTTGGCGTATCCCTTCATTGTGCCGCAAATCCAGCACAAGGCTGATCCGCGGCGCTCATCACCTCGCAAGCGATCGCGCCGGGATCGCCTGCGAGAGCGGTCAGTTGCGCTTCGGATTGGTTTTCACCCCGCGACGCTGGCCGGGTTACTTGATACCGGTGACCGTGATGCGTCCGTTGACGCGATCGGCTGTGAACTCGATCGCCTGACCCGTTTTGACCTTGT
>NZ_JAMYQW010000088.1:0-3413 GCF_040321085.1 Mesorhizobium sp. M0522
TCCGCCATCCCGAATCTCCCTGCTTCGACCATCATCACAGAATCACCGATCGGCTTCTATGCAAAGGTCTCACAAGGGGAGAAGGGGGGCTGCGCTTGAACGTCAGTCGTTGCGC
The DNA here is from genome assembly GCF_040321085.1 of Mesorhizobium sp. M0522. Classification (NCBI taxonomy): domain Bacteria; kingdom Pseudomonadati; phylum Pseudomonadota; class Alphaproteobacteria; order Hyphomicrobiales; family Phyllobacteriaceae; genus Mesorhizobium; species Mesorhizobium sp. M0522. Next base: position 116 of record NZ_JAMYQW010000088.1, read on the forward strand.
CTGAAATTGCGGATGCGGTCGAACAGCACGGCGAGCAGGATGGCGCCGCCGATGAACACGCCCTGCCAGAAGGCATTGATGCCGAGCAGGCCGAGGCTGTTGCGGATGACCTCGATCAGCGCCGCGCCGACGACCGCGCCGAAGGCTGTGCCCATGCCGCCGGCCAGGTTGGCGCCACCGATGACGGTGGCGGCGATCACCTGAAGCTCCATGCCGTTGCCGAGATTGGTGGTAACCGCGCCCAGCCAGCCGGTCTGGATGATGCCGGCAAGGCCAGCCGCCAATGCCGAGATCATGTAGACGACAACCTTGATCTGGCGCACCGGAACGCCGGTCAGCGTTGCCGCATGCTCGTTGCCGCCGATGGCGAAGATGTGCCGGCCGAATTTCGTCCAGCGCAGCACAAAGCCGGTGATCAACGCCAGCACGATCATGTAGAGCACCGGATTGGCGATGCCGAACACCCATGCGCCGCCGCCCAGCGCCAGCAGCTTGTCGTGGTCCGGTCCGAACTGGAAGACGACGGTGTTGTTGGAGGCGACCATGGCAAGGCTGCGTGCAATCGACAGCATGCCGAGCGTCACCACGAAGGGCGGAAAGCCGAGATAGGCGATCAGAACCCCGTTGAAGGCGCCGATGATCAGCGCTGTCGCGATCGCAGCGCCAATGCCGATCTCGATGCCGTGGCCGGCATGCATGGTCACGGCCAGCACCATCGAGCACAGGCAAAGCACCGAGCCGACCGACAGGTCGATACCGCCGGTGATGATGACGAAGGTCATGCCGAGCGCCACGATGGCGACGAAGGTGACGTTGCGGGTGATGTTGTAGAGGTTCTTGGTCGTGGCGAAGGAATCCGTGGCCACCGACAGGAACAGGCAGGCGAGGATGACCGCGATCACCACCCAGAAGGTCTGGCTGGCAAACACCTTGCTCAGCAAGGTGTGCTGCTTGTGCGCGATCGTCTGATCAAGGGTGACTGCCATTATCGACCTTTTTTACTCATGGTTGAGGCGTCAATCATACCTGTTCGATGGCGCCGGTGATGAGTCCGGTGACTTCTTCCGGCGAACTCGATGCGATCGTCTTGTCGGCGACCTTGCGGCCGCGCCGCATGACGATGACGCGGTCGGCGACGTCAAAGACGTCGGGCATGCGGTGGCTGATCAGCACGACGGCGATGCCCTGGTCGCGCAAATGGCGGATCAGGTTCAGCACCTCGGCGACCTGGCGCACCGAGATCGCCGCCGTCGGCTCGTCCATCAGCACGATCTTGGCCTGCGAAAGCATGGTGCGGGCGATCGCCACCGCCTGCCGCTGGCCGCCCGACATTTGTTTGACCAGGTCGCGCGGGCGCGTTTCGGATTTCAGCTCGGCGAAGATCTGGCCGGCACGCTTGTACATCGCAGCATAGTCGAGGATGCGAAGCGGCCCGAGGCCGCGGCCCAATTCACGGCCGAGATAGACGTTGGCGGCGGCCGTCAGATTGTTGCACAGTGCCAGGTCCTGATGGACGATTTCGATGCCGTGCTGGCGCGCCTCGACCGGCTTGTGCAGGATCAGCTCCTTGCCGTCCATCTGCATCGTGCCATGGCTCGGCGGGAAATTGCCGGCGATCATCTTGACCAGCGTCGACTTGCCGGCGCCGTTGTCGCCCATCAGGCCGACAACCTGTCCGGCCTCGATCGACAACGAAACGTCGTTGACCGCCTGGATGGCGCCAAAATGCTTCGAGATGTTGGTGAGTTCGAGAACCGCCACCAGCCTTCTTGCCTCCCCGTGCTTTGCGGCCTGCGGTTCTGCCGCGGCCTTTCGCTCTCCCCAGTTCCTCCCGGAGGCAGCGATTTTGCCCATTTACGCATAAGCCACCTTGGCGTCAACCACGGCTTCTTTCGAAAAATCAGTTTTGTAGGACAAATAGCATTGACGTCGGTGACAAGGCGATATTAGCTAAGTGTCGGAGGAGCTTGCGCCGATCCCCCGGGGTTGCCGGGAGGAATCGGTGAGGGTTTGTCGGTCAGGGATTTGGCAACCAGCAGTATCTGTCGGTGCCGGTCTGAGACTGAATATGAAAATGCTTATCGACCTGGCTTGGTGACACGAGTGCGACGTCCTCTGTCATCTTGCTCCGGGTCGATCTGTGTGTGGCGGGCACGCCGTGTCCGTTTGTTTCAAAGGGAGGACTGACATGAGGAAATCACTATTGCTCGCTGCCGCCGCCGTCATGGCGCTGGGTGCCGGGCCGGCCATGGCCAAGAAACAGCTCGTCATCGTCGTGAAGGGTCTCGACAATCCATTCTTCGAGGCCATCCACCAGGGTTGCGAGAAATGGAACAAGGAAAACGCCAGCTCGGAATATGAGTGCTTCTACACCGGACCGGCGTCGACCTCGGATGAGGCCGGTGAAGCCCAGATCGTCCAGGACATGCTGAGCAAGCCCGACACGGTGGCGATGGCGATTTCGCCGTCGAACGCGCCATTGATCGCGCAGACGATCAAAAGCGCCAATCCGTCGATCCCGATCATGACCCTCGACGCCGACCTCAGCAAGGAAGACGCGGCGCTGCGCAAGACCTATCTCGGCACCGACAACTACCTGATGGGTCACAAGATCGGCGAATACATCAAGAAGGCCAAGCCGAATGGCGGCAAGATCTGCACCATCGAAGGCAATCCGGCCGCCGACAACATCCTGCGCCGCGCGCAGGGCATGCGTGACGCGCTGTCGGGCAAGGACGGCCTCGCGGCGCTGGCGGGCGAAGGCGGCTGGACGGAAGTTGCCGGCTGCCCGGTGTTCACCAATGACGACGGCGCCAAGGGCGTGCAGGCGATGACCGACATCCTCGCCGCCAATCCCGATCTCGATGCCTTCGGCATCATGGGCGGCTGGCCGCTGTTCGGCGCTCCGCAGCCCTACCGCGACCTGTTCAAGCCGATGGCCGACAAGATCGCCAGCAACGCCTTCGTCATCGGCGCCGCCGACACGATTGGCGACGAGGTGGCGATTGCTCGTGACGGGCTGGTGACCGCACTGGTTGGCCAGCGGCCGTTCGAGATGGGCTACAAGGCGCCTTCGGTGATGATCGACCTGGTCGACGGCAAGCCGGTCGCCGATCCGGTGTTCACCGGCCTCGACGAATGCACCAAGGACACCGTCGACACCTGCATCCAGAAGTAGGTTCGCAGTTTCGGGGGGGCCGGGGCCCGGGGGCCCCCGGGGCAGGGGGGAAAAAAAAAAACCCCGGGCCGCGCGGTTGGGGGGGGGGGCGCGGAGTTTTTTGGGGCCGGGTTTAGGGGT
>NZ_JAMYQW010000089.1:0-3250 GCF_040321085.1 Mesorhizobium sp. M0522
TGGGCGGCGGCACTGACAAAGTGCTCAGCGCGGTGAGCTATGCCCTTTCCGCTGGCTCGTCGATCCAGTTTCTCGCGACCGCGAACGCGTCCGGCTCCACAGCCATCAACCTGACCGGCAATGAGTTCGCCCAGACGATCCAGGGCAATGCCGGAGCCAATGTCATCAACGGCCGCGGCGGAGTCGACATCCTGACCGGTAACGGAGGCAATGATGCTTTCGTGTTCAACAGCGCTCTTGGAGCGGGCAATATCGACAGGATCACCGACTTCAACGAACTGCAGGACAAGATCCAGCTCGACCATGCCATTTTTTCCGGCATGAAGCTGGGGGGCCTTTCATCCGACGCCTTCTTTGCTGGCACGAGCGCGCATGACAGCTCGGACCATATCATCTACAACAGCTCAACCGGGGCGCTCTCTTTCGACAGCGACGGGATCGGTGGTGCAGCTCAAACGCAGTTCGCCACTCTTTCTCCAGGTCTCTCGATTACGGCAGGCTCATTCTTCGTGACCTGAAAGAGCTAGATGTTAGCTTTCAATAGGTGTCCATCCGGCGAGGAAGCTGAGGTTGTCGAAGCTTCAGTGCTTCCTCGGAGGACCCAATGAATATCCACAAGAATCCCCTCTAACACCGCTTGGTCGAGAGAGAATCGTGCACCAGGTCTCGAGCGGGCAGACGCCGCAGGCTGTCGCATTAGCCGCAGGCGTCTGCCCGCGCACCGTCCGCAAATGGGTGGCCCGCATTAGAGCCGAAGGCGTTGAAGCGCTTAGGGATTGCTCCTCGCGGCCACGGCGCCTCTAGTGGCGGGCGTGGCCGGCCATGAGGGGCACTCAACACCCAGGCTCTCCTCGGGGCAAGGCGCAACCAAAGACATTCGAGTTCGTCGTGTCCAATGAGCATTCCGGGGTTTTTCGGGACTGCGAGAGGTCTTGCTGCACGCCATCTGAACGACTCAAACCCTGTGTCAATACTGAAATTTGGCGATAGCCCGCAGCGGCCAAAAGCGCTCAAACGCGTTTTGTCGCCAACTTGACCTTGAGCAGAGATGCGGAGCTCCATCCAACTCGCGACCCTCAATTATGCACTTGTGGTCGCGGAAGAGGGCAGCTTTCTTCGCGCCTCGCGACGCACAGGGATCGATCACTCCGCGCTCAGCAGGCGCATCCGTGATCTGGAATACGCGATGGGTACGAGGATATTCCATCGCCATGCTCGCGGCGTCGGCCCCACCCCGGCCGGCGAGCGCTTCCTGGAGCGTCTGCGCTCCGTGCTGCTTGAGCTCGACAACACGCTCACTCTAGCCAGGTCCGGCACCAGAGATGACCAACAAAAGCTTTCCATCGGCTCCAACGGGATCATCCTCGCGGGGCGAGCCTTGGATGCAATCATCGAGTTCGGGCAATCTCATCCCAATGTGACCGTCAGTTTGACAGAGAGTCCTTACCCTTCGCCTGAGGCTGCTCTGGGTGCCACCCAGGTCGACGTGGTCGTGACCTCCTCCTCCCGGTTTACCGGCGGCGCGTTCGAATTGACGCTGTGGAAAGACACTCTGGCTGTCGTCCTTGCCTCAAATCATTCCCTCGCCAGCCGTACCGTGATCGAGTGGCACGAGTTGCACCAGGAGACGTTGCTGGTGCGCAGGGGCGAAGCATTTCAGCTCGCCGACGCTGTTGGACGCGGCGTGGAGCTTCCTCCAATCGTCGAACATCACGTCAGTGCGGGCATCCTTTTGCGCCTTGTCGGAAACGGGCTTGGAGTCGCTCTGATCCACGACCAAGATGCCGACAGTGTTCCTCAGGATGCGGTCTGTCGTAAGCTGCGGATCGGGGGCAAACCAATCCAGATCTCCAGTTTAGCCCGTTGGCGATCCGACAACGCTAATCCTGCCCTGCCGACCTTCATCTCTTTCCTGCGCGATCGGTATTCGTGCTGACAGTCATCCGACCGGCATGACCCGAACAGTCACCCGGTTTCAGAGTCCGTCGTGCCTTGGCGAATGCTCTGCTTATTGTGATGAACCGGGTCAGCATCGGTGCTATCAGTTTTGTCCGGTCTCGCCGCCGAGCAATTCAGCATAGGGACGAGATCGCGATGAGCGGCGCTTGGCAGTTCGACCGTGATCTTGACCGGACGGTCATCGGGAATGGCGGAGAGCTTCAGCTTGCTCATGATGGGTCCCTCGACGCCGCACTCGGTGAGCACCAAAGATGCGCACCAGATCGCTGAGCCCTGAGCGGATTTGCGGCCAAGGAAACTCAGAGCATTCCTCCCAGGCTTCGCCCTCGCGCAACACCGCATCGAGCTTGCCCGCCACGCCGGCGAGAGTCGTAGCTGGGGTGATTGAGAAGGCGTCCAGAAGATCCTTCGTTCGCTCGCCAGCTTCGCGTTCGGCTCTGAGCGCGGCAATGTAACCGGACTTCTCGGCAGCCGCTTCCCAGCGTGCTTGATGCTCAGCAAACTCAGTTTCGGCCTTCTCTCGAAGAGCGGCGGTATCCGGCCCATTGCCGAGTACCTGTTTGATTGCCTCGATCGAGTAGAGTGTTAATTTCTCGCCACCGGGCAGGCGGACGTCTGCACAAGGAAAACCGACACATTCGGCAAGCCTGGTCTCCAGGCGCTGCTGCCTGCGACAAAGCCGCTTGGACTGTTTGTGGACCCTCTCCCATTCCCGCCAAAGTGCCAGTGCAGGATCAGAACGCACATCGGTGCCTCCGCCGCCAGCGCATGCGTTGCCGTCCAGCGTCCATGCGGTGGCAGCCACCACTGTCCCCGCAAGCACTCGCCTGCGGGTGACGGAAGACAGAGTCGTGGTATTGTCGGAATCAGCCATAATCCGAGCTCCAATCAGCTGGGTTTGTGGTCAGGCCAGATGGGGTGGAGCAACACCGCATCTGGCCGCTCAACGCAAGCAAGGTACCTCAAGAGCAGCAAATGGACAACAAAAATCACCACAATATGGTGAAAAATTGACGCCGGTACAGTGCCGAATGGCACGAGCCGCGCTGGGTTGGGGCGTCTTGGACTTGGCCAGGGAGGCGGCAGTTTCCACTCAAACCATTGTGCGTTTCGAACGAGGTGAGGCGCTTAAACGGCAGACGTTCGACCGCATCTGTCTCGCCTTCGAAGCTGCCGGTATTGAGTTTATCCCAGATAATGGAGGCGGGCCCGGTGTACGGTTAGCACGCCGTCTGCAAAGTAAATGACTTTCAGCAAAGGGGGGCGAAGGTTTCACTCATCGATCTCGCAT
>NZ_JAMYQW010000090.1:0-2590 GCF_040321085.1 Mesorhizobium sp. M0522
GCGAAGACTGATTCATTATGCACCTCCTTTTCAAATGGCGGAAAACAGCGATTCCTGGTTGTCGTCGTGGATGCGACGCGGAATATTGCGCGCCAAATCGGCCTTGATCCGTTCGTCTTCGAGGTCGCTGGCGCGGATCTGGTAGGGCGCGCCGCGCATGACCTGCTCGGCAGGCAAGAGGCCATCCCTGATGAACCGGCGGATTTTGACGTGCGACACCCCGAGCTTCGCGGCCGCGTCCGACATAGTGAGCCACTCGCCATTCTTGTCGGACGAGCGATAGCCGCTGATCTTGTGCACCGTGCGCAGCGATTGGACGCGACGCGCGGTCCAGGTCTTTCCCTGACCGGTCTGCATGCCCATGCGGTTGAGTGTGGCAGCGATTTCGGCATCCGACCATCGGGTTGCCATGGATCGCATGATCGCCAGAGCCTCCTCAGGCGTACGCTGGCCATGCTCTCCGGATTTGGGCTTGCGAACCCGTACCTGCGAGTGCTGGCCTCCGTGCCAGTGGATGGTCAAGATCACGTCGCGCGCATCGTCATCGACATCCGCCACGATGTCCTTGATGAGCGCGCGCAGCAGTTGCTGACGACAGCGCATGTCGACACCCGGCGCGTTCCAGGTGGCCTCGAGATTCTGGGCGAGGCCCGTGAAGTCCGGAACCGCGTCGACAGGCTCCACACGCTGGACTTCGCTCAGCCGGGCCTCGCAGGTCTCCACGCGCCTGAGCGTGGCTTCCCAACTCCTCTCGAGCTGGGCCGCAATAAGCCGGTTCTCCGGGTCGCAAGCGGCATAGCGGCGCTCGGCGAGCGATGCCTCATAGCGCGCCTGCTGCAGGTCCATCTCGATCATCTGCCGCCGCTTGGCTTCGCTCTCCAGCTGCATCCGTTCAGCCTCCAACGCCGCTTCGATCGCCATCGGCGCAACCGCCTCCAGCGCTTCGCGGGTCACCGCCGCGTCGGTGCGAAAGCCGTTGAACGACATGCATCGCGCCTGGGCCATCATGAGGTTGCCGCGCTCGCAGCGATATACCGGATAACCTTGGCCGCGTCCGGCATACATGACAACCAGTCTTCGCCCGCATCGACCACAGGAGATGAGACCGGGGAGCAGTGCGCGACCGCCGCGGCCCGACTTGACGCCGCCGGCTTTGCCATAAGCGTTGGCCGCGAGCAGTTCCTGGTTCCGTTCGTACTCGCTCCATCCGATGTAGCCTTCGTGATGGTCGTTGAGCACCACCGCCCACTCGCTAGCCGGCTTGTAATGGCCATAGCTCTTGCGAACGCGGCCATCGACGATCTCAGTGCGCTTCTCGCTCTTACCATAGACATAGGCGCCGGCGTAGAATGGGTTCTTCAGGATCGAGATCACGTTGCGGTAGCGGATCGGAACCCAGTCGAAGGACACCATCTTCTTGCCGTCGGAGGGTCTGGGAAAATGCACGCCATCGTCGATCATCGAGATCAGGACCTGGCGCGCACTGCCGAGTTCGCGGAAGCGCGCGAATATCAGGCGAATGGTCTCCTGCAGGCGCATGTCGGGATCGAACCCGAGACCGTAATCGCGGTGCCAGACATAGCCGAAAGGCACGGAGATGCGCAGTTCCCCGCGCTGTGCCTTGGCGCGGGCGGCCTCGTACATGCGGGCACGCAGCACGCCGAGCTCGAACTCGCTGATGCTGCCCTTCATACCGAGCAGCAGGCGGTCGTTCGGCAATCCCGGATCGTAGACTCCGTCCAGATCGATCACGCGTGCATCAACTTCGCCGCACAACTCGAGCAGCCGATGCCAGTCCGGCCCGTTGCGCGACAGGCGGGACGCCTCCAGGCAAAGCACGGCGCCCACATGGCCGGTGCACAGATCGTCGACCAGGCGCTCGAAACCGGGACGCTCCACAGCCCCGCTTGCGGTTCGTCCCAGATCCTCGTCGATCACCTCTACTTTGCGGAATCCCCAGCGCCGCGCGACGTCGACAAGCTCATATTGCCGACGTTGGCTCTCAAGGTTGAGCTGGACCTGCGCCTGAGTGGACTGACGCACATAGACGACAGCCTTGCGCTTGAGGACGGCAGTCGGAATCAGATTACCGCTCGTCATCGCAGCTCTCCTCCTCCGTTGCCACGCCGGCGGCGGCCATCAATACGTTGGCGAGCCGGGCGATCACTATGGTCCGTTGCGCTGAACTCAGCCCGTTCAGCTTCTGCGAGTCGAGCGGCAAGCTGAGTTGGCGAACGACCACGAGAGATCGTGTCGGTGGTGGCAGGGTTCTCATGTTGCGCCTCCGCGATGGTGAAACCATCCGGACAGCCTCGCCGGAAACGGCGTTCGATCAAGAGCTTGTGAAGCTCAAGCAGCGCGGCAAGCGATACGCGCGGGGAGCCCAGGTCCATCGCCGCGCAAGCCACGGGATCGATCATCCAGGCCGGAGCGGTAATGACATGCCCGGGCGCGACGACGAGATGAATGATCCGGCCGTTGGCGCGCTCTTCGCTGTTCTCGCAGCGAAGCCGATGTCCGAAATACGGGTGCCAACGGTAATGGACCTCGACCTCCTGCCCAACATGGGCAGAATGACCCCGAGATGGCG
>NZ_JAMYQW010000091.1:0-2310 GCF_040321085.1 Mesorhizobium sp. M0522
GCGATGCCGCGCAGGGCTCGCTCGGCTGCATTGTTCGATAGGCAGATCCGCCCGTCGTCGAGGAACCGGGCGAAGGATGACCAGCGGCGCAGCATGTAGTTGAAGGCCTTGGTCAGATCATGTCCGCGCGAGAGCTTGTCGCGCGTCTCGATCATCCAGGTCTCGAGCTCCGCGACCAGCGGCAGGCTCCGCTCCTGGCGCACGGCGTGGCGTTGGGCCGGCGACAGGCCGTTGATCTCGCGCTCGATATCGAACAGGGCGTCGATGCGCTTCACGCCTTCAACCGCGAGCGGATAGACCAGGTTGGGCTTCTCGCCGTGCGCCTTCTTGCGCGCCGCCGCTTCGATATCGGCCAGCCCGAACACTTTGCGCCGGCTGTGGGCCCAGCAGCTGGCTTCCAGAATAGGCGCCGGCTGACGGGCCGCCGCATAGAGATCGCCATAACCGCCATAGGCATCGGCCTGCAGAATGCCGCTCCAGCCGGCGAGATGCGCCGCGGGATGTTCGCCTCGGCGATCGCGGGAATAATAGAACACCGCCGCCGGCGGATCGACATCGCCGAATGGTCGGTCATCACGCACATAGGTCCATAATCGGCCGGTATCGGTCTTGCCCTTGGCCAGGACCGGCACCGTCGTGTCGTCGCCGTGCAGACGTGAAGCGGCCAGCACATGGGCTTCGAGCCGCTTGAACAGCGGCATCAGCGCCGCGACGCCGGCGCCGACCTGGTCGGCGAGCGTCGACAGGCTGAGCGGCACGCCTTCGCGGGCATAGCGTTCAGCCTGGCGGTTGAGGGGCTGATGCTGGCCGAACTTCTCGAACAGGATCATCGCCAGCAGGCCGGGACCGGCCCAGCCGCGCGGGGTGGCGTGGAACGGCGCCGGAGCCTGGCTGATCGCCTCGCAGTCGCGGCAGGTGAACTTCTCCCGCACGTGCTGGATCACCTTCCATTGCCGCGGCACCACCTCCAGCGTCTCGGTGATATCCTCACCCAGCCTGCGCAGCCGATGACCGCCGCAGCAGTGGCAAGCGGTCGGCGCCGGCTCGACCACGCGTTCGCGCGGCAGGTGCTCGGGAAATGGCTGGCGCGCCGGTCGTTTGCGCACATAAGGCGCCACCTCGGTGGTCCGCGCCGCTGCCTGTTCGGCGGCGATCTCGTCTTCCGTTGCCGTGCTCTCGAGTTCCTCGAAGGTGAGTTCCATCTGGTCGTGCAGGCGGGCGGCACGTTCAGAACTTTGACCATGCAGCGCCCGCTGCAGCTTCCGGATCGTCAGATCCTGATGTGCGATCAGCGCCGCATCATCCGATGCCTTGGCCCTGGCGACCGCCAGTTCGGCCTCGACCAGCGCAGCGCGTGCGGCCTCGTCTTCGGCTCTGGCCAGCGCCGCGGTCAGCGCTGCTCTCAGCGCGCCAATATCGTCCGGAACAGCATCCTGGGCGGTGGCAACCATGCCCTGGAGTGAATCATAAAACGCGTCCGCTGACTCGCGGAAAATGGCGCAAACTCAAAGAAAAACTCAGCCCGCGCGCTGCGGTCGGAACGTGTGACGCGGGTTGCGCCAATCGATCCCGTCGAGCATGTAGGCGAGCTGCGCCGGTGATATGGAAACCGTGCCGTCCGCCGGCGACGGCCATAGAAACCGGCCCTTCTCGAGCCGTTTTGCATATAGCGACATGCCGAGCCCATCATGCCAGATAATCTTGATCAGGTTGCCGTTGCGGCCGCGGAAGACATAAAGATCGCCGGCATGCGGATCCCGGCCCAACGTCTCCTGAACCTGCAGAGCGAGGCCTTGCATTCCGCGACGCATATCGGTCCGGCCAACCGCCAACCAGATCCGCACCTGGCTCGGAACCGGGATCATGAAACGCCCAGCGCCTTCACCATCGCCGCCGCCAGTGTCGGCGGCGTGGTCAGCGGTATCCGCAGCCGCACCTTGCCGGCGATCTCCAGCTCGATCACCGCTGGTGGCGCCGCCGGCACCGAAGCGGCGAAAGGCTTATCGGGAACCACGACAACTTCGGCAAAGCCCGTCTCGCGGGCTCTCACCGTGCGGCGCCACTTATAGATCAGGCTGGTTGCGACATCGTACTGACGCGCTACCGCCGCCACTATGGCCCCGGGCGCGAATGCCGCGGCCAGGATCCGGCACTGATCCTCTTCACGCCAACGACGACGACGCTCCGGTCCGGTCAATAACGTCACATGGCTCATGCTGTGCTGCTAACTACGCTCGAAAGGACGACCTTAAGAGCGCAGCTTCGCTACCGGGCCATGCTCCCGCAAGGCGGCCCTCGCCGGAGGCGTAC
>NZ_JAMYQW010000092.1:0-1359 GCF_040321085.1 Mesorhizobium sp. M0522
AGCTATGGCGTAGTCGGCTCTGTTGGTTCGATAGTCTTCTTTTTGGACAGTCATCGTTTGCTCCCAGTTTCATAGCCCCTCTTTTGCCCTGGCGGGGAGATTAACTGCCGGTGCATTACGCGAGTCAATCGATGAAACGACCACTCCGCAGTCGTGAGGGCGGGGAGCAACCCGACAATTTTTATCGTTGGAACGGCTTACAGAGTGCAACACAGCCGCCCGTTCGTCGGGCTGCGTTGATCGCGTCCATGTTGCCCTTCAGCTCGCCGATCTCGAGCATGCGCTGAGGGCGGGACGAAGTCTATGTGCCTTGACGGGATGCGGAATATCTTCCTATTTTGCGGGATGCCGCACCCTCGCCGACACGAAGCCGTTTCCGAATATCACCTCGCCAAAATTGAACCACAGGCGTGGCTTCTGACGGTAGAACTCCGCGACGCGCAGTTGTCGCTCAAGCCATTTCATGAGCATTGGGAGGTGATCGACCGGCTGCACGGGGATATAAAGCGGGCGATCAATCTGCTGAACGGCAGGCCGGCCGACTACGAGCGGCCGCACGCGGCGCCGATGTCGGGTAGGTAGAACACCTACAGCGAGGCAAAGGACGGCACCCAAACGCAGCGCTAAGGCCGCACAATATCAGCGAGTTTCAGGCGCATCCTCTGGCCCTCCGCGAAGGCTAGGGCGAAGGATTCCAGCACGAATGCGTAGATGCGTTCTTCGTCTTCCTCGACTACGTGCACCGACCACTCGCCGTGGACTTCTACCACTTCAATTCGGGTTTCCAAAAGGCCGTCATAGCCCTCTGGATTATCACAGGCAGCGCGTTGGGGTCTGGGCACCGCTTTCCTCCCATGTTGCGAACTATGACACAGCGGCCCGCGTTGTTGGGGCTCGGCCGCCGGGCCTAACCGGCGAGAAAATGGTGGACTGGCCGGCTGACGAATAGATGCGCTCAAGTCAATTCGAAGCGAAACATGCGAACGAATGGGCGAGCTTTTTGTGCTTGGATCTACATTAGCCGCATAGCAAATTGGCTGGACGGGCGATGAACGACAAGCCTGCGACGACGTACATCGTTAGCCTTTTCGAGAAGCCGTACTGGCGCACTGTGCTGACCACGAAGGACAAGGCCAAAGCAGAGGCTATGCTAAAGAGATCGGCGAGGGCGCCCGGATCGAGGCGCCTAACCATCTCGCCGCCACGGCTGTACGACAAAGCCCCGCTTCGGCAGGGTTTTTGTTGGTTATGGCAAGCGGTAAAATACGCCGAAAACTGGAGTGCGCCCCTCGGACCGGACAGGGTCAAGCCGCAGTTTTGACCATCTGCCGGGCGTGTTGGTCCTCGAACTGTTGCGGG
>NZ_JAMYQW010000093.1:0-1350 GCF_040321085.1 Mesorhizobium sp. M0522
TGTCGGTAGCTTTTCAAGTTGTCCGGTTTTTGTAGCACATCAGATGTCCGCTTCTGTTTGTTGCAGGAGGTGCGTCGAAGCGGTTCACGCCGCACTCCTGATCTCGGTTTTCTGCCCGCGCAACGACCCGTCCGCATGGTAGCGGGCGATCGACCGTGGCCCGTGGAAGACGGCCAGCGTGCCGTCGGGATATTGGCGCACCTTGACCTTGGCCTTGACGAAGTGATGACGGATCGGGCTTGGCGGCAGCTGCAGCCTGAGCCGTCCGAAGACAATGGTGTTGTCGCGGCCGACCACGCGCTCCTCCTCGATGCACAGGATCTCGGCGAGCTGGTCCGGATCGGCGGCGACGAAGGCGCTGTCGGCGATCTCGGGCGGCTTCGAAAAGCGGGCATTGTGAGCCGCCAGGTAGACCTCGGCGATGAAGCGGTTGGCCGCTTCGATGTCTGTGATCCCGGCCAGTGCAAGTTCCTTCGGCAGTCGTTCCTGCAACGTCGAGAAGGTGCGCTCCGAGCGTCCGCGCGCCTCGGGCGAATAGGCCGGTATATGCTCGACGCCGAGCCGCACTAGCGCCCGACCGACTTGGGTGAGCCGCTCCTTGTCGACCTTTTCCCCGGCCTTGGGCGTGTGGAAATAGTGGCTGCCGCGGTCGCTGTAGAGGCTCGACGCCAGACCCTTGGCCGCAAACGTCTCCAACAGGCCTTGGAAGCTTGAGGCCGTGCCTTCCTCCTCGACCAGGAAGGCCGAATAGAGCGTGCTCGTCGCATCGTCCATCGTCACGATCAGGTCGAGCGGCGGCTCACCCGTCAACCACTCGTGCCGGCTGCCGTCCTGATGCAGCATCATGCCCTCGCACGGCTTTCTGGGCCGCTTGCGCCGATGCGCCCCGCGCCGCTTGGCCCGCTCCACCAGACCGGCTGCGTGCAACTGCGCCTTCGTCCAGGTGTAGCTCCAGCAGAAATTGTGGTCGCGAACCAGGTGCTCGTGGAAGTGCTTCACGTTCCAGCCAAAATACCGCTCCCGGTAAAGCAACAGCATCTCCTCCACCGCATCGCACGGCGCCCGTCGCGGCGAGGCCTTGCCCAGCCGACGGTCGATAAGGCCGGCGACACCCTCTTCCTCGTAGCGGTCGCGATAGCGCCGGAACTGACGCTCCGACATCCCAAGCAACTCACCAGCCTCCAGCATCGACAGATCACCTCGATCCCACCGGCTCAATACGTCGCGAAACTTCTGCATCCTGCGGTCCTGTAGCCATGCTGCCCGTCTCATCCCCAGCCTCCGTTCGCTGAAGATCAAACCGGACAACTCGTCTGCTACCTAACCCGGACAACTCATCTGCTTACGACA
>NZ_JAMYQW010000094.1:0-1145 GCF_040321085.1 Mesorhizobium sp. M0522
GTTCCGCGAGATGAGCAATTGCGCCGAAGAAGGCGAGCCGGCCAGCGTCGTGCAGCGCGACCAACCGGGAGAGGAACAGGCGGCGGAACAGCTTGCCGAGCACGCGCACCGGCAGCAGGAAGGCCGGACGCGACGATATCCACTGGCTTCCGTCTGGCGAGATGCCACCGCCCGGCACGATCATGTGCACGTGCGGATGGTGTGTCATCGCCGAGCCCCAGGTATGGAGCACTGCGGTGATGCCGATGCGCGCGCCGAGATGCTTCGGGTCCGCCGCGATCGTCAGCATCGTCTCCGATGCCGCCTTGAACAGCAGGTCGTAGACGAGTGCCTTGTTGTGGAAGGCGATGTCGGTGACCTCGGCGGGCAGCGTGAAGACAACGTGGAAGTAGCCGACCGGCAGCAGGTCGGCCTCGCGCTCGGCAAGCCATTTCCGCGCCGTGGCACCCTGGCACTTCGGACAGTGCCGGTTGCGGCAGGAGTTGTAGCCGATCCGCCACTGGCCGCAGTCCTCGCAGGCCTCGACGTGACCGCCAAGGGCCGCGGTGCGGCAGTGCTCGATCGCCGACATGACCTTGAGCTGCTGCAGGCTCAGGTGCCCTGCATGGGCGGCCCGGTAGGCGGGGCCTGCTGCGTGGAAGATATCGGCGACCTCGATCGAGGCGCGCACGCTCAGCCGTCGGGTGAGATCTCTTCCGGCTTGAACAGGCCGAGCTTGTCGAGCGGGCTCGTGACGGTGCGCACCGTGCGGGTTGCAACCTTGGTGTAGAAGGCGGTGCTATTTAGCTTGGCGTGCCCGAGCAGGACCTGGATGATCCGGATGTCGGTGCCGTCCTCCAGAAGGTGGGTGGCGAAGCTGTGACGCAGCGTATGCGGTCCGACCCGCTTGGCGATGTCGGCGGCCTGTGCAGCCTCGACGACGATGCGATGGAGCTGCCGCGTGCTGATGGGCTTCATCGCATGCTGCCCCGGAAACAGCCAGCCGTCGCGATGCATCACCCCCTGCTGGCGTCCGACCTTCCACCACTGGCGCAGCAACAAGAGCAGGTCTTGCGACAGCATGGCGTTCCGGTATCGCCCGCCCTTGCCGCGCTCGACACGTAGCAGCATGCGCTCGCTATCGACGTCGGCGACCTTCAGCGTCG
>NZ_JAMYQW010000095.1:0-1020 GCF_040321085.1 Mesorhizobium sp. M0522
CGTATCTTCGTCTCGGGGCTGTCCTCGGTCTAGAGGGCGGGCGTCGGGCGCATCGGCTTGGCCACATAACTAGCGACGGGAGTTCCCCACCGTGGCCCCACCCCCAACACTGTGCAGCGGGTTGGGTCGAGACCGGCTATGACGGCGCGACCTCCCGGCCGATGGCCCACAAGAAGGCGGCCATCTCGCGTGCGATCGCAGCCACGACCACCGGCGGTTTCTTGCCGGCGGCGCTGAGGCGACGATAGCGGGCGCAGAGCCGGAGCTGCCCCTTCCAGGCAATATCGCGGACGGCCTTGGGCAGCCCCTCGAGCCGCACCCTCAGGGTCTCACTGACCCTGGCAGGATAGCGGTAAGTCCATGCCGCTTCGACCAGGGCGCGGCGGGCGCGTCGATTGCCGGCGAGCGTAAGGCTCGACCGGCGAACCGTGTCACCGGTCGAGCGCTCCCCCGGGACAAGGCCGAGAAAGGCCATCAACTGCGGCGGCGTATCGAAGCGACGCACATCCCCAATCTCGGCCGCAAATATCACTGCGACCAGGAACGAGGCGCCGCGCATGGCCTGATAGGCCTCAACGACTCGCGCCATGGACCAAGTTGGCACGACGGCGCGCAACTGCTCATCCAGGCGGTGTAGTCGCTGAGCCGCGTCCTCGATCGCGTCGATCTTCTCCTGGAACACGATCTGCTGCGCGGTATGCTCGAAGTTCTGTCGGGCAAGCCAGCGCCGGTGCGCCAATGTCCAATGACCGCCGTTCTGGTAGATCCGCCCATGGCGCAGAAGGAATGAGAGCAGCTGCTGGCGTTTGCGGCGCAGGTCGTCGGCTGCGGCTTCGCGGGCTCGGACCAGATCGCGGACAGCCTCGTGGACTACGTCCGGCACCCACACCCCGATCAGTTCGCCCGCCCGATGCAGTCGCGCCAGCGTGACCGCGTCCCGCCGGTTGGTCTTGACGCGCTCGCCCGGCCGCTTCGGGATCAGGGCCGGCGCAACCACCATGCAGTCGTGACCAAGATCGC
>NZ_JAMYQW010000096.1:0-978 GCF_040321085.1 Mesorhizobium sp. M0522
GATCCGAACATTGCTGGGTCAGCGCAGCGGTCCCGGCTCGGGCAACACCAGCTACCCGGCGGAGGCGCTGGTGCGCTGTCTTTTGCTGGGCGTGTGGCACGGGCTGAGCGATCCGGCATTGGAGGCTCAGATCCGTGACCGGCTGTCGTTTCGCCGCTTTGCCGGCTTCAGCCTTTCGGACCGTACGCCCGATCATTCGACACTGTGGCGCTTCCGCGAGGAACTGACGCGCGAGCGGCTGATCGACAAGGTGTTTGAGGAGATCAACCGCCAGCTGGAGACGAAGGGCCTGATCGTCAAGCGCGGCACCTTAGTCGATGCGACGTTCCTGCAGGCCCGTGGGCGGCCGCCCAAGCAGCCGAAGAAGGGCCACCAGGGCCCGGCCAAGCCGTCGGCCGACAAGGACGCGCGCTGGGGCAAGAAGGGCAACAAGAGCACCTTCGGCTACAAGATGCACATCGGCGCCGACCAGGAGCACACCATGATCCGGCGTGTCGAGGTAAGCGACGCCTCGATCACCGACACCGAGGCGGCCGACAATCTGGTTTGCGGCGATGAGAAGGCGGCCTATGGCGATCAGGCCTACTACACCCATGCCAGGCATGATCGGCTGGCCAAGGCCGGGATCAAGGACCGGCTGATGCGGCGGCCCAACAAGCATCATCCCGAGTTGCCGGCGCGCCAGAAGCTGCGTAACCGGTTGATCGCCAAGGTGCGGGCGGCTGTGGAGCGGCCTTTTGCTGTGTTCAAGGAGCGCTACGGCATGCGGCGCCTGCGCTTCTTCAACCTCGCCGCCAACCGCACGCAATGCATACTAGCCGCCTGCGCCTACAATCTGCGGACCATGATCGGCGCCCTCTATCCACCTGGCGGAAAGCCGGCATGAGGAGGAGTCTGTCTAAAATCGGCGGATCGGCCGGTCATGCCGGTCGATGCCATACCAAGCCGTCGAAAACTGCTTTCCCGGCCTTCAAAAAA
>NZ_JAMYQW010000097.1:0-855 GCF_040321085.1 Mesorhizobium sp. M0522
CAGGAGATGTGTGGCGAAGGAATGCCTCAGGGTGTGCGGCGTTACCCGCTTTTTGATCTCGGCGGCCTCCGCCGCGGCATGAACGGCGCGGTTCATCTGCCGCGTGGAGAGCGGCGTGATCGGGCTGCGACCCGGAAATAGCCAGCCTTGCGGCAGCATCACGCCGCGGCGTTTGCCCTCGCGCCACCAGGCGCGCAGAAGCCCGAGCAGCTGCGGCGACAGCATGGCGTGGCGGTCCTTGCGGCCCTTGCCCTGCTCGACGCGGATCAGCATGCGCGTCGAATCGATGTCGCTCACCTTGAGCGCCACGATCTCCGACACCCGCAACCCCGCCCCGTAGCCCGTGCCAAGCGCCGCCTTGTACTTCGGTCCCGGTGCGGCTTCGAGCAGCCGCGCCACCTCCTCGACGCTCAGCACCAGCGGCAGCTTGCGTGGCTGGCGGATGACGGTGAGACGGCGCGAGAGATCGGGCCGGTCGAGCGTCACGGTGAAGAAGAAGCGCAGCGCCGAGACCGCGCTGTTGATCCCCGGCGGCCGCATGCCGCTCTCGGTCTGGTGTAATTGGAAACGCCGCAGATCCTCAGCCGTCGCGGTATCAGGCGAGCGCCCGATGAAGGCTGCAAACGCCTTCACGCAACGGATATAGTCTCGGCGCGTATCCTCGGTGAAGCCGCGCATGGACATGTCTTCGATCATGCGCTCGCCAAGTGCGCTGCCGGATGGATGCGTAGGGACGGTCATCGGATGCTCCTCTCAAGCTGAAGGTTGACACTTCATGCTCGGAGGCCGATGGCCGTCCGTCACCCCTGATCGATTAAAGCCTCACCGACGCTGCCAACGAAGCTCACGCCTCAA
>NZ_JAMYQW010000098.1:0-828 GCF_040321085.1 Mesorhizobium sp. M0522
GCAGGCCTTCCTGCGGCACCTGTCGCCGGTCCGGAACAAGCGCTGGGTGGTCTATGCCAAGGCGCCCTTCGCCGGCCCGGAAGCGGTGCTCGCCTACCTGTCGCGCTACACGCACCGGGTCGCGATCTCGAACGGCCGCCTCATCCGCCTCGACGAGAGCGGCGTCACCTTCCGCTACAAGGACTATCGCCGTGACGGCGCCGACCGCCAGCAGGTCATGACGCTCGCGGCCGACGAGTTCATCCGCCGCTTCCTGCTTCACGTATTGCCAAAGGGATTCCACCGCATCCGGCACTACGGCCTGCTCGCCGGCTCCGCCCGCAAGGCCAGCCTTGCGCGCGCCCGTGAACTGCTGAGCGTCGCTGCGCCATCCAATGACGACACCTCGGACGAACCGGACGACTTCCGCCCGTCGTGCCCCTGCTGCGGCGGACGCATGATCGTCATCGAGACGTTCGAACGCTGGAGGCAGCCACGCGGACCGCCGGACGCAACCGCGACGAACCGGGAGACCGCTCCATGACCCGGCATGGCATGATCCAGCGTTCAGCCGTAGGTACTCAGCCTCCGGCAACCGACCCACGCATGTCCATGGTGATCACCGAGACCGAAAGGTCAGCGCCAAGCCGTTCATCGTGCCGGCAATACCGCGCGGAGGCGCAACGAAGCGGCCTGTCCGCATTCATCCCAGCGCTTCCCAGCCTCGGCCGCGCCATCGCCGACATCAGCCGCAAATCGAAATCCCCATAGCCCATCGACTGTGGCCCGCGGGTTCCTTCCTCGGGGACTTTCGTACGCCTGCCGGCGCCCGAAACTCTTCACGAAAGC
>NZ_JAMYQW010000099.1:0-810 GCF_040321085.1 Mesorhizobium sp. M0522
CCACGCAGCTTGTTGACGACCAGCGTGGCCAGGGCCTCGCCTTCGACATCTTCCGAGATGATGACCAGCGGCTTCGAGGTCTGCACGACGGCCTCGAGGATCGGCAGCATGGCCTGCAGGTTGGAGAGCTTCTTCTCGTGGAGAAGAATGTAGGCGTCTTCCAGATCCGCAACCATCTTCTCGGCGTTGGTGACGAAGTAGGGCGAGAGATAGCCGCGGTCGAACTGCATGCCTTCAACGACTTCAAGCTCGGTCTCGGCGGTCTTTGCTTCCTCGACGGTGATGACGCCCTCATTGCCGACCTTCTGCATCGCTTCCGCGATCATCGAGCCGACCGACACGTCGCCATTGCCGGCGATGGTGCCGACCTGGGCAACCTCTTCCGAGGTCTTGATCTTCTTGGCGTTCTTGATCAGCGTCGCGACGACGTCGGCGACGGCGAGGTCGATGCCGCGCTTGAGGTCCATCGGGTTCATGCCGGCGGCAACCGACTTGTGGCCTTCCTGGACGATCGACTGTGCCAGAACGGTCGCGGTGGTGGTGCCGTCGCCGGCGATGTCGTTGGTCTTCGAAGCAACTTCGCGGACCATCTGCGCGCCCATGTTTTCGAACTTGTCCTCAAGCTCGATTTCCTTGGCGACGGTGACGCCGTCCTTGGTGATGCGCGGTGCGCCGAACGACTTGTCGATGACGACGTTGCGGCCCTTGGGGCCGAGCGTGACCTTCACCGCGTCGGCGAGGATGTTGACGCCGCGCAGCATGCGCTCACGAGCGTCGCGGGAGAATTTTACGTCTTTGGCAGCCATTTTT
>NZ_JAMYQW010000100.1:0-780 GCF_040321085.1 Mesorhizobium sp. M0522
TCTGCATCGAAACACGTCATGTGAAAGCATTCCTGAAGGCGCAGCCGAACAAGACAGATCGCAATGATGCGCGCGGCATAGCCCAGATGATGCGGGTCAACCTATTCCGCCCGGTGCACATCAAGACGCTGACGAGCCAGAAGCGCCGGGTGCTGCTGACGGCCCGCAAGATCTTGCAGGAAAAGGCGATCGCGATCGAGAACGACATCCGCGGTCTTCTGCGCAACTTCGGGCTCAAGGTCGGCGCCGTGGGAACGGCGAAGTTCGAGGACCGCATCCGTGAGCTTGTCGAATGCATGCCCGATCTCGAACAGATCATGGAGCCACTGCTGGCCGCCAGGCGGAAGCTGCGCGAGGAATTTGCGCACCTGCACAGACAAGTGCTGGCGATCGCCAGGGGCGATGCTACCTGCCGGCGCTTGATGACGGTCCCTGGTGTCGGCTCCATAGTGGCGCTCGCGTACACCGCGACGATCGACATTCCACAACGGTTCAGAAACTCCAAGGCGGTAGGGCCGATCCTGGGGCTGACACCGAAGCTCGACGAGTCCGGCGAAAGCAAGCGCGTTGGAGGCATCTCACTCTGCGGGGACGGCATGATGCGAACATTGCTCTATGAAGCAGCCCAAGTCATGCTGACGCACGTGAAGAAATGGTCATGGCTGAAGGCCTGGGCGATGAACGTCGCCAAGCGGCGCGGCTTGCGCAGGGCGATAGTCGCGCTCGCACGTCGCCTGGCGGTCGTCATGCACCGCATGTGGCTGGACAACAGCGAGTTCC
>NZ_JAMYQW010000101.1:0-771 GCF_040321085.1 Mesorhizobium sp. M0522
CGCCTGTTGCCGAGAGCGACGATCGCGAATCCGAACGCTGGACGGCAGGTGAGGCGCGGTTGCGATAGGCCAGGTCTGACTTGCTTCACCAGTAATCCGAAGACGCCAGGGACGCACTACGCTGGACGCGTGCCCTAGCCGTCGAGCTCCCGCTTATCCGTTCGTCCGCTCCATATCCGGCTGGACCGCGCCGCACCCTTGGGCTGTTCAAAGGCGCTGGCATCTTCCCTACGCCGACACCGGCCGTTGTATCGCCGGAGCGTCAACCCGCTGAAGTCCGGCGGTGCTTTCTCAGCCGGGTGATCGCCGACTTGTCGACCGTGATCACCCCGCCGCAGTCAATCCGCACAGTGAGTTTGTTCGCCCCGCGCTCGATGCGGGTGACGTCCCCAACAAGAATCACTCGGTCGCCGGCCCGGACTTTGGGTGGCGGATCAATCGTATAAGGATGGTCATACGAAGGAATGCTCACCCTGGCGCGCCCGCTGGGGAGAATCGTGACGACGGTACCTGCCAGCGCAACCTCATCGCCGACCTCAAATTCGCGAGGCATGTTAACGTGCAGCATGGTCTTCCTCCCGATGCTTTCCCCCATTGACGCTTTGCTAAATTTAATGCCCGGCCAACCAGGTTGGTTGCTTGCAATCGACTTCGTACGGTTCCGCACAATTCCAAGCTGGTATGCACTCCCAGTTGGCCTCGGATCGGCCTTGTGTGCGTCAAATTCTGCAGAAATGGTTTGACAGTCAGCGATGACCTTGGCGCGCCCCG
>NZ_JAMYQW010000102.1:0-762 GCF_040321085.1 Mesorhizobium sp. M0522
TTGTCGAACACCGCTGCATCAATCGTTGCCAGGCGCTCCATGGCCGAACCATCCTTGACCATGATGCCGTTCTCGAACAGCCGCCGCGCGGCGACCACCTGGACGATCGGCACGGCGAGCCCGAGCGCGCACGGACATGTGATGATCAAAACGGCGATGGCGATGGTTATCGCCCGATGCCAGTCGCCGGTTGCCGCCATCCAGCCAAGGAATGTCACGAAGGCGGTGAGATGAACAACTGGAGCATAGAGTGCTGAAACGCGATCGGCGATGCGGCGGTAATGTGCGCGACCGCCCTCGGCGGCTTCCATCAGCCGAACCATTTCCGCCAGGAACGAATCCTTCGCGGCGGCTGTCGCCTCGATGGTCAGCGGGCCGGTAAGGTTGAGCACGCCGGCCTGGACGGCATCGTTTGGAGCCACGCTTCTGGGCGTGCTCTCTCCCGAAACCAGCGAGCAGTCGACGTCCGATGTCCCACGCGTGATCTTGCCGTCGACGGGGATCCTTTCGCCGGCCGCTATCAGCAACAGCATGCCCGGTTCGATCTCGCCAACCGGCAGATAGTCGCGTGCGCCACCGTCGCGCAGCACCATGGCGCCACGCGCGGCCAGTTGTGACAGGCCTTTCACGGCGGTGCGGGCGCGTGCGCGCATCACGTGATCCAGCGTGCGGCCGATCAACAGGAAGAACAGCAGAGACACCGACGCGTCGAAATAGGCGTGGTCGCCATGGGTGATCGTCTCATGGAGGCTCATCGCATAG
>NZ_JAMYQW010000103.1:0-700 GCF_040321085.1 Mesorhizobium sp. M0522
GCGGTGATGCCGATGCGGGCGCCGAGATGTTTTGGATCGGCGGCGATGGTGAGCATCGCTTCCGAGGCGGCGCGGAACAACAGGTCGTAGATCACCGCCTTGTTGGGATAGGCGATGTCGGCGATCTCGGCCGGCAGCGTGAAGACGATGTGGAAGTAGCCGACCGGCAAGAGATCGGCCTCGCGTGCGGCGAGCCATTCCCTTGCCGCCGCGCCTTGGCACCTTGGACAGTGTCTATTCCTGCAGCTGTTATACGCAATGCGACTGTGGCCGCAGTCCTCGCACGCCTCGACATGACCGCCAAGCGCCGCGGTGCGGCAGGTCTCGATCGCCGACATCACCTTCAGCTGGCCGAGGCTCAAGTGGCCGGCCTGGGCCGCGCGCCAGGCGGCACCATGGCGATGGAAGATGTCGGCGACCTCCAGGGACGGGCGGCGCACCGTCGCCGCGTTATCTGTCCGGTCGTATCTCGCCCTCT
The DNA here is from genome assembly GCF_040321085.1 of Mesorhizobium sp. M0522. Taxonomy (NCBI): domain Bacteria; kingdom Pseudomonadati; phylum Pseudomonadota; class Alphaproteobacteria; order Hyphomicrobiales; family Phyllobacteriaceae; genus Mesorhizobium; species Mesorhizobium sp. M0522. The sequence goes on from NZ_JAMYQW010000103.1 coordinate 479, forward strand.
GTGAGCAGGCTGATCCGGTCGAGCGGACTCATCACGGTGTGGATCGTCTTGGTGGCGACATGGGCATAGAGCGCGGTCGTATCAATTTTGGCATGGCCGAGCAGAACTTGGATGACGCGAATGTCGACGTCCTGCTGCAGGAGATGTGTGGCGAAGGAATGCCTCAGGGTGTGCGGCGTTACCCGCTTTTTGATCTCGGCGGCCTCCGCCGCGGCATGAACG
>NZ_JAMYQW010000104.1:0-653 GCF_040321085.1 Mesorhizobium sp. M0522
ACCGGCACGCTCACGCTCGGCCAGCCCCGTCTCGTCAATGCGGCCTCGATCGATCCGGCCATGCTGACGATTGCGGCCGACATGGCCGCGCATTCGCGTCATCCCTTTTCAAAGGCCATAGCCGGTCTTGCCGCTGGCGGCGGGCAGCACAAATTCGATGCCGTCACCGAGCATCCGGGGTTCGGTATCGAAGCAACTGACGTCGGAAGTATCTGGCGGCTGGGCAGACGCGGATGGGCTGGATGGAAGGCCCGCACAGGCGGCGAAGGCAAACATGGCTATGGCGGGACGGTCCTGACGAAAGACGGGATCGTTGTCGCGACCTTCAATTTCGAGGATGCGTTGCGTGCCGACGCCAAGGCGGCGATCGAGCGATTGAACGATGCCGGGATGTCGGTTCAGATGCTGTCGGGCGATAGCGCGGCCGCCTGCCGCGAAATCTCGAAAATGCTGGGTATCGATGACTTCGTTCCGTGCCTGCTGCCGTCCGGCAAGGTCGAATGCATCGAAACCCTGGCGAAAGAGGGACACCGGGTTCTGATGGTTGGCGACGGCTTGAACGACACGCCTGCGCTGAGCGCGGCGCATGTTTCGTTCGCGCCGGCCACGGCCGCCGACATTGGCCGCAATGCGGCGGATTTCGTATTCCTGCG
>NZ_JAMYQW010000105.1:0-644 GCF_040321085.1 Mesorhizobium sp. M0522
CATCTCGACCGCTGCCATAAGGCCCACGCCGCGGACGTCACCCACAAGTGGGTGGTCCATGAGCCGCTGCAGGTTCTCCATGAAAACCTTTCCCACTCGCGCCGAGTTGCCGATCAGGTCTCGCTCCTCAATAATCTTGAGGTTCTCGAGGGCGACCGCAGTTGCGACCGGATGCCCAGTCGTCGTGTAGCCATGACCCCACGTTCCGATCTTTGCGGTGTTGTCAGCGATAGTGTTGTAGATTTCCTCCGTAAAGAGGATCGCTGCAAGCGGCATGTAAGAAGACGTCAGCTGTTTCGAGGTCACCATGATGTCAGGTTTGAATGCATAATAGGTGGATCCAAACATGGTACCCAAACGTCCGAAACCATTCACGACCTCATCCGCTACAAGGAAGATATCGTACTTGCGGCAAAGCGCCTCTACGCCTTGCCAATACCCGGCGGGTGGTGCGAGCACGCCTGCCGCAGCCATCAGAGGCTCGCCGATGAAGGCGGCGATGGTTTCTGGACCTTCGCGCAGGATTGTTTCCTCGATCTCCTTGAGCAACCGCGCAGAGAACTCACCCTCGGTCTCGCCCTCGAAGCCAGACGTGCGCAGATGCGGTGTCGTGAGGTGGATCACCGGGATGATCGGCATGTCGA
>NZ_JAMYQW010000106.1:0-604 GCF_040321085.1 Mesorhizobium sp. M0522
CGATGCATGCCCTGAAGGTAACCGCAGTCCACGATAGCAAGCAGTTTGACTATGTTCTTTCACGTGAGCCAGTCGATCTCGTGGTTGTTGACCTTAACCTAGGCCGGGAGGATGGACTTGCGATCGTCCGCAATCTGGCGACAAAATCGGATGTTCCTATCATAGTGATCAGCGGCGACCGGCTTGATGAGGCGGAAAAAGTGGTTGCACTGGAGCTCGGCGCAACCGATTTCATTCCCAAGCCTTTCGGGATGCGCGAATTCTTGGCCCGCATTCGAGTAGCGCTACGCCAGCGCATTTCTAGTCCGCGAACCAGAGAGCAGCGCTCATTTCGCTTTGGGGCCTGGAAGCTCAGCGTGAAGCAGCGGCGACTGATCTGTGCGGAGCGTGGCGAGGTCAAGCTTACCGCATGTGAGTTCAATCTCTTGATCGCATTTCTGGAGAACCCCCGCAACGTGCTATCCAGAGAACGGCTTTTGCTCGCGAGCCGTGTGCGTGGAGAAGAGGTGTACGATCGAAGTATCGATGTCCTAATCATGCGCTTGCGCCGAAAGCTGGAGGCTGATGCGGCCAACCCTCGCCTGGTCAAAACATCCCGTGGCGC
>NZ_JAMYQW010000107.1:0-574 GCF_040321085.1 Mesorhizobium sp. M0522
ATCTTCCCGAACCTGGCGAAGAACGTGACACCCGACGGCCCGAACCAGCTCTGGGTGAGCGACATAACATACGTGACGATTGCGGCGGGCTTCGTCTACGTCGCGGTCATTTTGGATGCCTGGTCACGCAAGGTCGTTGGTTACGCCATCGGTCGGTCGATCGACGCGCGCTTGACCGTTGCAGCATTGAAGGCGGCAATCGAACGACGAAAACCCCCGCCGGGCTGCGTCCATCACTCGGACCGAGGGTCGCAATATGCCGCACTCCTCTACCGCAACGTTCTCGCCGAGCACGATCTTATTGGATCGATGGGCCGGCGCGGCAATCCCTACGATAATGCGAAAGCGGAAAGCTTCATGAAGACGATGAAGGTCGAAGCCGTCTATCCGATGGCCTACGAAACCTTCGCCGACGTCGCTGAGGACCTTCCCCGCTTCATTGATGAGGTTTACAACACCCGCCGATTGCACTCAGCGCTCGGCTATCTCAGCCCGCAACAGTTCGAGGACCAACACGCCCGGCAGATGGTCAAAACTGCGGCTTGACCCTGTCCGGTCCGAGGGGCGCACTCCA
>NZ_JAMYQW010000108.1:0-501 GCF_040321085.1 Mesorhizobium sp. M0522
CCGCCCTGGGGCGATGGCGGCCGCAACGACTTCACGCTGCTCACCGTCTGGCTGATCGAAACCGGCATCGCCGTCAGCCACTCCAGGCCTTGCCATCCCCAGACCCTCGGCAAGGACGAGCGCTTCCATCGCTCGCTCAAGGCCGAGGCGCTGCAGGGACCGCCCTTCGCCGATCTCGCCAAGGCCCAGGACGCATTCGACCAGTGGCGCCATGTCTACAACGCCCAGCGTCCCCACGATGCGCTGGACGGCGGCGTGCCGCTCGATCGCTACTGGGCATCGCTGCGCCCTTATCGCGAAACGGTCGAGCCGTTCGAATACGCCAAGGGCGATCTCATCCGCCGCGTACAGCAGCATGGCTTCGTCTCCATTCTTGGCCGCACCATGCGTTTGTGCAGGGCCTTCACAGGAAAATCCGTCGCCTTCAGGCCCACCGCCACAGACGGTGTCTTCGACGCCTGGTTCAGACATCAGAAAATAGAAACCATCGACCTCAATGTC